>JAHJIN010000169.1 GCA_018823415.1 Chloroflexota bacterium | reverse complement strand
GCGCTCTGGGACCTGGCCGGCAAGGCGATCGGCACACCCGTCTACCGTCTGCTGGGGGGGCGCTTCCGCGACCGCGTGCGCCTGTACGTGGACAGCGCTCACGCCGACTACGGCGAGCGGGCGGCGCAGGTGCGGGCGCTGGGCTACAATGCCATCAAGTTCGACATCGACGACGCCAGCAACCCGCACAAGCTCGACGAGTGGAACTGGTCGGTGACCCCTGCCGAGCTGCGCTCGATGGTCGAGCAGGTGGCCCAGATCCGCGAGGCCATCGGGCCGGACATGGACCTGGCCATCGACCTGCACGGTCGCTACGACGCCTACGCCGCGCTGAAGCTGGCGCATGCCCTGGAGCCGTACGACCTCATGTGGCTGGAGGAGCCGGTGCCGCCCGAGAACGTCGACGCCATGCGCCGCGTCCGCGAGGGTACCAGCACACCCATCTGCGCCGGCGAGAACCTCTACCTGCGCTATGGCTTCCGCGACCTGTTGGAGAAGCAGGCGGTGGACATCATCATGCCCGACATCTCCAAGTGCGGCGGCCTGTCGGAATCGCGCAAGATCGCCAACCTGGCCGAGATCTACTACATCCCGTTTGCCCCCCACAACAACAGCGGCCCGCTGAGCACCCTGGGCGACAGCCACGTCTGCGCCAGCGTGCCCAACTTCCTGGCCCTCGAGTTCCACCGCTTCGACGACGCCAGCTGGAACGACCACGTCATCAGCGCGGCGCCGCTGGTGCAGCAGGGGCACGTGGTGCTGCCCGACGCCCCCGGCCTGGGCGCCGAGCTCAACGAGGAGTACGTGAAGCAGTTCGCCCACTACGACGGCGAGCTCTTCCAGTGAGGCGGGCGGACCGCAGAGGGTGAGCGTTGCCGCGTCGCCGGCCAGGCCTGGCCGCGCCGCCGGCCCGCCCGGCGGCCCAGGCCCCCACGGTCAGCACCAAGCACTATTACCTGGCCGGCCAGCGTGTGGCCCTGCGCCGCAGCGGGCACCCGGACCCGGCCCAGAACGGCCTCTTTTTCCTCCACGCGGACCACCTGGGCTCCACCGCCCTGCTCACCACCGCCGGTGGGGCAGAGGTGCCCGGCTCCCGCACGTCCTACCTCCCCTACGGCGAGACCCGGCCCGGCAGCGGCACCCCGGCCACCGACTACCGCTTTACAGGCCAGCGGCTAGACGATTACATTAACTTGTACCAGATGGGGGCGAGGTGGTATGATGCCGAACTGGGCCGCTGGATCAGTCCTGACTCTATTATACCAGAACCCGGCAACCCCCAGGCTCTCAACAGGTACTCATATGCCTACAATAACCCGGTCCGGTTCATCGACCCCAGCGGACACGCACCCATTGTCGGTGAAGACGAGGATGGCGATCCGGTAGTTGATCGAGAAGACGCGGCTCGTCAACGAAGGAGAGCCACCGATTATGAACGGTTGATGAACGCTGAGGTCAAGCTCAACTCCGCTGCAGAGTTCCAGACATTGAATGGTGAAGTGCTGATAGTTCTGATGGCCTGGGGTGAGAGCCTAGATCTATGGAAGCCAGGTAGTAACCCGTTGTTTGGTGACTGGAATTACGTACTGGGTGCCGATGCGATTGCAGTAGAGTCAGCGTATGTCTGGCTCAAGGAAACGTTCGGTGATAGACCTCTAGACCAATACTCGGCCGACGAGATAAAAGCCGTTGTACTCGCAGGCAAAGGGGAGTATACTACGCGCGGGAAAGACGATTGGCGATATCAAGCCTTCTGGCTTGGCGTCATGCTGGATCCTGCCGGCTCTGGCGAGAATTCCAAGTTCTGGGCATCGGCAGTGAGAGCCTATGTTGACGCAAAGTACGGGATACGCGACGTTACCGGCGGCACTGGCAAATACTTTCACGATGAACCTACCAAGCGCACACAGCCTACTCG
Organism: Chloroflexota bacterium; assembly: GCA_018823415.1. GTDB lineage: Bacteria > Chloroflexota > JAHJIN01 > JAHJIN01 > JAHJIN01 > JAHJIN01. The sequence continues at coordinate 3,447 of JAHJIN010000169.1, read as the reverse complement.
ATACTACAGCCCAGAGCAATACAAAGATCTGCAGAAGTGGACGCGATATTCTAGACCGGGGATACAGTACTGAGAGGTGAATGTATGGTGACTCAACTCCGAATCGCGGCCCAGCACCGGTGTCTGGGTGCACTGACGATGATCATTTTCCTGTTCGTTCTGGCGGGACCGGGTTGTGAAAACCCTACACCGGCCATTACCCAACTGCCGATAACGCCTATCTTATCACCCAGCGTGACACCGGCCCCCACAGCGACTGCGCTCATGCCCACTGCCACACCATGTCCGGTGCCTACCATGACGCCCACTGCAGCGGTGACAGGCGTGCCTGCCGTGTACCTCACGCACACCGTAACATCGCCTGTCACGCCGACGATCTCGCTCCCCCTCTCCCCACTGCCATTCGGTACACTGCTCTTCTCGATGGGCCAGTTGGGAAGACCCGAGGAGGAGAACATCTACACGTTGGCACCACAAGGCCAACGCCTATGGATGGCTGACCATATGGCTAAGGGTGGAATCCGGTTGTCGCCGGATGGTAAGCAAGTGGCTTACGTTGTCGTCGAGTCGGCCGGTGAAAGCATCTGGATAGCCCATCCTGACGGCACCGCCGCGCGCCGTTTGACTCCAGCGTATCCTCGTGGAGGCGATGTTGGACACTACCTTTTTCTGAACGGGTGGTCAGCAGACAGCCAAAAATACGCCTACACCCGCGAGTACCAATATGATACTCTGAATCGTCAGTTCTACATTGTGAACGTCACCTCAGGCACGATCCGGCCAATAGGTGAGAAAGGGGGTGTGGGAGGAGAGTGGGATCCCAGAAAAGCAGACGAATTGCTGTTTTGGCCGCGTCAGGACAATACACGCCTTTGTTTGCTCGACGTGCGCACCGGTGATTGTGCAGAATTGGGCGGGGATATCCCGCGCTTACGTCGCGAGGATTGGGAAGTGTGGGGATTTACCCCTGACGGGGATGGATTCTATGTTGGGCGTAATGGAAACATGATCATCACTGACCGAGCAGGCTTGATTCAACGCAAGATTTCGGTCAATGCGCGGATTGGAGCGTGGAGTTGGTCTCGCGACGGCCAACGATTTCTGATCGGCATCTACGATGAGCGGCAGTTGACGGACATCTATATCATGGGTAGCCAAGCTGCGAATTGGCGCAAAGTGGTCTCTCGACAAGCCTTTTGGGAACCCGGAGATGTGGACAATACCTATCTGAACCTGGGCTTGTGGTCGCCGGATGGCGAGTGGTTCCTTGTCTACAAGCACAGGCTAGTACACCACGGCGGAAATCCTTCGGTAGTTTCGGGTACCTGAATGTGAAACGGAGTTGTCAAGATGGTCTTCCTGTGGCATAATCTGGGGCCGCGTTCCTACTACTCGCAGCAGAAAGGTCTTATCATGCGTGGCCCGCAACCAACGTCTATCCAACTCTCGCCCACATTTCAGGAGATCCTGGAACAGATCAGCCGCTGTTACACCTTGCCCTACTGGTTGGTCCTGCGGGCCAAGATCGTGCTCGCGGCGGCCACGGGGGCCAACAACACGGCCATCGCGCGCCAGCTCGATGCGACGGTCGACACGGTCCGCAAGTGGCGGACGCGCTGGGGTGTGGCCACGGCGCGTCTGGCCGCCGCCGAGGCCGCGGACCACACGACCGCCGAGCTCGGGGCCTTGGTCCGCGTGACCTTGGGCGATGCGCCCCGGCCAGGCACGCCGGACACTTTCACGCCCGAGCAACTGGCGCACATCATCGCCGTGGCCTGCGAAGACCCGCGCGCATCCGGCCGAGAGATCTCGCATTGGACGGGCCAGGAACTGGCCGCTGAAGTCTGCCACCGCAACATCGTCCCCACCATCTCGGGGCGGCACGTGAGCCGGTTGCTGGCGGCGGGGGATGTACAACCCCACCGGAGCCGTTATTGGCTCAACAACGAACGGCCCCAGAACCCGACCAAGTTCGACGCGGCGGTCAAAACCGTGTGTGAACACTATGCCGCCGCACCAGCACGCTATCGCCAGGGCACCCATCTGGTCAGTCTGGATGAGAAAACGGGTATCCAGGCCCTCGAACGCAAGTACCCGACCCGGCCAGTGCGGCCCGGCCAGGTCGAGTTGCGCGAGTTCGAGTACGTCCGGCACGGGACGCTGACGTTGATCGCCAACCTGGAAGTGGCCACGGGGCAGATCATCGCGCCCTCCTTGGGTCCCACGCGGACCGAAGACGACACCGTGGCCCACGTGCGCCAGACCATCGCCACGGACCCCGAGGCCGAATGGGTCTTCATCGCCGACCAACTCAACACGCATATGTCCGAGGGGCTGGTGCAGGTGGTGGCCGAGGTCTGCCAGATTGACGTGGACCTGGGAGTGAAAGGCCAGGCGGGCATCCTGCAGTCCATGGCCACGCGCCAAGCTTTCTTGGAAGATACCAGCCATCGGGTGCGGTTTGTCTATACGCCGAAACACACCTCCTGGCTCAATCAGGTGGAGATCTGGTTCAGTATTCTGGTCCGCAAGTTGTTGAAACGGGCCAGCTTTAGCTCGGTGGAGGAACTACGGCAGCGCATTCTGAAGTTCATCGACTACTTCAACCGCACGCTGGCCAAGCCGTTCAAGTGGACCTATGCTGGCCGGCCACTGGTGGCCTAAACTACCGATGGATTTAGGCCGCCGTGTACTAGTAGGAAGTGGCACGGATGTCTACGTTTGCTGTGTCGCTACCGGGGAGGTGCGCAAGGTACTGACGACCAAGTTAGAAGTTGAAAGTTGTGAGTGGCTACCGTGATCGGTTGTTCATCTTTCCCGAACCGGGGCACAGGTAGCTTATGCCCACTCCAGTAGCAACAGAAAACGGAAGAGGTGCCACCGCCGGGCGGCGGCCCTCCTCCGTCTCATGGGGGGGTAAGGCCAGTATAGCAAACCCGCCTCGCCTTGTCAAACCTCCGCGGCCGCCATCCGGGTCTCCTCCAGGGTCAGGATGGCGGCCCGCAGCATTTGCACCGTCTCCCGCTGAGCCTCGTTGAGCGTGCCTGAGTTCAGCGCGTCCACCAACGCCAGCAACTCCCCGCTGCTGGGCGGGTCCACCGTGCTCTCGTCCAGCGCCATTCGGCTTTCCACTTCTCGCATGGCCCGGTAATAGTCCGCGGCCACACGCAGTGCCCTGTGGGGCGTGCCGTCGTAGAGCCGGGCATAGCCCAGTGTGGTGTCGATGTGCTTGTGCCCTAAAATGGTCTGCACCGTCACGCTGCGCGTCGGTGCGCCAGCGTTCAACAGCAGCGTGGCGCAGGAGCCCCTCGCTACGCTCGGGAGGCTGCGCACTGGCGTAGCTGGTGCGGCGTCACCCGCACCCCGCAGCGCGCCCCGTAGGTGCGCAAGCGGTCATAGCAGTAGGTGTGGCTCAAGGGCCGGTGGCTGTAGAGAAAAAAGTGATCG
>JAHJIN010000168.1 GCA_018823415.1 Chloroflexota bacterium | reverse complement strand
GATAGCGCCGAGTGGCAGTAGCCTTGTGCATCGCCATACTCCTGGGAGTGGTTGTCGGCGCTATTATCCCACAGAACCGGCGCGGTGGCTACTGTCTGAGGTTCTCTATGCGGTTGTTAACGTGCGAAATCCAGGCTTAGCACCGCCGTATCTAACGGTGAGAAGCCACACCGCCCCCTGGCATTCACGTTGATCCCTTCGCCTAGGAGTTTGCACACCTCCTCGGTATCACCGCACTTCACGGCTGCGTTGAGGCGATCAGCGGACTCCGGTGAGGAACCTTCATCGCCCTTGAAAACGAACGCCCTAATCTTCTCTTCTCCCCCAGGAAAATGCGTGAACTTGCCTCGGTCTAATAGCTTTTTTAGGAGGGGCACCGCTCTGCGGTCACCGATCTCTGCGAGCAGCAATCCCAGCGGTTGCCGCCCCCACGATTCGCGAGCGACAACTTGCATAATGGCGTCAACTGCGTCAGAACCGCCTGCCAAAAGAATAGCGCGCGCGCGCGTCTGCACACTATCCGCTTGCGGTGTCCACTCTTTGTCGAATATCTCCGCAAGGGCAAGGTAGTCAGGCGAATGTGGCTCAAGGTAGTCAGGCGGATGTGGCTTGGGGTCTGGCTTGCGCTTTCCGAGTAACTGTCTGATCCAGCTCATTTTTCGCTCCTTTCAATGATGTGGATTGGAATGGCAATTTTGCCTAACGACATGGAATTCAGCCGCGCGCCCCACCCGTGCGCGAGAGAACCCCCCGGATACCCCTGGCGGGGGTAACGTGCCGCTTCGTCCAACGGGGCGCGAGATAAGCCGCCCCCCCCAAGCTGCGTCGCGCCGTAGGCGCGAACGCGGCGCAGTGGGGCGAGCGCAGCGAAGCCGCGAGCAAAGCGAGCGGGGTCGGCTTCATTGAGTGGTGTGCGACCTGTTCGCTCGAAACCGCGTCTCGGACGCGGGGGCTGAGCGGCGAAAGTCGCTTCGATTTTCGTAACTGTGTGTTCATGTAGGTACGATGATACAGCCCGGATGCTGAATCGTCAACCCCTACCCTCCAGGTGGACGGAGTGACAGCACCCTCCCCTGGCGTGCGATAAGCGAAGCATCCTGTGGACTGGTCATCAATGTAGGGTAAGAACCGTGCGCCTTAGCGTGTTGCCACACCAGGTTTCACTGAACTCCCCTCCGAACTGGACATACGAGTTTCCAGGTATCCAGCTCTCCAGTCTCCCCTTAGCTTTTTGGCTTCACTGAGCTTCCCGGCGTGTAGTTCCACGTGGCATTCTTGGCACAATATCATCGTTTTGCGCCGCCGGGCGATCATCTGCCGTTCCCACACCTGCTTCCCTTTCAGGTCCTTGAGCTTCCGCACATGGTGGACCTCTATCGGCCCTTCCTGCGTCCCGCACCACTCGCACTGGTGCGCCCGTAGTCGTTGTCCCAACTCGGTGCGACCGCGATACGTCCAGGTGTTGGGCTTGTGGTCCACTGCCCCGTATGAGACTTCCTGCCGCCGTAGCTGCTTCGTGGAGGACACCAGAGCATATTCTCTGGTCATCCCGTCGCTGCGCTGGGTCGCTATCACGTAGTGGTTCGGGCCACCCTTCATGCTCCGGGCCACTTTGCGCACGGTGCTTCTTCGTTTGGCGGCCAGGGTCTTCATAAAGCTGGTGTTAGTGAGCCACAGGATTGACGACGCCACTCGCGGCAGGTTGTCCGCCAGGGCGTAGTATTCCAGAAATCCGCGGACCTCTGCATTGTAGGTCAGCAGAATTTCCAGTTCACTCAGGCGGATCAGTTTGTTGCGACTCGCCCCTTGCCACCCTTGGTGCTGCCCATATTCCTGGGCGAAGGCGGTACACTTGTCTCTGGGCAACAGTAACACCAACTTTTGGGTGCACGTGCGCTGGACACCAGACCCGTGCCGCCGTTTTACCCGGACGCGGCGGTTCACGTCACCCCGTTGAATGTCGTATCCCAGGAACCGGACCCGGTGCCCCACGTGTGTGATCAGCGTCTTTTCGGGGGCCAATTCCAGTCGGAGTTCTGTCCGTAGGTATTCGCCCAGCCATTCTTTCTCGGCTGCTGCGTCGGCCTTGCTGCCGACGATGCCGATCAAGAAATCGTCGGCGTAGCGACAGTAGTACATCCGCCGGAAGTGCGGGTCTTGGGGTTCGGTGGCCGGGGTAGCCAACATCTCTTGGGTCAGGGCCTTGTACGTGGTCCAGTCACCTGTTTTCTGGGCTTCCTTCTTGGCCCGTTTGCGGCGGTCGCGTATCCGCCAGTATTCTCGCCGGAACTGTCGTTTCTGCCCTTTGTTGAACGTTCTGATCCTTTCAGCTATGCTGTGGTCCAGTTCGTTCAAGTAGGCATTTGACAATACTGGGCTGAGGTTCCCGCCTTGGGGTGTACCCGAGTAAGTTCGATGATACTGCCAGTCCTCAACATAACCCGCTCGTAGGAACTGTTCGATGAGGTGTAGGAATCGTTGGTCGGTGATGCGCTGGCTCAGGATCCTGATCAACGTATCGTGACACAGGTTGTCGAAGAATCCCGCGATGTCTCCCTCCACCCACCACCTGACGCCCGTCATTCTCTTGACCTGAGACAGAGCTGTATGACAACTCCGCTGGGGTCGAAAACCATGTGAGGCATCTGAAAACGTCGGTTCGTAGATGGCTTCCAGGATCATGCTGACGACCGTTTGCAGCAACTTATCCGCAAAACACGGGATACCTAGCGGACGTAGTTTGCCATTAGGCTTTTTGCGGTAGGTCCGCCGGACTGGGCGGGGCTTGTACCGGGAGGCTTTGAGGTCCGCGATCAGCCGCTCGATGAGTTCCAGGCCCGTACCATCTATCGTCCGACCGTCTACTCCAGCCGTCATATTCCCTGGTTTGGGAGCGATACGTTCGTAGGCCATGAGCCAGAGTTCGACATTGTACAGCTTTGGGAACAGCTTGTCGAATTTGACCTCTGGCTTTTGGGCCATCCGGCTAAGCATTGTGAGCAGTATATTCGGGTCCTGCACTCTGTGCTCCTCCTATACCCCTCGCAATTGGGAAACCTGCTGGCCTTCGCCCTGTGGGCGGCTCTCCCGCCCTCCCTGGTGAGGCGTGACGCTCACGACTACTATGCCAGCTCCGTGGCCTGGTCTGATTTTCAGGCCCTCCGGCCATAGCCAATTGCTTGGCGCTCAGACTCGGGCCATCCCCGGTTGGTCATCCATCCAGGTGCTCTCGACTTAGGTGGCCCTTTCAGGTCGTTAGCCCCTTACTGGGGTCGCGTCTCCTGAGCGGATACAAGTTGTCCTGACCTCCGACAACCTGTTCAGGAGAGAGTGGGTGTCACCATCGTTCCCACCCGGCACCGCCTTACCCCGCTTGACCTTAGGCTTCAGGCAATCCAGCTTTCACCATATCGAGATTGCTCTGGGGAACACTCCGGTTTGATGGAACCCTCGTTTCCCCTTTTACGTCAGGCTGTGGTCCCCTTTGGCCTTTCGACCGCCAGGTGAGACGCTGAGCAACTTCCTTCTCCGCAGGAAGTGGGGTTGCTACCCCGCTGTAATGGATGCCCTTACGGGCGCACCGTCAGAAGCGGGAGGGAAAGGCGGTAAGTGTCAAACCGACTGGTACGACCCCGTTGAGCAGGTGACTATGGATAACACGAGTGAAGGTGCGCTGAGGCGTCGTCATGGAGACCCAGCCGACGTCGGTTAGCAGGCTGGCCCAAAATGGGAATGGTCTCAGGCCGTACAACCACCCTCTTGTACGGCGTCCACTCTTACGAGACCCGGCCGCAGAGCGAAGTACCGTCCTACGGTCACGCGAAATGGACACACGGAACAGGATAACCCTCTGACGGCTCTCGGTGGCGGTCGATACGCCGAGTAGGCAACCAGCCGCAAGCCCCAGGGGGAGAGATTGCCCAAGAAGCAAAGGCCTGGAGTAATGCCCAGGATACGCTGACGTGGGCACGGACGATGGGACGATAGAGGCCCCCAAAGGAGCTCAGGTCTTATCCACAGGACACTGCGTGTGGCAGATGTCAGGGGCATAACATGCCCACAACATACTGAAGGCTGGCAAACGCTGCCGTGGAAGCAATTCCAGCGGAACGTTTTCCGGCTCCAGAAGCGCATCTATCAAGCCGCTCGCCGTGGCGACTTCCAGCGGGTCCGCAATCTCCAACGGCTGCTGCTTCGCTCCTACTCAGCGCGGTGCCTGGCCGTGCGCCAGGTCACCCACGCTACGCGCAATCGAGGGAAGCGTACCCCCGGGGTCGATGGCGTAGCTAATCTGACGCCAGCCGAACGGATGAGGATGGTAGACGAGCTGCGCAACCGGCGCCACCATGCCGCCCCCATCCGCCGAGTCTACATCCCCAAACCTAACGGGGACCAACGCCCTCTAGGTATCCCGATCATGCGCGACCGAGCCATGCAAGCGCTGGTCAAGCTAGCGATGGAGCCCGAATGGGAAGTCCGATTCGAGCCCAACGTCTATGGCTTCCGCCCGGGCCGTTGCGCCCACGATGCCATCGAAGCGATCTTCAACTTTATCCGACTCAAGCCCAAGTACGTCTTGGACGCCGACCTGGAAAAGTGCTTCGACCGCATCGATCATGACGCCCTCTTGAGCAAACTACACGCTATCCAGCCGATAACCCGGCTGGTGCGGGCCTGGCTCAAAGCGGGAATCATGGACCAGGGGCAACTGCTGTTCCCGGAGGCCGGCACGCCACAAGGGGGCGTACTATCGCCCCTGCTCGCCAACGTGGCCTTGCATGGGCTGGAAACCGCCGTGACTCGCGCAGTACCTCAGAAGCACTGCCCAGCGGTGATCCGCTACGCTGATGACCTGGTCATCTTGTGCGCCGATCTGACGACACTGATGCAGTTGAAAAGGTACGCCGAAACCTGGTTAGCCGAGATGGGCCTGCAATTCAAGCCCAGTAAGACCCGCGTCACTCACACGCTGCAAGAGCATGAGGGCCATGTCGGGTTCGACTTTCTGGGTTTCACCGTGCGGCAATTCCCCACGGGCCAATACCGCAGTCGTCAGGGCTTCAAGACCATCATCAAGCCGAGCCGGGAAGCGCAACAGCGCCACTTGCGCAAGATGGCAGCAGTCATTCGCACTCATCGGGGCAGCAACCAGACGGCTCTCCTGGCAGCGCTCAACCCCAAGATTCGGGGTTGGGCGGCTTACTACCGTACATGCGTGGCGAAGGAAATCTTTGACCGCATGGACAGCCAGTTGTACTGGAAGCTACGTCAGTGGGCCAAATGGCGCCATCCCCGCAAGAGTGGACGCTGGCGCTACCAACGTTACTGGCAGCGTAGGCGACAACGCCTGGACTTTAGCGACGGCCAGATCACGTTGGTCAAGTACGCGGATACACCCATCCAGCGTCATATCAAGGTGCGCGGGGACAAGAGTCCCTTCGACGGCGACTGGACCTACTGGGTGCCCCGCCTGGGACGCGACCCCTCTAAACCTAAGCGAGTTGTCCTGTTGTTGAAACGGCAGCGAGGCCGCTGTTACCATTGCGGACTACGCTTCATGACAGAAGACATCATGGAGGTTCACCATCTGGACGGCAATCGACGGAACCAGGCGCTCAGTAATTTGGCGCTACTCCACGGTCACTGTCATGATGAAGCTCACCACCAGCGGTACTTGTGACCAAAGCCCATCGTCTGAGGAGCCGTGTGAGGCTAACGTCTCACGCACGGTTCTGAAGTGGCGGCGGGGTGGGCGACCGCCCCGCCGACCATAATTGGGCGGCACAATGACTCAACTGCCCAAGAATTCCAACAATAGGGCGTTGAAGGCCTGTGTCTGCTCAACCATCGGGAGGTGTCCGCAGTTATCGAAAATATGCACACGCGCGTTCGGTAATCTTTTTGCCGCCACCTGTGCATGAGCTACAGGTATATATTGGTCTTGCCGTCCCCATACAAT
>JAHJIN010000167.1 GCA_018823415.1 Chloroflexota bacterium | reverse complement strand
GGCCGAATCTGACGCAGACGGCTGACCGGCTCATCCCGGCCGGGGTTGGTCTCCCGGTGGGGAAACGGATGAGCCCCGGCGTACACGGGGAGCAGCTTATCGGAAATATCCAGGAGGATCACATTTTGAGAGAAAGGAGGATCACACCATGAACAGGGACGTATTCGAAGGCCAGTGGAAGCAAATGCGGGGTCAGGTCAAAGAGTGGTGGGGCAAACTCACCGACGACGACCTGGATCAGGCGGCCGGCAAGTCCGAGCAACTCATCGGCCTGCTCCAAGAGAAGTATGGCTACACCCGCGAGCGCGCCGAAGAGGAATTCGACCGGCGGCTGAAGGAGCATGAAGCCCGCCCGTAGCGGCTAACCGCGATTCATCGTAATGGTGGGAGCAATCTCCTGATGGCTCCCACCCGGACACAGGAGAAGGCAGAATGGGCAAGTATAACCAAGAACTCGAGAACGACGCCAAGAATGTGGGGGGCTTTTTAGCCGGACTGCTGCTTGGTGGCCTGGCTGGCGCGGGAGCGATGCTGCTGCTGGCGCCGCAATCAGGGAAAAAGACCCGCGCCCAAATCCAGCAGAAGGGCGTGGAACTGCGCGATCAGACGACCGACGCCATGGAGGACGCGGTGACGCAGGTCAGCGGCAAAGCCCGCCAGGTCACGGACAGCGTACACGAGAGGGCTAAAGAACTAGGGCAACGCGGTCAGGATATGATCGATGAGCAAAAGGACCGTTTCTCCCCAGTTGTCGAAGCGGGGAAAACGGCCATCCAGGGCGCTCAAGCCTAATTGCGACTGTCAAGTCAACTACCACCCGGTCGGTCAACCGGGTGACAGCCAATAGATCAGTCGAATAGATCATGCGAAAGGAGAAACCTCATGTTGATAGCGATCATCGTGATTCTGGTACTGCTGTGGCTGCTTGGCTTTTTGGGTCCGCGCGCCATTCCCAGCATCCCGCGGACCGGCGGCGTAGTCCACATACTGCTCGTCATCGCGGTCATCCTCCTCGTTCTATACGTGTTGGGGATCGTAAACTTCTAAAGCTGTGGGGGACCGCATAGATCCGCTGCGGAGTTGAGGTGAGCGCCAGTGAGCCATTGGCCGCTGGCGCCCAAAGAACCACTCATGTTCAAGGAGGTAACCAAGATGGGACTGTTAGCATGGCTCGTGGTCGGTTTGATCGCCGGTTTTCTGGCCGGCCTGTTCGTGAAAGGATCGGGCTTTGGCCTGATTGGTGACATCATCGTCGGCGTTGTTGGCGCGCTGGTGGGGGGCTGGCTGGCGGCCACGTTCCTCAATATGCCGGATGCGATCACCGGGTTCAACCTCACCACGATCGTGGTGGCGTTCGTTGGCGCAGTGATCTTGTTGCTCATCGTCCGCTTGTTTTCGCGCGCCCGGCGCTAGCCGGGGCAATGGGGGCGAGTGAAGAGAGGAACAGCTATAGGCCAAAAGCCCGGACTTGTTTCACATGGCTTACTGGCGAACACGAGTACGACTCATGCCCAGACCCGTGGGACACCGCGGCATGCGGTGCGCCGGCGGTATCACGAATCGCACTTCTCACACAAGGAGGTGAGTAACATGAAACTGACCAAGAACCTGGGAATGCTCTTGCTGGCCATCTGGCTCATCCTGACTGGGCTAATCGCCTTGACCAGCTTCACCTTTACGGGACTACCCATCGTCATGGGGATCCTCGCCATTGCGGCTGGTATCCTCATCCTGATCGGTCGGTAAGCCCGGCGGATTCACCTGGTGCCGTTCTAATGTGCGACTGGAACAGGCGCCTGGCACTCCGCACGAACGGCAAACGCACGTCCCGATAACGGCACGCGTGCCGCTGGTTGGCGTCCTCGCGTAAATAGAGGCATCGCCGTCTTCTCAGCACGCGTGCCGTTACAGGGGGCTTGAGCGCTGCACGGCCCGGCGATTTTCGCGTCGCTACGATGAAGGAGGCTATTATGGCACATAAACTGATTGCTACAAGCGCTATGGGTATTGGGGTTATATTGGTTGTAGTAGTCATGGCGGCCTGGCAGGTTGCGTCAGCAGCGGCCGGCTTTACGCCTGCCCCCTCGGCCATTCCACCGACCGCCACGTACTGGCTGGCCGATGTAGATACCCAAGGGCACGAAACGTTTCACACGTCATCAATAAATGCTAATGTCGTCCCGAGTCTTAATGCAGTTCCCCCCAATTTGGGTTCCGCGGCGAGCTTTGTGGGCCTGGCCTACTCGACGTTGACCAATACCGGCCCGGGTGTCTTTGTTGGGGATGTGGGGGTCAGCCCAGGCACATCGGTCGTTGGCTTTCCGCCCGGCACGGTCAGACGCGGAACGATCTACACGAGTGGTCCGGTTCCAGCTCAGGCGCAGATCGATGCCACGACTGCGTACAATGCTCTAGAAGGCCAGACGTGCAATGTTCATTTGACTGGTCAGGATCTGGGCGGAATGACGCTCACGCCAGGCGTCTATTGTTTCGATACGTCGGCTCAGTTGACGGGAATCCTCACACTCGATGCCCTGGACAACCCCAATGCAGTCTGGGTTTTCCAGACCGGGAGCACGCTCACAACCGCATCCTCTTCGTCTGTGAAGCTGATCAATGGCGGTCAAGCTGTCAACGTGTTCTGGCAAATTGGCAGCTCCGCGACTCTCGGTACGGGCACTCGGTTCAATGGAAATATCCTCGCGGATGCAAGCATCACCCTGAATACCGGCGCAAGTCTGATCGGTAGAGCTTTGTCGCTAAATGGTGGAGTGACGATGAATACCAACGACACCCCCTTCCCCATCACCAACACTCCGCTATTCGAGTTCTATTATCTGCCAATTATCATGCGGTGACACACCGCCGCCAAAATGGGAGGTCTGTCTCCGCTCTACAACGCCGAGAGCGGCGGGAGTAAACAAACGAGGCAGCGTTTATGCGAAGGATTAGCAGCAATACTGTCTAGTTAGCGACCAGGCCGGCGACGGGCTGAATCGCTACGAAGGTTATGCGCCAGCATAGGCACTGGTACGTGTCAGGAGTCTTGCTGGCCCGGCGACTGGTGAACACTATCGTGAGCAAACTGGGGCAACCCAATTACCTGAGAGGAGGACATAACATGAGCAAGAAAGACGCATATGTAGATAAACTCCAAGCTCAGCTTGATCAGTGGAGTGCACAGCTTGACATCCTGGCGGCTAAGCCTGGATTTCGCACGTTAACAACCGCATAGAGAACCTCAGACAGTAGCCACCGCGCCGGTTCTGTGGGATAATAGCGCCGACAACCACTCCCAGGAGTATGGCGATGCACAAGGCTACTGCCACTCGGCGCTATC
>JAHJIN010000166.1 GCA_018823415.1 Chloroflexota bacterium | reverse complement strand
TCCATCTCGGTGGCCCCACCTTCCAACACCACCACCCCCGGCCGGCCATCGGCCGTCCAGCCCAGGTTTTCCAGGGCCACCGACCCGGCACCACGCCCGTAGAGCTGGGCCATCGCCCCGTAGCGGAAGGTGAACAGCCGCTTGATGATACCTTCCAGCGCGGCATAGTCGGTCTGGCTGCCGCGCCCCATGCGCCCCTGGTACTGCTTGATGCGGTCGTAGAGCAGGCTCAGGTCGACCTGCTGGGACCGCTGGATGGCGACGAGCTGCTTTTCCCACTCGGTCAGCTCGTGCAGGTATACCAGCCGGGCCGGGACCGGCCCATAGCCGCGCCGCTGCCGTTCGGCGTCCAGCGCCGGCCGCTCGCCGTCCTGCACCCAGGACCAGGCTCGCAGATGCTTCGCTAAATCCGAATCCGGCTTGTCCTTGACCGTCAGGTTGTGCTCGTCCGGCCATAGCACCTCGGGGTCATCGGTGAGCACGCCATTTTCGAGGTACAGTTCGCGCAGCGCCGTGCGCAGCCAGCCACTTTGTCGTTCGCCCATCCGGCCAGCGTTGCACAACAAGTCTACCGTGGCCATCATCTGGATCTCGGCCGGGATGCGCGTCCCGATCTGCAGCGGGTTCCAGCGGATGGGCCGCGGCCCGCCGGGGTACAACGAGTAGAAATCATAGCGATCCTGGGCAATGAGGTGCTGTAGCTTGCGCCAGCCCAGGCCAAAGTCCAACGCTACTACCCGGGTATCCCACTGCTGGTGCACCTCTTTGGCCAACCACTCGGCGGCCACTGACTTGCCAAAGCGGGTGTCGGCGAAAAAGGCACAGTTGGTCATGCGCTCCCGGGTCAGGCGCAGCGCCGCGCCGGTGGTATCGCCGGTCTCGTGGTCCACCTGGTAGCCCACCACGACCTCCCCCGGTAGGTCCGGGATCAGGGCGTAGGGGGGAATGCGCGGCTGCACCGTCAGCGCCGGCCCGGCCTCGAACACGCCCGGCGCGGTCAAGGCCGCGGTTTGGAGCAGGGTCAGCATCGAGGCATCCCGATAGCGTTCCCACACGCCGGGCAAATACTGCCGCCGCGTGGTGGGCGTCAACGCCTGGGCATGCAGCGAAATGTAGGCGACCTCGGCGTCGGTCAAGCGCCGCACCTGCGCCGGCGTCGCCACTTCTTCGGTGCCGTGAAAGCTCTCGTTCCACAGCGTCTCCACCGCCCGCTGGCCGCGCTGATCCCGAGTGAGCATGTAGGCGTCTATCAGGTACATGCCCTCGCCGGCGCCAGTGGCCAACAGCAGCTCCTGCACCCGCAGGATGTCGGCCACCATCGTCGCCACGTGGTCTTCCCACTGGTAGGTCTTGGAAGCTGAAATGGAGGGGCTCACGCCCACGCCCATGCCCATGCCCCGCCCAGTAACCAGGCTGCGGGCCTGGGCCAGCCCGATGCTGTCGGCGATGGTCTGGCCTTGGGCCTCACTGCGCGCCACGCTGTCGGACGATGACCACGCCTGGCTCTCAGACCGGCTCTGGGTCATGGTTTCACTCACTGATGATGATTGACTGACCGAGTGCGACCGGCTCAGGCCCAGGCCGCTGGACCGGGCCTGGCTCTGCGATGCCACGTGACTGACCCCATCAGCCACACTGTCGGACTGGGATACCACGTGACTGGTACTGTCAGCCGTGCCGTGGGTGGTACTGCTCATGCCGCCCCGGCTGCTGGTCGCGGTGACGCCGCTAGAGGCACTGGTCGCCCCGCTGACGCCCGCTGATTGGCTGGCGTTTTGACCAGCGGATACCGTCTCTCCTCCACTGGTCCCGAAACTCTGAGCCGAGGTTATCGGCACTGACCGGCTTACGCCAGCCGTGGCTGCCGGGATGTTGTAGCTCTGGGTGGGCGCCACCGGCGTGGATACGCCGTGTCCTTCCGCGCCGCCGACCCCGGCGTTGACCCCGGTGCCGACCACGCCCAGGCTGCCGCCCAGATGCGCGCTCTGGCTCTGGCTCTGCGACACAGTTTGGCCGGGCAGGCTGCTGGATACGCCCACGCCGGAAGCCAGCGGATCGGCCGCGGGTGCCGGTTGAAAGCCCCCGCTCAGGCTCACGTGGCCGACATCGGCCGCCGTGGGGATACTGGGTGGAGCGTGGGGGTCCCGCAGGCCGCCCGAGCTGCCCTGCATGGCCGCCGCCACATCACTCGCCGACGCCACCGGCCCGGTCTCGGTGTGAGTCACGGTCTGGGCCGGCGTGCTGCTGCCCTGGTTCCAGCCAGTGCTGGCAGCATGGCCGGTCGAGGTGCCGGACCCCGCACTTTGATTCCAGCCCGACGTCGTGCCGGTGCCGGTAGACACGGCTGTGGACTCGGACCAGGACTTGCCTTTGGTTTGGGCCACAGAATCGGTGTGGGATACCCCATCGGCCACGCCATCGGTATGGCCAGTGGTATGGCTCGTGCCGTCAGCGGTGCCAGTGCCCTGGACCTCGCCGGTAGTCACGGTCTGGCCGTGGGAATCGGTGACGGTGGTGCCCTGGGTGTGACCCACTGAATGGGCCTCGCCCACCGTCTGGCCGTGGGTGTAGCCGTCGGTGTGGCCCACCGTTTCTCCAGTGGTTTGACTTTGCCCTTCGGTGTGGCCGCGCTGGCCGCTGGCCGAGGTAGCTACACCATCACTGACCATGCCGGAGAAAATGACTGGCAGCGATACGCCCACGTTGAGGCCCTGGCTGCCGCGCTCCAGCGAGGCCCACCGGCCGCCCTCGTGGGCCGTGGCTCGCTGCAGGCGCACGATCTCGTGGATCGGCACCGGCGAGCCCATGACCACGCAAACAAATTCCTCGCGCCGCGCTGCCATGCCCCGCATCAGGATCTCGTTCTGCTGCATCGTCGCTTCTTCCACGGTTTGCGACATGACCGAATCACTGTCCATGCCCCGAGGATTCTCGCGGGGGTCCGGCTGGCCGATGGCCACCCCGGCGTAAGGCATCGACTGAAACGCCTGGCGTAGCCATTCAGCTACATTGGTGGGCATGGGCACAAACTCGCTTTGAGCATAGATACCGCGCAAGGCTGCTTCCAGGGCGACGATGTCCATCGCGGATTGGACCTGGGCCGTCTCATAATCGTCGGCCACGGTCTGCACCCCGTAGATCTGGACCACGCCAGTGTACGGCTCAAAGATGCCCGCGTAGATAACCACGATCTCAACTTGAGCCTGGTACAACCCCCGCAGAACCTTGCGCATCCGTTCCAAAACGCCGTACTGCTCGCGCATCTCCCGCGGCAAGAACCGGGCTTGCAACAGCCGCACGACCTTGTGATAGTGGTACGTTTGCCCAGCCTCGTGCTCCACCAGTACATAATGGATGTGGTCCAGCATTACGCCGTGGTACACCTGTTCTATGGTGCGGATCTCCAGGTCATGCGGCGTTAGGTGCTGGTCTGGTCGCGTTACCGGGTTGGTTCCGTGTAGCAATCCTTGCACGCGGCGGTGGGCATTTTTGAGCAGGTTCATGGGCATTACCTTTTTATCATCGCTACCTGTTTCTCACGGTGAGAAAAGGTTCTCAGTGGTGTCTGCTGTTCGACGTGAGAAATGACCTTTTCTCACGCTCCGGTGAGAACGGGGTGATCTACGTTTGTTGCCATCACCGCCGCTCACCCCGGGTCCGAATGGCCTCTACCAGGTCCTCGGCGCGCTGGAATGGCGCTTCCAGGCTGGGCCGCATCGTGGTCAGGCGTTGGGCCGCATAGGCAAGAAAACCTACTGGCCCGGAAAACCAGATGGCAAAGACGCCGAGCATCTCCACAATCGAACGGTTCTGCGCCAGCACTCGCTGCGCCTCATCGGCTGAGCCCAGCATGGCCGCCCACTCGCGGGCATCCACAGAGTGCATCAGGTCCAGATACCAGCGCAGGACCAACAGCAGCAGGGTGTACAGGATCAGCCCGGTCTTGAGACGCCATTGGGTGGCCTCGCGCTCGGCCGGTACCAGGATTAGTATCAGTACCAGCAGACTCCACATGCCCGCGCCAATCTGAGGCACTGGCGACGCATAGTTCAAAGCCGCGATGATCCACAGCCCCCCGGCTATCAGGGTAAGGAGTTGCATCAGGTGCCGTTCCCAACCCACGACGGGCGCGGTCCCCCGGTCGTGGCGTAATGGCCGACCGTGCGCGGCGTGTTGCAACTGGCGGTCAAAGACCAAGAGGACCACCAGCATACATCCCAGGGCAGTCAATAGAAAGATGTGATCGGATAGCCAGTACGCGATCCACAGGCCGCCGTTGATCGAATAAATGAATTGACTGGTGATCCATTGCTCAGCCTGGGATACCCACTGCTGTGTGTTCATAGCGTCCAGCCCTGCCAGGCATGTCCACGACCTGGCGGCCAGGCCGCTGGGACTGCCACGGCGATATCGTTGTCTACCGGCCAGATCAACCAGGTGGGCGACGTTGACCGGGCACTAGTCGTCGACACAAACGTGGTTGGCAAGGCCGCCCGCTGACCGTCCTGGTTCAGCCAGGCCCGGGCCGTGCCAGTCGGGGCCTCACTGGGGGCCAGCACGAGCTGCTGCGCGGCCGGTGCAGCGGCAGTGAGTGCCGTGTCACCCTGGGCCAGCAGGGCCACGAACCGCCAATCCGTGGTGCCCGGCTCGCGGGCCAGGAGCTGTACCTGAGTAAACGGTTCCTGGCGGGCCACGGTACGCGCCATCACCTGGCCGCGCACACGCACCACCGCTGCGCCGGCGCCGCCCAGCTCGCACTGGTCCAGGATGCTCACATCGGCGATATGCACTTGCTCCGTAATCCAGGCCCGTTGTTCCACGTGCAGCCACAGGCCCTGACGCAGGTTGGTCTCCCAGAATTCCACACCGGCCGGCGCGCACCAGGGATACAACCCAGCTTTCCAGGTGCTTTGGTCCCGGTAATCCACGGTCAGGGCCGCTTCGGCCACGGCTTGGGCTACAGCGTCCGGCCCCGCGCCCCCGGCCCAGGACGGTAAATTGGGACGTTGCCAGGCCAATACGAGGAGTCCAACCATGACCACCATAAAGATCAGGCCCCAGCGTAATAATCGGCGTGAAATCACGATCTCGTACATATGCTTCTCCTGGCTACTAGGTTCGTTCCATAGCCCACAATGACTGTGCAGTCATAGCCCGCAAATGGGTAGCCCGTATCGGGACATTGTAATCGCCGGTCAGTGCCCAGGATGACACCTCGGAGATCAATCGCTGCATGGACTTGTAGGTGGGGCATACCAGGTTAATGGCCCCGGCTCCCTGGTATACCAGGTGCCATTTGCGATTTCGTTCAGCGGAATGCTTGCGTGTGTCGCGCTCGCATTCAATGCAAAAGACCTCGCCCGTCTGCGGGTCTACCACCTGCAAATCCGGGTCATAGGGACTGCCGTCCACTTGCTGAACTGGAGGAAACAGGTCTACCTGATACCCCCGGGCCTCAAAGGCCGCCGCGGCCAGCAGGTTGAGGGCCGTGTGTTCGGCGCTCTTGTGCGTGGCCAAGAGCGCCGGGAGTTGCTGATCTACCAGGGTATAGCCCCAAGTCTGGGCCTGAGCCTGGCCCAGCGCCGTCAACTCGACGAGACGTACCGGGCCGCCTTGCCCAGATTCATTGGTTGCCTGGGTGACTTGCACCAGTTGGGCCTGAACCGCGTCGTCTAACCAACGGTATAGTGTGGGATTGCTGGCCCCGCTGACCCGGGCCAGTTCGTCACGGACCTGAGTCCACAAGGCCCAACCGTGTTCAGCCATGACTTGGATCAACGGTTGCACCCGGGTCAACAACTCGGAATCTGCATCTGCAGGGGGAGAGTCTACATCGAGTACGGTAACTGGTGGAACTGTGTCAGCCTGGGCTTGAGCCAGGTCTACCTCCAGGCTATGAATGCGCTGGATATGGGTTTGACAATCCCGACGAGCTGTATCACGTTGTTGTTCTGCGTTACGTAGAGCCTGTGTCAGGTCTGTCACGGTTTGCTCTGCACGCCGGAGCTGGGTTTGCAGGTCCTGGACTCTTTGCTGCCAGGGTTCATCAGTGGTAGCAATGGGATCACGGGCCAGTGCTCGCCAACCGGATAAACGCCTGCTGCCATCGACGCGCATGATCTCTATCAGACGATGCAAGTCTGGTGCCCGGCCATGCTCGCGTATGTAGAGGTCCAGTTCTGGCGCTACCAGTTGGGTGGCCAGCGTGCGTAACTCGTCCTCGATGCGCGCTGCTAATGACTCGGCATCCACCCGGGCCCGGTGCTCAGCAGCGAAATTGTCCTGTGCCATCAGCAGGTTTAGTTGTAGTTGTTCAATGGTTAGATGCGCGATACTGGCCGTGGTTGGCATGGTTACTGCACCGGCGTGTGGGTAGCAAATACAGACAAGTTGGCCTTTGTCGGTACTGGTGTTAGTTCTGCCCCTAGAATGGATGTCGGTATAGCTCCGGTAGGTTGCACTGTGGCTTGGGCCTGTTCGAGCCGTAACCAACCGTACAATTCGCGCTGGCGGGCGACGGCGTTTTGCGCGGCAGCACGCCGGGCCTGGGCCTCCTGCCAATAGGCGACCAGTTGGGGCAGTTTGGCCTCGTCTGGTCCACCCAGATAATCCAGGACCACCGCGCCGAACACGACGCTGGCATCCAGATACGCGAGCAGTTGCTCATGGGTTGGGACCAGGCTCACCGGCACGGCATAGCTCTGGGCAGCGTGTTGGACATCGCCCAGGCTGGTAGTCGCCGCCTGGGCCAGCCGGGCTTGCTCATAGATGCTATCCGGCCAACCGCCGGCCGGCACCGGCCAGTCTACGCCCGTCAGCGGTCCCAGGGCACGCAACAGTTGTTCTTCCTGGGCAGTGGCCTGGCGCAGCCAGGCATCGGCGGCATCCAGGTAACGGCCGGTGCCCCACGCATCTTGTGACAGCAGTATCGGCTGACCGGCAACGTGTGGCGATACCCCTGGCCCTACCAACCATATCCCCAGGCAGCACAGCATTAGCAGTGCTAGTATCACCAGTGGCCATTGTAGGCGCAGCACCCGGCGCTCTCTCACCGAGATCCCTCCGCATATACCTTTTGAGCAGCGTAGGCCCGGCCCTCTTCCCAGTTAATGTTATCCAGGTACTCGATGCCCTGAGCATGGAATTCCATTACTTCTATTGGGCGGCCCAGGGCCATTGTCAAAGCTCGGTCATCGCGGGACACCAAAGCACCCTTGATTAGCACCTGCGAGCCTATGCGCAAGTGCGCTCTAACCACGGCAGCATCAGGGTGTATGTAACTGACCGAGATGTAATCAGGAATTTCTACTCGTTCATCACCCTGACGCCGATACTTGCGGGGCATACCCGGTGGCCGTGGCACAGCCAGTCGAAACGAGAGCTTGCCTGTCCGTTTCGTATTATTGGTCAAACTTACATATGGTTCGGTGGCTATGTTGCCGATGATCGTAGCCGTGTTCAAGCGAGCCATAACTACGCTCCTACTTGACCCAAATCGGGTCCCAATCATTGTAGTTGTTGTTCGACAGGTTCCGCGCCCCGGTGCCGGCGGCGCTTACTACCCAGATCTGTTTGTGACCAGTGGCCCGGTTGCTCCAGAAGGCAATGCGCTGGCCGTCCGGCGACCAGGTAGGATGCTTGTCCCACTGGGGATCGGAGGTAACCCGCTGGTCGCGCCGGGTATCCAGGTTCCAGACGTGGATCTCGTCGTTGCCGTCCTCGCCAGTCACGTAGGCGATGCGATTGTCCACCGGGGACCAGACCGGGCTGTATTCGGTGAACCGGCCGCCGGTAGCGTAAAAGGTCCAGCCGTCGGCCGTGTTGCGGATATACAGGTCATAGCTGCCTGAATCCTTGTTCCAGGCCACGTACACGCATTGAATACCAGTGTGTGAGCACGCCTCCCGCGCTACTAATTGGTCATATAACCCGGGGTCCGGGGCCGGGCGCTGGTTGGTGCCATCGGCATTCATTACATAGACCTGGGCTGCACCCCACCAGGTCGTGGTCCGATCTGATAGAAACAAGATGCGCCCCCCGGTCGGGGTGGGGGTGGCCGACCGGCGTGGGGTGGCGGTCGGCGTGGCCGTTGGCGTTGCGGTGGCCGTCCACAGGACACTGCGTGTGGCCGTCGGTGTTGGTGTGCATTGGCCCGGCGCACAGGTGGCCGTTGGCGTGATCGTCGGCGTTGGCGTGGCAAAAATCGCGGCGACGTGCGCTGTGGGAGTGCTGATGGGCACGGTAGGTGTGCATTGCACCGCAACTGTCAGAATTACTAGGACAATACTAACTGGGTAACGCATCGGTATGAATAGCTTGCACAGCCTGGGTCAAGCTGGCCACTGTCACTGGTGGCCACAGATATACATCTGCGGCACCATGCATGAGTGAAATAACAGATACGTTGGGTTGGCGCTGCTTGACGGTGACCAAAAACTGCTCGCCCAGGACATTGCTGGCAACCACCAGGTCAAACACACCGGAAGACATTAGCATGAGATCCAGGGCTTCTTGCACGGATAGGGCCTGTGCTACCTGGCAATTCACGTCCTCTAGTGCTTCCGAGATAGCTGCTCTGGTACGAGTATCAGGATGGACTACTAGAACTTTCATCACCACCTCAACAATAGTAATTCAATCACTTGTATTGTAACCACCAAACGAGCCGATTCAAGACATGAACAGCCCGGTAAAATCCCAGATCATAGGCTTTTGGTAATAAAACAAAATCCCAGAGCATGATGCTCTGGGATGCCAAGGGTCTGTAAAAATGTAACTTCCCCACTTGGGCTGATTTCCCCTGGGAGAATTGCGGAGAATGGAGAACTTGTTCTTTTACAGACCACTAGTCGGTATCAGGCTGCGGGGCAAAAATGAACCACCAGGCCCAAAGGGTCAGGCGGATCGCTAACGAGAATCCATCTGCAGGACACACATTGGACTGCGTGTAAACCTGATCTATAGGTTCATGGATTTGGCAGGATAGGTTCAATGGACAGGCCCGGTGGCCCCCCGCTGCCCCCATCCCCCACTGGTCAGATCAGATCTGTTGGCCTGGCTTGCGGCCGGCGCAGATCGCGCACTCGTGCTCTACCAGGCAGTCCACGCAGAAGGGGCCGGCGCCACAGGAGGTGTAACCCCCAGCGTCGTCGGCCGCGGCGCCGCACTCGATGCAGCCGATCTCCGCGCCGGTGCTCAGCACCAGGCCCACCGCAACAGCCACCAGGGCCACCTGCTCGAAGGACAGGCCCAGCTCCTGGTAACCTGGGATGGCTACGGCGACGGCCTCCTCCAGGGTAGAGTGCTCATGTTCACCGCTCGCCCAGGTTTCCTCGGGATCCACCCCGGGCTCGCGGGTCTCCCACACGTGCCCCCTACCGCGCGCCAAGCAGTACATGTTAATGACATGGGAACGTCCTCGATAGCAGCAACCCCTGAGGCAGAATCGTCATTGACACAAAATATCTCTATACTGTATAATAGCACAATTGCAGTACCTACTTGACAGTTCTTCTACACTGTCTCCAGAAATGGAAGGCAGACATGGCAGGACCAGCACCTTCACAAGCCAATGATCCCGAGGCCGCGGTACGGGAAACCGCCATTTATTTGTACCTTGCAGGGCAAAGCCGGTCACTGTTTATCGCCGTTTGAACCGCATCGGACCTGGTTCCACAACCCTGCTTTACCATCGGCAAGGCGGTCGCGCGGGACTCAAGAGCCAATGGGGTGAAGCAGTCAAGCCGCTGGCTGATGAATTCCGCATCACAAACCAGATAAGGTCTTTGGTTTTCAGATCCCCTATCCAGATTTGCATCCCGACTGCCCCGCGTGCTGATCCGCCTGCTGGTCACGGCATTGCGTCGACCAGCTGTGCTACTGCTGTGTCGCCGCCAACACCGGCCATGAGATCCGTGCCCGCCCCCGAACTGACTGCCCGCGCAACCACAACTCTGCCAAGCCCACCTAGTGCATTCTCAGAGGACGTCTTCGGGATACGCCGCTGGCTTGCATTGCTTATCACCTACAGATAGTGTTTGATACTCGTTGGACTAATTGTGGGGGCATGCGAGATCGTCACAGACCTCGACACCGAAAAGGTCTCCTGATTATGCACTAATGCTGTTTCACACTACTGATCTCGACCTTTCATCGACCAGTCCTGGGCAGCGAGTATCTCATTCCGAACTCAAAATTGGTCAAGAAAACGCAATGTTGCCCTGTTACGAACCAATTTTTGGCCTTGCTCGACTTGTTTTTCCACTCCGGGCCCCAAAGGACAACCTGGCTGATGGAGCAGAAAGTTAACATCAGTAATGTGAAAGGGCACTAGGAGAGTGCTGAAAAAGTGTCCCGGGACTTTCGTTCTGTGGACCACTGATGGTAT
>JAHJIN010000165.1 GCA_018823415.1 Chloroflexota bacterium | reverse complement strand
GCCAGCCGGATCCTGGCACATAACTGGACGCCGCCACGTAACCCAGCGTCACGGCTGACCACCACGACCCGGGCCAGCCACCAGCCCCGCGCGGCTCCGCTAACCGGGTAGCCTGCAGCACCGGGTCCGGGTTTTCGCTCGCGAGCGTGCCAGGGGTCCCCTGGGTCAACTGCACGCCCAGCATCAGGATGGCCACCAGGTCCACGATCCGCCATTTCATAGCGCGACCTCCCGCAATCAAGCGGAGGCATTGTACCACACCATGACGGTTCTGGCCTGGAGTACGGATCCACCGACTTTCAAACTATACCCGCCGCTGGAACTCCTGCTGTCCCGCTTGACCAAGCGGCTGGTGGATGATTGCGGTCTGGCTGAGGACGTTGGCCGCTGGGCGGTGGAGAGTTGGACTGTTACGTTCAAGTGTCCGATCTACCAGAATCAACTATGCCGTATGTTTTCTTTTCCACTTGGCCGACCGACGTGCTAGGACATCGCCTTTCAGATTCCGGTACTGGATGGGAAAAACTTGGGCAAACACCAGGTGGCGTACCTGTCCCACCTAATTGCGAGTTGGGTCTGTGCCCCAACTATGGCCTACATGGTGATGCTTTTGGACAATGGGTGCAAGACCTGGCCGATATTGACCGCGTCCGGCATCTAGACCTCTATAGCATGGGGATCACAGATGCAGATTTGGCTCACCTACGTGTTCTCACTAGCTTGTCAAGTCTGGATCTTCGAGAGACACAGATTGCCGGCGAAGGGCTAGTGCACCTACGCGATCTTCCTGACCTGACTACCTTGAGCCTTGCGTACTGTAAGCAACTAACTGGTGCAGGGCTGGCCTCTCTGCGTTTCCTTACTGGCCTGACTAGTCTCGACCTTTCACAGGCAACGATCACCGATGCAAGCCTTGCCTACTTGGCCGATCTCACTAGCTTGACCGTCTTGGAGTTGTTTGGCTGCAACCAGCTTACCGAAGAGGGGCTCGCCTCTCTCCGCAGACCAGGATTGGAGATTGACTGGTGGTCGTGGTGATCGTAGATTCGCGTTTCACACTTTGCGCTTTACGGAGGCTTTCATGAACCAGATCCTCAAACCCGGTCAGACCGTTCAAACCGAGGCCGGCGTGCCCTGCAAAGTGGACAAGTTCCTCGGCGGCGGCGGCCAGGGCGAGGTCTACCGGGCCAAACTGGGCGACAAGGACGTCGTGGCCCTCAAGTGGTACTTTCCCGCTCAGGCCACCCCCCGCCAGCGCACGGCGCTGGAGACCCTCATCAAAAAGGGGGCGCCCACTACCAAATTCCTCTGGCCCCTGACGCTGACCAGATCGCCGGATGTGCCCGGCTTTGGCTACATCATGCCGCTGCGCGAGCCGCGCTTCAAGGGCATCGTGGACCTGATGAAGCGCCGCATCGAGCCGTCTTTCCGCGCCCTGACCACGGCCGGCCTGACCCTGGCCGACAGCTACCTGGCGTTGCACTCCCAGGGCCTCTGCTACCGCGACATCTCGTTTGGGAACGTGTTCTTTGACCCGGATACCGGCGAGGCCCTCATCTGCGACAACGACAACGTGGCCGTGGACAAGGAAGGCGAAAGCGGGGTTCTGGGCACGCCCCGGTTCATGGCCCCCGAGATCGTGCGCGGCGAGGCCAAGCCCGGCACCGAGAGCGACCTCTTTTCCCTGGCCGTGTTGCTGTTCTACATGCTCATGGTCCACCACCCACTGGAGGGCAAGCGCGAGCTGGCGATCAAGTGCCTGGACCTGCCGGCCATGAACAAGCTCTATGGCACCGAACCGCTGTTCATCTTTGACCCGAATGACGACTCGAACCGGCCGGTGCCCGGCGTCCACGACAACGCCATCGCCTTCTGGCCGCTGTACCCCCAATTCCTGCGCGACCTGTTCACCGAGGCGTTTACCGCTGGCCTGCAAGACCCCCACGAGCGCATCCGCGAGAGCGAATGGCGCGGGGCCATGGTCCGCCTGCGCGATTCCATCGTCTATTGTGCCCAATGCGGCATGGAGAACTTTTACGACCCCGACGCGCTCAAGGCCGGCGGCGGTCAGCCCGGCCCCTGCTGGTCGTGCGGCGCGCCCATCCAGCTCCCGCCACGCATCCGCATCGGTGACCAGATCATCATGCTGAACCACGATACCCAGCTCTTTCCGCACCATGTGGACGACCAGCGCATGTACGACTTTTCCCAGCCGGTGGTCGAGGTGATACGCCACCCCAAGGACCCCAGCGTGTGGGGGCTCAAGAACCTCTCGAACGAAAAGTGGGTGATCATTGGCGCCGACGGCGCGCAAAAGGACGTGGAGCCCGGCCGTAGCGCGACCCTGGCAGTTGGTGTCAAGATAAACTTTGGTCGCAAAGAGGGCGAGATCCGGGTCTAGCGAGCCTGGTAAAGTAGCGGTTTATCACTCTGTTATAAAATCACAAACGACGGCAATACGGCCGTCATCTATCACAACCCATAGGAGGTACGCACACATGGCATCACTACTGGACAAGGTGGGCACTCTGATCAAGGCCAACCTGCACTATCTGGTGGATCAGGCGTTAAAGCAGAACTCGATGGCCGTCATCGACCAGTATATCCGGGAAGTAGAAGACAACCTGGACAAGCTGGAAGACGCGGCCGCCACCGTCGGCGGGCAGGTCAAGACCCTCAACCGCAAATACGTCGAGTTTGAGGCCAAGGCCACAGAACTGGACCGCAACATCGACGTCATGCTGCAACAGGGCCGGGACGACCTGGCTGTCGCCGCGCAGAGCAAGCTAAACTCCACCCAACGGCTGGTGGACAACTATCGGGAGCAGTACGAGCGGCAAAAGTCCGAGTATGAAAAGCTGCTGGACGCCAAGCTCAAGCTGGAGGCCAAGCTGACGACCATCAAGCAGGAGCGCGAAGAACTGCAAGCCCTGCTGGACCTGGCCAAGGCCAAAGAGATCACCACCAAGACCATCAGCTCGCTGGACGACCTGGTGGGCACCGGCGACGACGACATCGGGCGCATTGCCGAGTCGATCCGCACCCGGCTGGACACGGCATCGGCCCGGGGCGAGATGGTCGCCGCCCGGCTGGACGCCCAGATGGACGAGGTGCTGGAGCGCTCCACGCTCGACGCGCAACTGGCCGAGCGCAAAAAGCGGCTGGGGCTGGAATAACCCACGTGAGACGACGGGGAGCAGGGCCGGCGCGGCCTTGCTCCCCTATCACAGGAGACTTTGGCCGTGAGTCAAATCACCTATTTTGAGCATTCTTCTTTGATGAACAGAGTGGGGCTCAAACTCATAGGAGCAGTCTTCTTGTGCGTTGGCGTTTTCCAGGTATTGGTGGGATGGCCGGTCCTACTCGCGAGATATCTGTCTGCCACAGGTGGGACTACGGATTGGCTCTTCTATTTGACGCTACCGCTACTCTGCTTCGTTGCCGGGGGAATGGTCCTGAACATGTTTCCTGATCTGGGCATCAGCGAAGAAGGGTTGCACGTTCAATTTTTCGCGGTCAGTTGGCGCTGCGTCCCGTGGCAGGATGTAATCGGCTTGAGCATCGTTCCAGCCACGGCTTCCACTACAACCCCGGTGTATGTTATTCGCGTGCGAAAGCTGACCATTTGGCACCGTGTACTTGGCTTTTTCATGGGTTCCGGGACCAGCATAGCCTTCTCGTCAGATATCATGAAGCATGACCGCCTAGTGAAAGAGTTAAAGACGCGTATTGAAAAGGCGCAGGAGGAGATACAGTATCTTCTCAATAAGTCGGGGATGTCCATAAACGAAGTGGCGGTACCCCGTCTGTCCGTGAGGCACAGCAACAGGCTACCACACGGTGTTTCTACCCGTGGGCAGAGTGCGAGCTGGAATTGATCCGTACATTACCAAGG
>JAHJIN010000164.1 GCA_018823415.1 Chloroflexota bacterium | reverse complement strand
CCGGTGGTGGTCTGTGGCAACGATTTCTTGACCGAAGAGGTCGGCGGGATTCGCTACCACATCTCGCCCGACTCTTTTTTCCAGATCAACACGCTGCAAGCGGCTGTGCTGGTCGATCTGGTGAGCGAGGCCCTGTCGCTGAACGATGACGACGTGGTGGCCGATCTATACTGCGGCGTGGGGCTGTTCACCTGCGCCCTGGCCCGGGTAGCCCGCCGGATCATTGGCATCGAGCTGAGCCAATCAGCCGTGGAAGATGCGCAGCGCAACACGGCGCACCTGGACAACGTTGAGTTGCACCGGGGACGTGTGGAGGACGTGCTGCCGAACGTGGACGCGGTGTTGGACGCGGTGGTACTGGACCCGCCGCGTGACGGGTGCACGCCGCAGGCATTAGAGTCCCTGATCCGGCACCGGCCCCGCCGCATCGCCTATGTATCGTGCGACCCGGCCACGCTGGCCCGGGACCTGCGCGAGCTGGTCAAAGTCAACTATGTGCTGCGTTGGGTACAGCCGGTGGACATGTTCCCCCAGACGTTCCACGTGGAGAGCGTGGCCCTGCTGGAACGGTGGGAGTGAGTCACCCGGCCCAACAACGGCCTATAATTAGACCTCCGAGGTCGCTTGCGTGAAACCTCGGAGGTCTTTTTTGTGCGTGGAACACCCGAGTGAGCGCTATACCTCGGCTGGCACCGTCTCGGGCGGCTCGGACCGGCGCACGCCCAGCACGCACAAAAAGGCCAGGGCCATGAACACCGGCGCGAACAAGGGCATGAGGGTCACATCCACAAAGTCCATCAACAGGCCAGCCAGCGGCGGCGCGATGATGGCCGCGGCCATGGAGAAAAAGTAATACAGCCCGGTGTAACTGCCCACCTCGCTCTCTGGCACCAGGTCCACCACCACTGGCAGCGAGTTTACGTTCACCAACGCCCAAGCCACGCCCGACAGCACCAGGGCGACGATGATATAGATGTCGTTCTTGATGAAAAACACGCCCACCCACAACAGGATCATGATCGCCAGCCCGGTGAGGATGGTGCGCTTGCGGCCAAACCAACTGGCGATAAAGCCGGCCGGCAGGGCCATCACCAGGAACGACAGGGCAATGAACACAAGCATCCCGGCCGCCTTGGCCACGGCCTCGTCCGGCGTCATGGTGCCGGCGGCAATCTGCGGCGCATAGAGCACCTCGCGCCCATAAGACGTCCAGAACGTTTCGATGGCGTTATAGCCGATGAACCAGGTGAGGATGGCCAAAAAGATGAACATGGCGCTCTTTTCCGGCGCCGTGAACACTCTGGCCGCATCGCGCAGCGTCTTGGCGAACGTGGCGACCGGGCCGGGCCGCTCGCCAGCCGGCTGGCCTTCGGTGGAACAGTAGTCCTTGCGCTCGCGGATCACCAGTAGCACAATGCCAACGGCCCCCAGCATGATGAGCGCAGCGGCATAGAACGGCAGGCCCGGGTTCAGGCGGAACAGCGCCGCCCCGCCCAGGAACGCCAGGGCCGTGCCCACACCGCCCATGAGATTGATGATACCGTTGGCCTTGCTGCGGTTCACCGGCGCGGTGATGTCGGGCATCAGGGCCACGGTAGGCGTGCGAAATATGGCCATGGCAATGTTCATCACGATGATAACGGCCGAAAGGATGAGCAGCGCAGTGCCGGTGTGTGGCAGATTCTGGTAAACGATGGGGATCAAGATAAAGAACACTGCCGCGATGGGGGCGCTCACCATCAGGTAGGGCATGCGTCGGCCAAATCGCGTGCGTGTGCAGTCGCTGAGTTGGCCGATGTAGGGCTGGATGATGATGCCGGCAATGTTATCGAACGTCATCACAAAGCCCACCAGCCACCACGGCAGCGCATAGTCCCGCAGGAATGGCGGGATGAACGAGTTGTATACCGACCAGATGATGCTAACGCCCAAAAAACCAAAGCCCAGCAAAAACGTTTTGGGATAGTCGAGTTTCATGGGGTCTCCTTTTCTGGACAGTTGATCGCCGCGGTCACTCCCGGGCGCCGCGGCCGATCGGTCGAGTCGGGGTAGGGGTACTGGTGGGGGCGGTCGAGCCAGTGGAGCCAGCCCCGGCGGCCGGTGTGGCACTGCTGCTGGCGCCGATGGTTGGGGACCCGGTATACGGCGTGCCCAGCGTCACCTTGACATCGGTATCCAGGGGCACCACGGCGATCCAGGTGCGACCAGGGTTGAGCAGGATGGGCTGTCCGCTATCGTCGAGCCACCGGGTCATGCCGTTGCGTTCACTACGCACCCACTTGCCATAGGTCACAGCACCGCCACGCAGCACAATGCAGCGGCCCTCGCCGGTGAGATTCTGAAGCAGGAGATACGCGCCCCCACCACCGGTATAACGCACGTACGGCCCGTCTTTCACGTCAGCAAACTGGACGATGACGTTTTCTGGCGCGTACTGCTGCTCGCTTTCCCGGTCCCAGTGGACCTTGTCGTTGAACCAGCGCCGATACGCGCCCAACCGGGCGTCGTAGCGATAGCTCAGGCGCGACCAGCCGGAAAAGGGAATATCCACGTGCGCCACTGACGTAGGCGACGTGATGGCGATGGGCGGGTTGGCAAACTGCCAGCCGCCCAGGCTCACCGGGGTTTCGTATCCCTTGCGGACCATCATCTCGCGGATCTTGGGCACGCTGCCATAAAGCGTGTGGTACGATTCAATGCCCGGGCGCGGGATGCGGCGGTAGGGGTCATAACTCTGTATCTGCCCGACGAGAGGGATGTCCGGCGATTCGTTAAGCATCTTTTTCACCGGCACCGAGCAGCCCGAATAGGCCAGGGCCGCCTGATATTGCGGCAGGATCTCAATGTCGGAAGGCCGAGCGCTGCGCACCGGACCCACGGTAGTGGGGGCCTGGCTGTAAAAGATGGCGCAAAAGCGCGTCACGCCCTCTTCGGCCAGGGATTCATACACCACGTCGGCCTTGTCCAGACCCGACTGGGGCCGGCCATAGGCCGAGTTCTCGATCTTGACGGCAATGGGCCGTCGTTGCAGCAGGCCGGGGTCTATCGGCAGGCCGGTGAGCGGGTTGATGGCCCCACCCTGGGCTTGTGTGGCCGCCGGGGCTATCGTGGTCAACAGGGCGACCAACGCCATCAGTGTGAATACGACGATCCAGAGCTTTCGCATGATCGGTTTACCTCGCAACAGTCAAGCTATTTGACAGTTCTCAATGGCAGGGTACTTGCCACAGTTCGGTAGGTGTGTCGCAGACCGGGCAGGCCCAGTTCTCACGGTCGGCGGTGACGGACCGCCAGGTACAGCAGGTCTCGGCATTGGGACACCAGCGGATCAGGAATGGCTTGACGGCCTGACCGCCCATCTCGGTGCCGGGTGACACCGTGCTCCCATCCGATACCTTGCGCATCTGGAACGTTTTGAGCAGGGCCTCGTAGGTGGCAACGCCCCGACCCCAGGCCGGCGACGCAGCTTCCAGGCCCAGCATGGTCAGGTATCCGCGCGGGAGGCCCGACGTCCAGGGCTGGATGGGGTACAGCACCACCAGATAGCTGGCCCACCGCTGGTCGTCCCCGGTCCCCCAGGTGCCAGCCCAGACCCGGCCTTCCGGCAGGCCGGTCACCGGCTGCCGCAGGAACTCTTGAAAGCCGGGGTTCTCCTGCTCGCGTTGGGCACGGTAGGCATCCAGGAACTCGTCCACGTCGCCAGTG
Organism: Chloroflexota bacterium; assembly: GCA_018823415.1. Taxonomy (GTDB): domain Bacteria; phylum Chloroflexota; class JAHJIN01; order JAHJIN01; family JAHJIN01; genus JAHJIN01. The sequence goes on along the minus strand of JAHJIN010000164.1, from coordinate 10,900 downwards.
TCCAGGGCCGTGCCCGGCGGAGTCATGGCCGAGGGGATCAACCCAATGCGAGTGGTATCCTGGGGGTCAGAGATGAGGACACCCAGAAAATCGCGCGGGTTGTTGGGGATGTATGCCACCTGCCACCCGGCCGGGTACCGGATACTCCACACATAGGTGCCCCCGGCACTGCTGCCACAGCAAAGCAACTCGGTCAGGGACGGTGGCGATGCCGTAGGCGTGAGCCGGGCCGTCGCCGCACGCGTTGGCTCGCGGGTTGGGGCGCGTGGCGTGCTGGCTGGCAATGTGGCAAGAGTTATCGGCGTCGCCGTGGGTTCCCCGAAAAGCATCGGCAACGACGGAAAGGCCAGAGCAGTTGCCGCTGACTGGCCCGGGGGTGGCGGGATCAGCACTACCGGGGGCATGCCCCCCGATAGCGCGGTCGCCGCGGGTTGGCTGGTGGGCGGTCCCCCGCCGGTCTGCGTGGGAAATGCCACTGGCGCCGGGGCAACCGGTCCGCTGGACAGCATGTTGCAGGTGCAGCCCAACAATATGCCGGTTGCCATTGCCAGGGCGAACAGGGCTATGGCTACACGCCTACTTTTCGTGCGCATATCAATCCGCAGTGAGCACTGCCTCCTTGAACTCGTCCACATCCCGGACGCCGGCCATGAGCAGGCCCAGGTTTTCCTTGGTCGCCTCCTCGATGGGTATCGTGTCCATGATCTGACCGCGATACATCACGGCGATGCGGTCGCTCAGGGCCATGATCTCGTCCAACTCGGCGCTCACCAGCAGCACCGCGCAGCCATCGTCTCGCTTTTTGATGATCTGCTGGTGAATGTACTCGATCGAACCCACATCCAGGCCCCGGGTGGGCTGGGCCGCGATGAGCAACTCGATGGGCCGGCTGAACTCGCGAGCCACGATGGTCTTTTGCTGGTTGCCGCCGGAGAGGTTACTGGCCGGCACGAACACGCTGGGCGTACGGATATCGAATTGCTTGACGAGGCGCTCCGCATTTTCAGCGATGACGGGTTCCTGGATGACCACGCCCTTGGCGAATGGCGGCTTGTAGTAGGTGCATAGCACCAGATTATTGGCCACCGAATAGCTCAGTACCAGACCGTGTTTGTGGCGGTCCTCCGGAATGTGCGCCGAGCCGGCTTCTGTGACCCGGCGCGGTGAGGCGTTGGTGACGTTGTGCCCCAGGATGCTCACCGCGCCCCCTTTGGCACGGCGCAAGCCCGTGATGGCCTCGGTCAGCTCGGTCTGGCCGTTGCCCTGCACCCCGGCGACACCCAGTACCTCGCCGGCCCGCACCTGGAACGACACGCCGTTCACCGTCAGGTTGTGGCGGTCGTCTTCCACCGCCAGGTCCTGCACTTGCAGCACCGCTTCTTTGGGTTGGGCCGGCTCTTTTTCTACCTTGAGGATAACCTGGCGGCCCACCATCATGGCGGCCAACTGGCGCTCGTTGGTGTCCTTGGGATTCGTGGTGCCCACCACCCGACCGTCGCGCAGCACCGTGATACGCGTCGCTACCTCAAAGACTTCCTTCAGCTTGTGGGTGATAAAGATGATGGATTTGCCTTGCTGGGCCAGGGAAAAGACCGTCAGGAACAGTCGTTCCGTTTCCTGGGGCGTCAGTACGGCCGTAGGTTCGTCCAGGATGAGGATGTCGGCCTCGCGATAGAGGGCCTTGATGATCTCCACGCGCTGCTGAGTGCCCACCGGCAGGTCCTGGATCTTGGCCGTGGGGTCCACTTCTAGCTGATACTGGTCCGAAAGCGCACGGATCCGGCGCTCGGCTTCGTGCAAGTTGAGGAACGCGCCAAATCGTCTGATCTCTTGGCCCAGGATGATGTTTTCGGCCACGGTCAGCGGCTTGACGAGCATAAAGTGCTGGTGTACCATGCCGATCCGGTGCGCGATGGCATCGTTGGCGTCGCGGATCTCTACCGGTTGGCCGTCGAGATAAATTTCGCCTTCGTCCTGGTGATACAGGCCGTAGAGAATATTCATCAACGTGCTTTTGCCGGCGCCATTCTCGCCCAGCAAGGCGTGGATCTCGCCTTTTTCGAGTTGAAAATCGACATTGTCGTTCGCCAGCACGCCGGGGAAGCGTTTGGTAATGCCCTTCATTTCCAGTGCGAGTGTCATGTTATAGCCTCCCCTAGCTCTTTTCATATGGGATGCCGTCGGCGGCCGGGGGCACCGCTCGCCCCACCACGCCGGCCAGCACCACCATCGTCAACACGTAGGGCAACATGCCGATGAACTGGTAGCCAGAGCCCCAGCCCCACTCTTTGGGCAAGACAGTGATCCCCTTGTTCTGGAAGAATATTTGCAAGGCCTCGGCAAAGCCAAAGATCATGGCCGCGCCCCAGGAACCAAAGGCCGTCCACTTGCCAAAGATCATGGCGGCCAGGCTGATGAACCCGCGCCCGTTGGTTTCCAGCGGCTCAAAGGCAGGGATGGATTCCAGGGTAAAGTAGGCCCCGGCCAGCCCGGCGATGAGCCCGCCGATCATCACGTTGACATAACGCACAAAGAATACGTTGATGCCCACGGTATCGGCAGCGCGGGGGTGTTCGCCAACTGCTCGGGTCTGCAAGCCCCAGGGCGTGTAAAAGATCACGATGTGCGAGACGAGCACCAGGATCAGTGTAGTCAGCACCAGCGGCTGCTGATTCAGGATCGTCGGGCCCAGCAGCGGGACGCCCTTGAGGACGGACCCTAGTGGCTGTGACATGACGATGGGGTCCAGAAACTCCTTTAACACCAGACCCAGGACGGGTAACTCTATCAGCCGGGTGTCCATGATCGGCGTGTGGATGAGGATGGGGAATGTGCCAGGGCTGGCCTGCGGCACGGTACCCATAAAGAGCTGCCGGTTCAGGTAACCGGTGATGCCGATGGCCAGGATGTTGATCACCGTGCCGCTGATGATCTGGTCGACCTTGAACGTCACCGAGAGCACGGCGTGAAACAGGCCCAGGACAGCCCCGGTGAACAGGGCCGCGGCTAGTGCGATCCACAGGTTCTGCGTGTACAGGCCCACAATGAACCCAAAGAAAGCCGAGGCCAGCATCATCCCTTCGATAGCAATGTTTACCACGCCGCATTTTTCGCAAAAGAGGCCCGACAGGGCTCCCAGGGCCAGCGGGGTAGAGATGCGCATGGTAGAGGCCAGCAGGCTGGTCACGTCGGACGAGATGGTGCCAGGCAGCGGGATGAAATTGGCCGTGCACAGAGTCAGGAATTGGATAGCCAATCCTAACCCGGTGATACCCATGCCGCTGCGACCCAGGTCTTTGGCCGGCTTGTCCTTGCGCGTCCATAGCACCAGGCTCAACCCCAAGCCCACAATGGGCAGCAGGAAACATACCAGGTAGTATAGCCAGCGCCAGTGGCGTTTTTCGATCAACGCTTGTGTCAATCGCATCATTAGCATGGCGCTACCCTCCCCAGCCCCGTGTGAGCACCAACTTTTCCTCCTCCTTTGACGGGCGGAGCCGGTAGATGAGGCGTATGATCTCGGGGGCCGCCACAAAGAGCAGGATCAGAGACTGGATCACAGAGATGATGTCCACCGGGATCTGGGTCAGGAACTGCATCTCGGTGGCTCCATTGCGCAAGGCCCCAAAGAGAAGTGCGGCCGGGATCACGCCAATGGGGTGGGTTTTTCCCAGCAGGGCAATGGCGATGGAATCGAACCCGTAGCCGGCGCTGAATCCCGGCGTATGGTAATAGTTCAGGCCAATGACCTCGACGGCGCCAGCTATACCGGCCAACGCACCGCTCAGGGCCATAGCCAGCACAATGTTGCGCGTCACACTGATGCCGGCGTATTTGGCCGCGTCCGGGTTGGTGCCCACCGTGCGGATCTCAAAGCCCCAGGTGGTCTTGTAAAGGAACCACCACACTCCAATGGCAACGGCGATAGCCAGGATACTGCCCCAATGGACGCGCAGGTTCGGGTCCCAGGGGATGAGCCGAGGCATACGGGCTGTCAGCGCAATCATCTCTGTTTGGGCCACGGCGTTGTTGGGGTCTGGGTCCATCATGGGACCAGCCAGCAGGAAATTGGTCAGGTACAGGGCGATATAGTTCATCATGATCGTGTTGATCACTTCATGACCGCCGGTCTTGGCCTTGAGGATGCCGGGAATGGCGCCCCACACCAGGCCACCCAACACACCGGCCGCGAGGCACAGAGGAATGTGGATAATGGCCGGGATTTCCAGGCCCACCACATGGGGCAGGGCATAGGCCACCCAGACAGAGGTCAGCGAGCCGATGAGCAACTGCCCCTCGGCACCAATGTTGAACAGGCCACACTTGAAGGCCAGGGCCACTGCCAGGCCGGCAAAGATGTATGGCGTGGCCCAGACGATCGTTTCCGAGATGGCCTTGGTGGAGCCCAGTGAACCGACGAGCAGGCCCCAGTAGGCCTGCACGATCTTGAATGGATCGCCCGTGGAGAGCCAGATCAGGATCGCGCCGATGACCAAGGCCGTGAATACAGCCAGCACCGGGATCGCCATCTGCCGCAGCAGATTGCCCACGCTAAAGCGGGCCAGGATACGAGAGAGTATCTTCACCAGGTTCTCTCCTCCCTATCGCGCGAGCGTACTTAAAAGAGAGGGAAGGGGATATAGCTACCCTTCCCTCTCCGTTGATCGTTCAAGTCGATGTTACAGGGTGACGCCCGTCTGGAGCGAGCCATCCTTCAGAGCCTTGTCGATGTCTTGCAGCTTGGTCTTGACCTCGGCCGGGATCTGGGGATCGGTATCATGGAACGGGGCCAGGCCCACTTCACCGGCGACATTGCCGCCCTTGAAGGTGCCATCCTGGACCGCCTTGATCAGATTAAAGGTGCCAGGCGTGATGAGCTTCATGGCGCTGGAGAGCATGTAGGCCTTGGCCTCCGGCACCGTGTACCACTGGTCCGTGTCCACGCCAATGCAGTATACCTTTTTCTCCGCACAGGCGATCAGTGCGCCGTTGCCGGTCTTGCCGCCGGCCCCAAAGATCACGTCCGCGCCCTGGTCGATCTGCTGCACGGCGGTCTGCTTGCCCCACTCGGGGTCGATAAAGCCCTTGGCCAGGCCGCCAGGGTGATAGGCGGTGAGGACCTTGATGTCCGGGTTGATGTACTTGGCGCCGGCCTCATAGCCCTTGCCAAAAAGCACCACCGGGGGTACCACGTCGGTGCCCAGCACCGCGCCCACGGTCCCACTCTTGCTCATGAGGGCAGCCAGCGCGCCGGCCAAAAAGCCAGCCTTGTCCTCGTTAAAGATCAGGCCCGCATAGTTGTCAATGGTCTCGGCCTGGAACTGGTCCGTGCCGATAAACTTGACGTTGGGGTACTTTTTGGCGGCTTCGGCCGTCGCCTCACCCAGGCCAAAACCAGAGGTGACGATGACATTGTAGCCCTTGTCCGCAAAGGTGCCAATGTTCTTGCCATAGTCCTTGGGGTCCGTGGTCTCGATGTACGAAGTCACGGCACCCAACTGGGTCTCTGCATCTTTGAGGGCATTCCACGCTGACTCGTTAAAGCTCTTGTCGTCCACCTTGCCTACGTCGGTGACCAGACCCACCTGGAACTTGGTCTCGGTGGGACCAGAGGGGGGGCACTGTGCCCCGGCCATTGCCACTGAGGCAGTGATCACCACTGCCAGAACAACCAATAGTGCTTTGCGCATCTCCTAACTCCTCCTTTTTGCTACTGCTTTGTGATGTATCTCGTACATTGACGAGACTTGACAAACCGGATATATGGCTGTTGTGCTAGATCGCTGATGACCACCCCCTTTTTGTGCGATCTGGGAATATGTTGGCTATCAGGATACGTGCTCATTATACCGTATTTCACAATGCTGTGCAAGCCCTAATTTGGTCACTTTGGTCACCAGCTACATGGCCTCCATAAACTCGGCCCCCCGAAAAAACACTTTCGAGGGGCCGATTGCGATTGGCACGGGTTGGTTACGCTGATCGGAATCAATACGCAGATTGGCGCAGCATTACCAGCGGTAGCGCACGGTATAGGTCACAGTGGCCTCGCCGTCTTTTGGCACGGGTATCCGGAACTCGATGGTGCGCGAGTCCTTTTTCTCGTATTCGTGGCTGGATTGCAGGATCGTCCATTCGCTCCAGCGGAACATTTGCTCCACTACCCGGATCTCCACTGCCTCATCCTTGTGGTTGCGCAGCTTGATCTCGTAGCTTTCCTCGATGGTGCGATCGCCGGGCCGGGTAAAGTTCGTCTGCTTGCGCTCGCCCACCAAGTCAAAGGCATCGCCCAGGTGCAGAAGGATGCGTTCGTCCTTGGGCGTGTGGTCGATCTGGTCCTCGCCGATGAACTCGGCGCCGCCTTCCGGGTTCTCCTTATAGACCCGCACCACGCCCTTGGGCAGCGGGATGCCCAGGCCATTGGTGGCCGCATTGACGAATTCCAGCATCACATAGACCTTGGGGTTGGACTGGGTACCATAGCCCTGATCCATGACCGGGCTGTAATAGCGCCAACCGCCCATTTGCGCGCCGTCATAGACATAGAACTTGGCCGCGGTGACGGCCGGCGTGCCGGTGAACTCGATCTGCTTGGTCTGCTGATCCTTGATGGTAGCCGGGCGCTGCAAGGTGTACAGATGATACTCGAAGAACGATTGCTCCACGAACCCTTTTTCAACTCCGCTCGGGGCCGCGGTGGGCACGGCATAGACTCGCTCGTCGCGGGCCGCGGTCACCCGGTTCACGTCCCCGGCAATGAGCTTGAGCTTGGCGTTCTCGTAGGTGGCCCCGCTCTGGTTGTCCAACGTCACCCAGCCGTTCAGGCTCAGACCATCGTCCTTCTCGTTAATCACGGCCACATAGTTGGCGTACCAGTTGATGCCATTGGTCATGTACGTCACTTCGCTCTGGTGGGTGCCGGCCTTTTCCGCCTGCACCTTCCACACCAGGGTGGGCTTGGTGAGCAGGCCCTCTGGCAGCGACGGGAACTTGATCTCGCGTACGGTGCTCAGCTTGACCACGCTTACCGCGCCGCCGCTGGCCGAGCTGCCCAGGATGAGGTCCTGCGCCCCGCTGAGCAGGTAGCCCTCGTACATGGTGCCGTCTTCGGTGACGACGGTGATTTGCTGATCCACGTACTTTTGGAGCAGCTTGCTGGTGCCCACCACATCGTATTCATAGTTCTGCTCCATGACGTACGTACCGGCCGGGTCAGTCAGCGAGCGGAACCGCACCGAGGTAGGGTCGATGAGGGCGGCCACCTCCGTAAACTTGATCTCGTTGACCCCGGCCTCGAGTTCCAGGTCGCGCAGGTCGCGCACCAGGGCCAGGTTCTGGTTATAGACTGTCAGCTCGACGCCGCTGTCCTGGGCTTGGGCCACCGGCACGACCGGCTTGAGGTCCTTGGCCATCGGCCCCGCGTTGACGCACCCGATGGCGAGCGCGGCGATGATCAGCGCCACGGCCCCCCATATCCATGTTTTCCTCGCGTATCGCATAGTTGCACCTCCTCTATGAATCTATGACTGCACGAATCCGCACTGCCAATAAGACGCTTGTGGGGAACAGATGGTTCCATACACAAAGAGACCCGTTTCCTCGCCTGCAGCGGGAAACGGGTCTCCAACCTTGTCCGGGGGATGCTCAATACATCTTGACGATGTTCCTATACGTGCGCGGCTGCCGACACTGGATGAGTTGAGCATCCTCACGCACCTTGCGTACCTCGTCCAGGTCGATGTGGGCGATCATAAAGCCTTCGCTGTCACCTTCAACAATGGCATGGGTCTTGCCCCGTGGCCCCACGACCCGGCTGCCGCCCAGGAACTCGTATGATGGCTCGGCGCCTACCCGGTTGGCCGCCGCCACGAACACGGCGTTTTCGTAGGCCCGGCTATATACATAAGAGCGCCACTCGTTCTCGTTGGGCTTTTCCCAGTTGGCCAGCACGCAGAGCAGTTCCGCGCCGTCCAGGGCATAGGAACGGGCCACCTCGGGAAAGGCCAGGTCCCAGCCCAGCATCAGGCCCACCAGCCCAAAGTCAGTTTCCAGGACCGGGTAGCGGAACCCCGGCCGAAAGGCCAGTCGTTCCTCGCCCTTGAGATGGACCTTGTGATAGGCGCCAGCCAACTCGCCCTCTGGCCCCACCAGCACGGCCGCATCGTACAAAATGCTCTCGACCTTGGCCTTGGCGGCCATCCCAAAGGCCACGTACACGCCATATTCCTCGGCGTGTTGCCCGATAATGTTCACGAGGGCACCGGGTATAGATTCGGCCAGGTCGGTAAAGCCCATGCCGCACTCGTAGCCGGTGGTGCACAACTCGGGGAATACGATGAGGTTAACCTCTTGCGACCCGCAGATCTCTTCGATGCGGCGTTTCATCTGGTATGTATTGCCTTCCACGTCTCCCAGTCGGGGATTAGTCTGGGCAATGGCGACGCGAATCTCGCGCATGGTTTCGTTTCCTCCTGACAACGGAGATAATATCAGAACATGTGTTCCACTATGATTGTATCACGAGCAGGCTGTTCTGTCAACTGTTGAACTGTGAACGTCAGGCTCAGTCGCCTTCCGTCACCAGAATCAGCTCGTACTCCTTGCTGCCCAGTCCCAGGGCGGCGGCGGCGTCCACATGCTCCTGGCCGTCTACGTCCAGGCTGTCGGCCAGGACGCGAGCGCCAGGCTTGAGGCCCTTGTCGGCCGCCAGCGAGTCAGGCAGGGGCACCGCGCCGTTGATGAGGTCCAGGGTGGCCTGTTCCACTGCCACGATGTCGGTGCTCGCCAGGATGCCCTGGTCCTGTACCAGCGGGGTATCGGCCACGGGCATGCAGTCGCACTCGGGCTGCACTTCGGTGACAAAGTTGAAATACAGCACCTTGCCCGGCTCGAACGTGCGCAACACGGCCCCAGCCGCTTCGGCCAGCCCGGCCTGGAACTCTTGGCGGGTGCGGCCCACGGCGATGGCTTCTTCAGGGCAGACCCGGGCGCAGCGCATGCACCGCCAGCACGTGTCGTCGTCCCACACCAACTCATTCGCGGCCTCGTCATAGGTGATGGCCTCCAGCGGGCACACATGGAGGCATTGCATACATAGTACGCACTTGTCCTTGTCGCGGGTGATGGTAGACTCGGATGCCGCGTGTAGGTGTCCGCGCGCCTGTTTCCAGCCGCCGTGGCGGTTACGGCTGCTGACGCCGCCCATGGCGATGTTCTTAATGGCGCCGCCATAACCGGCCTGGATGTGGCCCTTGCAGTGGCTCACCACCACCATCGCCGGGGTGTCGTGGATGGCCGAGGCCACAAAGACCTGGCCCAGCACCGGGCCGGCATCGACCATCAGCCCATCATAGCCAAACAGCCCATCGGCCAGGATGACCGGCGCGCCCATGCTCTGTGGATTGATACCGTTCTGGTTGGCGATCTCTAGATAATCCCAGCCCTGGATGCGCGTGGTGTCGGTGACAAAGGGCTTGGCCCCCACGGCCTTGACCCCGTCGACTATTTTGCGCACAAAGACCGGCCGCACGATGCGATATGCACCTTCGGAGCCAAAGTGCATCTTGACGGCCACATAGTCATCGGGGGCCATGTGCTGGCTGAAATCGAGCCGCTTGATGATCGCTTCCAGCCGGGCATTGAGGCTGTATTTGTAGTCCCACTTGGTGGCACGGGCGTTGGTATAGTACACGATACTCTTGCTCATTGATCCTCCCTGTGGCATATTAAGGCGTCCCTGCGGGATCGACCGGCAGGGACGCCCCGTTTCGTGGCGCTGATATTGGTCAAGATTCGTGGCGGGTCAGCCGGTCTGGACCTTTACGACCGTCTAGGCTGCTCTTGGAGGCGTCCACCACGACGCGAGCCAGTTTCATGGCGATGCCGCCGCCGGGCACAATCAGGTCGACCGTATCCACACCGATGTCAAAAAGCAATTCTTTGTTGAGCATGCCCTGGAGCTGCTGGCGCACCATCTGGCCGCCCTCGTGCCGGTCGCCGGTGAGTCCGTCCAATTCCACGATGGCATAGCGCTCCTTGGCCTCCCAATAGTACTCAAAGGCATAGATGGGACGGTAGTACAGGTGAACCTGATCCACCCGCACCATTTCTTCCAGCATCTGATCGGCCTGGATGGGCCGGAGCAGCTTGCCCAACATCTCGCGCACGATGGACGAGGCGCGGATCTGGGGCGGCATGACAAATGCGCCGGCCGGGGCAAACGTTTCCAGGTTCTCGATCTCGTGGGCCGGATACTCCAGGTATGCGCCCCATTCGGGCTGTTCTTCGCCGGTGCGAGCGTCCAGCACCCTGACCAGATGCTCTTCCTCTCGACAGTGCTCGGTAGCCTGGAGCACGATGTGGTTGCCGCTGTCCTGGCGGACCACGGCCCGGCGTTCGCCGGCGATGGTCAGGGCCTCGACTTCTGGCCCCGGCACCAGCAGGCGATAGTCACGCCGCCGATCATAGACATAGCGGGTTTGGCAGATCACGTGCCAAAAAGGCTCGTAGCGCATCTCGGAATACGAGAGGGTAATCTCGGTAGGTTTGGGCCGGGACCAGAGCTTGGTGAGCGTGCCGAACGCCCCCACCTTGTAGTCCCAGGCGCGTTCGCGGGCCTGCTCTGGCGTGATCGTGGGGGGCAGAAAGAATGCCTGCTCTTCGGCCAGCGTGATCTCCATGATGTCTCTCCTGTCACAGTGGGGCAGATCGCAACTCACACCCAATGACACCGGTGGGGTGGTTGCCGCCATTATGATAATTCGCTACCCTACACAAGTTAGAGGTATTCAAGATCGGGCAGAGCAAAATCGGCCGGTAATGTCAGACGGATGAGCACCGGGCGTTCCAGCTTGATTTGGCGCTTGAACCACCGCCACCCGGTTTTGAAAATGCTCAATGT
>JAHJIN010000163.1 GCA_018823415.1 Chloroflexota bacterium | reverse complement strand
GTTCACTCCTTCTGGTTGCTGGTTGTCTGTTGCTGATTATCGTCGCTGGATACAGCCACTAGCTTTAGGCAACCAGTTTCTTGACCTCTGCCAGGATATCATCTGGCAGGGGAACCACGCCCCCCATCTTGCCAAAGAAGGCAATGGGCACGTGATCATATACCGACAGACGCACATCTTCGAGCATCTGACCGGCGCTGAGCTCGACCACCAGGATTTGCTTGACCTGTTGCGCGGCCTGGGCCAGGGCCTCGTAAGGGAACGGGAACACGGTCACCGGCCGGAACAGGCCCACCTTGAGCCCTTCTTCCCGGGCCTTGTTTACTGCTGTGCGGGCGATGCGGCCAGCCGTGCCATAGGCCACCAGCATGATGTCGGCATCGTCCAACCGGTAGGTATCCCAGCGCTGCTCAGTCGCAATGATCTCGTCCTTGACCGCCTGGATCCGCAGGTTGACGCGCTCCAGGTTTTGGGAACCCAGATAGAGCGAGTTGATGATGTTGGGCTCGCGGCCGGCGCAATTTCCCAAGGCCCAGGGCCGGGCCGGGCGGGTGGGCGTTTTCAGCTCGGGCAGTTCCACCGGCTCCATGATCTGCCCGATCATGCCATCGGCAATGATCGTGACCACCCAGCGATACTTGTCGGCCAGATCAAAGGCCAGGATCATCAGGTCGATGGTTTCTTGCACGGTAGAAGGGGCCAGGACGATGGGGCTATAGTCGCCGTGGCCACCGCCCTTGGTCATCTGAAAATAGTCGCCCTGAGCCGGCTGGATGTTGCCCAGGCCCGGACCACCACGCATAATGTTCACGACGACAGCCGGCACCTCAGAACCAGCGATATAGGAAATGCCTTCTTGCATCAGGCTAAAACCCGGGCTAGAGGTGCTGGTCATGACCCGCGCGCCGCCGGCGGCCGCGCCATAGACCATGTTGATGGCGGCCAGTTCGCTTTCAGCCTGCACAAAGGCCCGGCCCAGCTTGGGCATGCGCGCCGACATGTATTCCAACACCTCGGTCTGGGGGGTGATGGGATAGCCAAAATACGCATCGCAACCGGCCCGAATGGCGGCTTCGGCGATGGCCTCGTTGCCTTTCATGAGGATCTTGGGGGACATATGGACAGCTCCTTTCTGAGCCCCTATTTTTCTTTGACCGTGCGATAGACGGTGATCGCCACGTCCGGGCATATGCGTGCACAAGATGCGCAGCCGGTACACTTGGCATCCGGGTCCACCAGGCTAGCTGGCCGATACCCTTTGGCACTAAAGCGATTGGCCATGCTCACCAGGTCATAGGGACAGACCGTGGTACATAGCTCGCACCCTTTGCAACGGTTCTCGTCGATCTCGATATGACTCATGGTTCTGACTCCTTGTACGTGTTAAAGCTCCCAGGCTGGATAAAAATACCGTTTCAGGACTAGCACCGGCGCCCCGAAATCTGCTGGGTCAAGTTCGTCGGCCAGCCGCTCTTCTACACACACCAGGACGATGGCCAGGTTCAGGGCGTGGCTGGCCTCTTGCACCGTCTGATGGCCCTCACGGACGATATTGGGCGTGGTCTCGGCCATGAGGTTGGGATTGCTGATAAGACCGGTAACGCACAGCTTGGATGTTCTCTCAATGTCGCGGATGGCCGTGGTAATGAGCGCCACTGTATCGGTAAACGGACGAAAGGGGTTGACTGCAAACCACATGTCATAGCCCAACCCCTGCAGATAGGAAGCATACTGGCCCAGGGCGCGCGCGCCTTGCGGGTCGCCGCCCACGTCTATGACGACCGCCTGGGCCGGGTTTTGGATCGTGCCCAGGACCTCGGCAGTGATGGCCGGCACATCCAGCTCGCGGGTGATGGACAACGGCGCCACCACCTGCACGTTGGCCGGGGCCAACGCGTCAACCATTTCGCGGCTACGAAAATACGGCGTGACAAGATCCAGGTCGATCAGGGCAGCACGGCCGCGTTCCTGGGCCAACTGGCGGGCATAGTTGATAGCGATCTCGGTCTTGCCGCTGCCAAAGCGCCCCGTGATGATCGTGATGCGGCCAGCGTCCAACTAGACCCCCCGTGCGGACAGCAATACCCCCAGGGCCATGGACACCAGCTTGCTCTCGTGCGGGTCGGCCCGCGAAGCCACCACCACCGGTGACTTGGCACCCACCACAATGCCGGCCATCTTGCCCTGGGCAAAGTAGGTAATGGCCTTGGTCAGGGCATTGCCCGCCTCGATGTCGGGCGCGATGAGGATGTCAGCTTGGCCCGCCACCGGGCTCTTGATACCCTTGACCAGCGCTGCCTGAGCCGAAATGGCATTGTCCAACGCCAGCGGCCCATCGACAATGCCGCCGCGAATCTGGCCGCGCTCGGCCATTTTGCTCAGGTTGGCCGCGTCCATGGTGGTGGGGATCTTGGTGTGGACCATCTCGGTGGCGGCCAGCACGGCGACC
>JAHJIN010000162.1 GCA_018823415.1 Chloroflexota bacterium | reverse complement strand
CGTTTTGGCGTACTCGGGCCGAGTACCGTCAGGACCCGGCCAAGTTCCTGGGCCGACCCCGCATCCCCAGGTATCTGGACAAGCAGGCCGGCCGCTTCGTGCTGGTCGCTACGCGCACCAACCAGGCCATCAGCAAGAAGGCTCTGCGCCAAGACCAGATCAAACCGTCGGGCCTGACCCTGACCGTCAAGACCAAGCAGCAGCACATAGACCAGGTGCGCATCGTACCCAAGAAAACCCACTACGTGCTAGAAGTCGTATACACCGTAGCCCCCAACCCTGCTTCTGGACTGGACTCCGACCTCATCGCTGGAGTAGACATCGGGTTGAACAACCTGGCGGCGATAGCCTCAAACAAACCGGGATTTGTCCCCGTAGTAGTTAACGGTCGCCCGCTCAAGTCGCTCAACCAGTTCTACCACAAGCGCCAGGCCCAACTCCAGTCCCACCTGCCCGCTGGCCAGCACGCGTCCCACCGCATCGACCGCCTAGGTGATAAGCGCACCCGGCGCATCAACCACTACCTGCACATGGCCAGCCGGCGCATCATTGACCTGCTGGTGCGGGAAGGCATTGGTACGCTGGTCATCGGCAAGAACCCCCACTGGAAACAGCAGATCAATATCGGCAAGCGCAACAACCAGAGCTTTGTGGCCGTGCCACATGCCCGCTTTGTTGACATGCTCGTCTACAAGGCCGAACTGGTGGGCATTCGGGTTGCGCTGTCCGAGGAAAGCTACACCTCCAAGACTTCGTTTTTGGACTGGGAGCCACCCTACAAGCAGGAAGCTTACGCCGGGCGACGGGTCACACGGGGGTTGTTCCAGGCCTCGGATGGCCGCATCATCAATGCCGATGTCAACGGGGCCTACCAGATCATTCGCAAAGCATTCCCGGATGCCTTGGGGCTACGGGATAGAGGGCTCGTAGTTGGCCCGATGCCGTTGGGCAGGCGCAGCCCACTGTGTGTGAACTGAAGCCATGTCACATTTGTCTATGGTAGATGGAACTATCTGGCCGTGACTCGTGAGCGTCATCTCCCATAAACCTGACCGCGGACGGCCGACGGCAGACCGACCGAAAGCCAGTCGCGGTCGGCGGTCGGCCAGCGGCGGTCGTAGCGTTGGAGAGGAATCAGGAATGAATCTGGAACCGATCTTTGCAGACATCGAGCAGGCCCGGCGCGAGCTGGGGACCGATGTGGTGATCCTGGTGCACCATTACGAGAGCGACGGCGTGATCCGCTGGGCCGATTTCCGGGGCGACTCGCTGGAGTTGTCTCGCGTGGCGGCCAAGCAGCACCAGGCCCGGTACATCGTCTTCTGCGGGGTGGATTTCATGGCCGAGACGGCGGCGATGCTGTGCGACCCATCGCAGCAGGTGCTCCTGCCGGCCGGCGACGCCCCCTGCCCCATGGCGTACATGGCGAGCGTCAAGCGGGCGCAGGAGGCATGGGACCGGCTGACGGCCCTCTGGAGTGACGACCTGGTGCCCATTACCTACCAGAACTCGACGGCCGCGCTCAAGGCGTTCTGCGGCCGGCACGGCGGCGCGGTCTGCACCTCGTCCAATGCGGAGCGGCTGTTCCGGTGGGCGCTGGAGCAAAAGCGGCACCTCATCTTTTTCCCCGACGAGTGGCTGGGCACCAACTCGGCGCTGGCCCTGGGCATCCCCCGCGAGCGCATCGCCGTCTGGGATTCAGACGAGCCGGACGCCAGCCTGGCGCAAGCCCGGGGCGCCACGGTCGTGGTCTGGCAGGGCTATTGCCACGTGCACACGTTCTTTACGACGGACCACGTCCGCGCGGTGCGAGAGCAGTACCCCGGCGTCCGGGTCATCGTCCATCCCGAGTGCCCGGTGGACGTGGTCCAGGCCGCCGACGCCTACGGCTCCACCGCGCAGATCATCCGTTATGTGGAGCAGGCCCCGGCCGGTAGTGTCATCGCCATCGGCACCGAGGTCAACATGGTGACGCGCCTGGGCCGGGAGTACTCGGACAAGACCGTGATGCCTTTGTCACCCTCGCGGTGCGGCACCATGGCCCTCACCACCCCGGCCAAGCTGCGCGACACGCTGCGCTCGTGCGTAGTTGGTGACCCCATCCACGTGGTAAGCGTGGACGACGAGACCCGGCGCTGGGCCAACCTGGCGCTGGAGCGCATGTTGAACCTGTAGAGGATTATGCTGCCAAAGGGCAGCTATCTCAACGCAGAGACGCGGAGACGCCAAGCAATCTTGAAGGCTCTGCGGCTCCGCGCCTCTGCGTTAAAACGATACCACAGGAAATGCGGTAGTGTCCCTCAATTGACTTGATGAGATTGGTCAATTCCAGTTGTCTGTGGTATCCTCGATGGTGCATTCTAGATCATCGAGGAGACACCAATGGACTGGGAATCACTCTACTGCCCCAATCGGGCCTGTCGTTACTATGGCATTCCCTTCTATCAGGGACTTCTGGTCAAGAACGGTACCGGGCATGGCTACAAACAGGCTTTGTGCCGCGCCTGTGGGAGCAGCGTCTCGGTGAGATTCGGCACTGCCTATCTGGGATTGGAAGCTGACCCGGCTATTTTTGAAACCGCCGTGCGTGCTTTGGCCGAAGGAAATTCACTGCGGGCGACGGCGCGCATCATCCAAATCGACAAAGATACCGCTTGTGACTGGCTGGATCGGGCGGCACAGCACTGCCGGCTGGTGACCTTGTACCTGTGGCGCGACCTGCACGTGACCGAATGCCAGTTGGACGAACTGTGGAGCTTTGTACATACCAAGGAGCGCAACCTCGCCTGTGCCAAACTCGATTGCGCGACCTATGGCGACGCCTGGATCTGGGTTGCGTTTGCTCCCGTGTGGCGCTTGGTGCTGGCCTTTGTCGTGGGCAAACGCACGCAAAGCCAGGCCAATCTGCTACTGGAGCGCGTGGTGCACGCCACCGATGACCATGTGCCGTTCTTCACCAGCGATCAACTGCACGAGTACCGTACTGCCTTGCTGCAAACGTATGGGATGTGGGATCAACCCCTGCGCCAGGGTTCGCGCGGGCGGCATCCGAAGCCCCGGCGGGTCCCGTTACCGAATCTGTTATATGCCCAGGTCGTCAAACAGCGTGAAAAAGGACGAGTGGTGGGCGTCAGCACGAAAGTTGTCTTTGGCGATCCCGCAGTAATTGATACCCTGTTGGCGGCTTCGTCCGTCAGCAACACCATCAATACCAGCTTCGTAGAACGAGACAACTTGACCCAGCGCCAAAGCAACCGCCGTTTGACCCGGCGTACCAACGGCTTCTCCAAGGAGATCACGTGGCTGGAAAAGCAATTGTGGCTGTCCCTGGCTTACTACCATTTGGTTCGGCCACATCAAAGCCTACAGCAATGCCTAGCGGTCCCCGAACCGACACGCGGTACCGGTTCGCCGCGGCGCTGGCGCCCCATAACCCCGGCGATGGCAGCTGGGATCACCGATCATGTGTGGACTACCACGGAACTGTTATCCTATCGCGTGCCAGCACAGTTCATCGAACAACTGCCGACAATGGCGCATCTATTCCCACCATTGGACTAAACCCATCAAGTCCGTTGAGGGACACTACCGGAAATGCCATGACTGAAGAAACTGACGTCGTTGACATCCTCATCCTCGGCTGCGGCATTGCCGGGAGCGTGGCGGCCCTGGAGGCGGCGTCTAACCCGGACGTGCGGATCGTGGTCGTCACGTCGGCCGCCCGGCCCGAGGAGAGCAACACGTACTATGCGCAAGGGGGCATCATCGGCCGGGGACCGGGGGACTCGGCCGGGCTGCTGATGGAGGACCTGTACCGCGCCGGGGTCCAGGCCAACTATCCCCCGGCCGTGCGCCTGCTGGCGGAAGAAGGCCCGCGCCTGCTTCAGAAATACCTCGTCGAGCGGGCCGGGGTCTCGTTCGACCACGATGCGGGCGGCGCGCTGGCCTTTACGCGCGAGGCCGCCCACGCCACCGAGCGCGTGCTCCACGTGGGCGACGCCACCGGCCGGGCCATCGAGGATCAGCTCATCGCCGCCGTGCAGGGCTGCGCCAACGTCACGCTGCTGACGCGCCATACCGCCATTGACCTCATCACGCCCTCGCACCATTCGCGCAACCCCCGCGACGTGTACGAGCCGCTGAGTTGCGTGGGGGCCTATGTGTTCGACCAGGAGACCGGCCAGGTGCGCCGGATCCTGGCCCGCAAGACCATCCTGGCGACCGGGGGCCTGGGCCAGATCTTTTTACACACCACCAACCCGGCCGGCGCGCGCGGCGACGGCCTGGCGATGGCCTATCGCGCCGGGGCGCGCATCGTCAACGCCGAGTACGTCCAGTTCCACCCTACCGCCTTCTATCACCGAACCGCACCACGCTTTCTCGTCACCGAGGCGGTACGCGGCGAGGGCGGCCGGCTCCTCAACGACGCCGGCGAGCCGTTCATGGAGCGTTATGCGCCCGAGTGGAAGGACCTGGCCCCCCGCGACGTGGTGGCGCGGTCCATCCACCTGGAGATGATCGACCGGGCCATCAGCAACGTGTACCTGGACCTGAAATCGGCCATGCCGGCCGACCGCATCCGCGAGCGCTTTCCCACCGTCTATGAGACGTGTCTGAGTTACGGCGTGGACATCACGCGGGAGTTGATCCCGGTGGTCCCGGCGGTGCACTATTTCTGCGGCGGGGTCTGGGTGGACGAGTGGGGGCAGAGCACCGTCCGGCACCTGTACGCGGCCGGCGAGGTGAGCTGCACCGGCGTCCACGGGGCCAATCGCCTGGGGAGCGCGTCATTGCTGGAGGGCCTGGTCTGGGGCTCGCGGGCGGCGCAGCACGCGGTGGGGCATCTAGCCGATGGACTGGGGATTGACCCGGTGGACATCCCGCCCTGGGACGATTCCAGCCTGATCTATTCCACCGACCCGGCGCTCTTTCAGCAGGACATGGAGACCATTCGGCGCACCATGTGGTACTATGTGGGGTTGATCCGGGCGACGTACCGCCTGCGCCGGGCCATCGACGACCTGCGCCACATGCAGCGCGAGATCGACTTTTTCTACCGCCACACCCAGCTCAGCGACCACTTGATTGGCCTGCGCAACACCGTTCAGGTGGCGCTCATCGTGGCCCGGGCCGCGTGGGAGAACAAGACTTCGCGGGGCTGCCATTATCGGGAAGGATGAGAGACGACGTTCATCGTCAGGAGGGCAAGATGTTGATCGTGTCGGAGGCATGGAAGGCCGCCTATCCCGGGGCCGCGGTGGGGGTGTTGGCGATGCGCGACGTGGCTAACCCGGATCGCCACGCCGGCCTGGACCAGCTCGCAGTCGAGTTGGAGGAACAACTGCGGGCCCGGTTCACCGACCGCCAAGAACTAAAGGCGCTTGACACCATCCAGGCGTACGCGGCCTATTACAAACGATTCAAAAAGACCTACCATGTCCAGCTTCAGCTCGAGTCCATCGCCCTCAAGGGCAAATCCATTCCCCGTGTTGCAGCGTTGGTCGAAGCGATGTTTGTGGCCGAGCTCAAGAACCTGCTCCTGACGGCTGGTCATGATTTGGCAGTGGTCCAATCGCCGGTCAAACTGGACGTAGCCCGGGGCACCGAGCGATATACCCGGCTCGACGGGCAGGAGCAGGAGACGAAACCCGACGACATGATGATCGCCGATGCGCAGGGCATCATCTCCACCGTGATTTACGGCCCCGACCATCGCACGCGGATCACGCCTGCCACCCGCAAGGTGTTGTTCACGGTATACGCGCCGCCGGGCATCGGCAAGCTGGCAGTGCACCGGCACCTGCAGGACATTCAAGCCTACGTCGAGTTGATCGCGCCGGACGCCGTGACCGAACTGCTGCATGTGTATAGCACCGATTGACAGGCCACTGCCTCACCCCCCTGCCGCTTCCCGGCCGGGCACCCGGTACCGGGCCTGCCCCTCGGCGTAGGCATCCCCGCCGTAGGCGTCGTTCACCACGATGGCCGGAAAGTCCTCCACCCACAGCTTGCGCAGCGCCTCGGCGCCCAGATCCTCATAGGCCACGACCTCGGCCGCCTTGATGCTGTGCGCGATAAGCGCGGCTGTCCCGCCGATAGCCGCCAGATACACCGCCTTGTATCGCTGCAACGCGGCCCGCACCTCGGGGCCGCGATTCCCCTTGCCGATCAGTCCCTTCAAACCCAACTCCAGCAGGCGCGGGGTATGGGGGTCCATACGATACGACGTCGTGGGGCCGGCGGACCCGATGGGCCGGCCGGGCCGGGCCGGCGATGGTCCCATATAATAGATGATCTGCCCCCGGGGGTCAAACGGCAGTTCCTCCCCGGCGTCCAGGGCCGCTGTCATCCGCCGGTGCGCCAGATCGCGCCCCACATAGATAGTGCCCGTGATCGCCACGGCATCACCGGCGCGCAACTGCTCAATCACCTCGTCCGTCAGAGGGGTGTGAATCTGGTTGGGCATGGATGCGCCTCCTTACAGGATCGCCTCTTTGTGGCGTGCGCTGTGACACTGGATGTTCACCACGGCCGGCATGCTGGCGATGTGGCAGGCAAAGGTCTCGACGTGGACCGCCAGGGCCGTCACCCGCCCCCCGAAACCTTGCGGGCCGATGCCCAGATCGTTGACCCGGTCCAGTATCTCGGCCTCCAGTTCAGCCACCTCCGGGTCGGGATGGGGTTGGCCCACCGGGCGCAGCAGCGCCTTCTTGGCGATAAGCGCGGTCTGCTCCACCGTGCCGCCGATACCCACCCCCACGATAATGGGCGGGCAAGGGTTGGCCCCCGATTGGTCCACACATTCCACCACCCAGTCGATGATCCCCTGCCGGCCGGCCGCCGGCGAAAACATCCCGAGATAGCTCATGTTCTCGCTGCCGCCACCCTTGGGACACACGGTGATCCGGAGCCGGTCGCCCGGCACGATCTCGGTGTGGATCACCGCCGGGGTATTGTCCCGGGTATTCACCCGGGCCGAAAAGGGCTGATGCACCACCGACCGGCGCAGATAGCCCTCGTGGTAGCCCCGGCGCACGCCCTCGTGGATGGCCTCGTTGAGGTCGCCGCCCACGACGTGGACCTCCTGCCCCAGTTCCAGGAACACGACGGCGAACCCGGTATCCTGGCACAGCGGCAACTCCCCCTGGGCCGAGAGCGCCGCATTCTGGAGGATCTGGTCCAGCACTGCCTGCCCCACCGGCGAGATTTCCCGCTCGCGAGCAGCGCGCAGGGCGCTGAGCACATCCTCGCCCAGATAATAGTTCGCCTCGATGCACAGGCGAGCCACGGTATCGGCGATTTCCTGGCAGTCTATCTCTCTCATGTTGCCCCCTAGCTGGATGTCTCGAATGCAGTGACGCAGATTATCGCGCACATTGGTCATCACGTCAACCGCGCCAACTCTGTCTTTGCCACGCGCCAGCGTCGGGCCAAACACCCAGAACTCGTTGCCGGGATAACGAATATATGATAAGATGGAGGTGGTCAAGGCCTATGATCGTGCATCCAGTGTCGCCAGGACGAGCAACATGACCACCACCCTTCTAGCTACCAAACTATACATCCCGCCGGTCCGGCCCGGCCTGGTCGCGCGCCCCCGCCTGATCGAGCAGTTGAACGCCGGGCTCCACCGCATGCCTGGCGTCACGCTCATCTCCGCCCCGGCCGGTTTTGGCAAGACCACGCTGTTGAGCGAGTGGGCCAGCGGCTGCGGCCGGCTCGAACCAAAGGTTCGCGTTGCCTGGGTCTCGCTGGACGAAGGCGACAACGACCCGGCCCGGTTCTGGGCCTATGTGATCGCCGCATTGCAGACAGTCAACCCTGGTGTGGCCGAGATTCAACAACTCTCTAGCGAGGCATTGCTCACCGGCCTGATCAACGACATCGCGGCCCACCTGGGCCCCATCGTCCTCGTCCTCGACGACTATCACCTCATCACGGCCCAACCGATTCACGAGGCTCTCGCATTCTTGATCGATCACCTGCCGGGCAACGTGCACCTGGTCATCGCCACCCGCGCCGACCCACCTCTGCCCATCGCCCGGCTGCGGGGCCGGGGACAGTTGACCGAACTGCGCTTGACCGACCTGCGCTTTACCCTCGACGAGGCCACCGAGTTTCTGGGCCAGGTCATGGGATTGGCGCTTTTGGCTGATGACATCGCCGCATTGACGGTTCGCACCGAGGGCTGGGCCGCCGGGCTCCAGATGGCAGCGGCCTCCATGCAACGGCAGGACCCCGGCCGTATTGCCAGTTTTATCCAGGACCTGACCGGCAGCCACCGCCACATCTTGGACTACCTGGTTGAAGAAGTCTTGCAGCGTCAACCCGCCCATGTCCAGGCCTTTTTGCTCCAGACCTCTATCCTGGACCGTTTGACCGGTCCATTGTGCGACGCGGTACTTGAGCGGGAAGCGGAAAGCGTGGCACGTGACCCGGCTGCTGTTCTCTCCTCGCTCGACGCTCAACGCACGCTAGAGTATCTCGAGCGCGCGAACCTGTTCGTCGTGCCGCTGGACGACCACCGGGAGTGGTATCGCTACCACCGCCTCTTTGCCGACCTGTTGCGGCAACGTCTGCCCCAGGCGTACCCGGGCCTCGCGCCGACGCTGCATCAACGCGCCAGCGTGTGGCACGAGCAGCACGGGCTGATGACCGTAGCCATCGATCACGCCCTCGCCGCACGCGATTTCCAGCGGGCCGGCGCCCTGATCGAAGCGCACGTAGAAGCGACCTTGATGCGCAGCGAGGTCGCAACCTTGCTCCACTGGGTGGACAAACTGCCCGATGAACTGGTGCGCGCTCGCCCTACCCTGTGCTTTTTTCACGCCTGGGCGTTGATGATGAGCGGACGGTCCCTGGATGTCATAGAACAGCGCTTGCGAGATATGGCCGGCGTTCAAGATGCCTCCGAGAGCGCCGACATGATGGCCGGCCGAGTGGCTGTCCTGCGTGCCTACCTCATGCTTTTCCAGGCCGATATGCACGGCGCTGCCGAACTGTGCCAACAGGCGTTGGAGCATCTGCCCGAGAGCGATCTGTTCCTGCGCGGCATCGCGGCCTGGATCTTGAGCCTGGCATGCCTGTCCGATGGGGACCTTCAAGATGGCAAACAGGCGCTCCAAGATCTCGCCAGGGTAGGCCAGGAGATGGGCCACCCGCTGATCGTGGTGACCGCGCTGTGCGCTCAGGCTGAGCTGCAAACACGCCAGGGCCGCTTGTATCAAGCGCGAGAGACTCTGGAGCGGGCGCTGCAAATGGCAACCGATCCCGGGGGACGGCGGCTGCCCATCGCCAGTGAAGCGCTGCTGCGACTGGGCGAACTCGAGCGCGAGTGGAACGATCTGGGGGCGGCAGAAGATTATCTGGCAGAGAGCATCGAGCTGGCCAAGCAGTGGACTGATCTGGCTGCCTTTGATGCCTACTTTGCCCTGGCGCGCGTTAGGCTGGCTCAGGGCAACGTGGAGGCGGCGCGTGAGGCGCTCCAGGCCGCCCGGCAGATCGCTCTCCAGACCCAGATTACCCAGGTGGATGACCTCATAGCCGATCTTCAGCAGGCGCTTTTTTCTATCTCACAAGGAGATGTCCAAGAGGCCATGCGCTGGGCGGAAGCGCGGGGACTGATCCCCGGCCCTACTCCAGAGCCTCGCTATGCTCTCGGCGAGGGCCAGGATTATGTCAGCGCTCACCTGCGGAAATACGAGCACCTGGTGTTGGCGCGACTGTTCATCCTCCAGGGCCAGGGCGCCCAGGCGCTCGATCTGCTCGAGTCCCTGTTGGCTCAGGCCCGGCAACTGGGCCGCATAGATCTGACTATTCAGACCCAGATACTGAGAGCCTTGGCTTACCAGACAGAGGGCCGGGATGTGCAGGCAGTAGACGCGCTGACCGAGGCATTGTCCCTCGCCGAGCCGGGCGGCTATGTGCGCACTTTTCTGGACGAGGGGCCGGGCATGATCGAGTTGCTGCGTCGAGCTTGGGCGCGCGGCGTCAGGCCCGGGTACGTGAGCGAGCTGCTGGTCGCTTTTGGGGCGGAGGAGCAGAGAGGGCCTCCCTCGCCCCTGCTCCCCGGCCCCCCGGCGCTCATCGAACCCCTGAGCGAGCGCGAGTTGGAGGTGCTGCGGCTCATCGCCCAGGGAATGTCCAACCGCGAGATCGCCCGGCGGCTGGTGCTCACGCTGAACACGGTCAAGACCCACACCCGCAACATCTATGGCAAACTTGATGTGCATAGCCGTACCGAGGCACTGGCACGTGCCCGGAATCTGGGCCTCTTGTAGTATCAGTGGGTTTGCCCGCAATCTGGGCGTCAATAGCCGGATCCAGGCCGTGGCCCAGGCCCGGGCGCAGGGGATCCTGCCAGGCGCGTAATGCTCGGAGCCCACCACCTCAAAGGCGATGGGCTCCTTTGTTGAGTGGAGACACACGGGTCAGTGGTGTTTCCTGGACGTCCATTCGATGTATTCGATCACATTGTTGTCCGGGTCACTGACGTAAATCCACTTTTCTTCGCCGGGAATCTCCAATGGCCCCTTCACGATCGATATCCCCTTTTCCGAGATCATCTGTAGAACTTGGGCCATGTCGTCCGTCTCCAGCGCGAAATGGGGGCAGTAAGGCGGGGTAATCTGCGGTTTGGCGAATGGCACGTTCAGCTTTTGGATCAGTTCCAGATTACCCCCTTCTAGTTTCAGGAACGCATATGCTTCCTGTTCCTCTGGGTTAACGCTGCGGAATAGCAGTCGCAAACCGAGCGATTCGGTATAAAACCGGATCGCCGCGTCCATATCCGAGACCTGGAAGGCAGTATGATCGTTTCTGTTCATGATGTCCTCCTCGTGATTTATCCATCGACCAAGCTCCCAGGCCATTATAGCCGAATCTTGCCCACGGGTCAACGT
>JAHJIN010000161.1 GCA_018823415.1 Chloroflexota bacterium | reverse complement strand
TCCACGGTGTTGATCTCGCCGGGCTGGTTGAGCAGCTTTTGGGCCGCCGCCAGGGATACGTACACCTCGTCCACGCCGAGCGTAAAGCGAGCGTTCAGGATGCCCACCACCTGGAAATCGGCCGTGCCCACCGAGGAGGGTAGGGTGAGGGTATCGCCCACTGCCAGGCCCAGCTTGTCGGCCAGGCTTTGGGGGACGACCAGGGCGTTCCCGTCGCCCGGCTCCAAAAAGCGCCCGGCGCCGATCTGGAAGGCCCGGACTTTGAGGGCATCGCCCGGGTCCAGGCCGGTGACGGTGACGGCCGAGACAGCCTGGCGCGGGTCGGTCGTGGGACTCAAGCTGGGCGGGAGCAGGACGTTGCGCCGCAGCAGGCCGGTGGCCTGGGCGACACCCGGCGTGCCCCGCACGATGTCCGCCGCGGCCGGGTCAAAGCTGCCGCCGGTCTCGTGCGTCACGGTCAGGTCCACCTGCCCGACGCTGACCAGGATGTTTTTGCGCAGCGCCTCGCTCATGATCGGCAACATGCTGTTCATCCCAAACAGGATCATCACGCCAAAGACCACGGCCAGCGTGGTGAGCGTGGTGCGTAGCTTGCGGCCCCACAGATACCGGGCCGCCAGGACAAGTTGGATATTCATAGTACCTCCATCTAACCCTTGCAAAGGTTTGAAACCCCAAGGTCTACAAGGCCCCCATCTTGACCAGAACCTGATTGGCCTCGTCGGCGCTGCGGCCGTTGAGGTTGGTCTGGTCCACGATCTTGCCGTCCTTGAGAAAGATGATCCGGTCGGCATGGGCAGCGATGCGCGGGTCATGGGTGACGATAAGGACGGTACGCCCCCAGGTCTCCGAGATTTGCTTGAGGAGCCCGGCGATCTCGTCGCCGGCGCGCGAGTCCAGGTTGCCGGTAGGCTCGTCGGCCATCACCAGTGTCGGTTCGGCCACCAAGGCCCGGGCGATGGCGACGCGCTGTTGCTGACCGCCAGAGAGCTGGTCTGGCCGGTTGTTCAGCCGGTCGCTGAGGCCCATCGTGGTTAGCCATTCGGCGGCCTTGGCCCGGGCTGCTGCCGGCTTGACGCCGTCCAGGATCAAGGGTAGTGCGGCGTTCTCGGTCGCGTTCAGCACCGGGATAAGGTTAAAGAACTGGAACACGAACCCGATCTGGCGGCGGCGAAACTCGGCCAGCCGAGCGTCGCCGAGCTGCGCCAGATCCGCGCCGTCCAGGAACACGCGGCCCTCGGAGGGCCGGTCCAGGCCACCGATGAGGTGGAGCAGCGTGGACTTGCCGCAGCCGCTTGGCCCCATCACGGCCACAAACTCGCCGGGGTTCACGGTCAGGCTTACGTGGTCGAGCGCGGTCACGGTCGTCTCACCCTTGCCGTACACTTTGGTCAGGTTCTCTGTCTGAATAAGCGCCATGTTGTTGTACTCCTTTGCGAATTGAGATAGTCTCCCTCTTGAATGTTGTTGAAGGAAAACGGCCACTTTTCAACCGCAGAGCACGCGGAGACCGCTGAGAAATAGAAGGAAGACTCGGCGAACGGGCGTGCCCGCCTTGGCGTTCTCGGCGGTAAAATACTCAGCAACACTCTACGGGGAGACCACCCGAATTGACGAATGACGAATAAGCAAATCTGCTAGTGTGCAATCTTTTTCGGGCGCCCCCGGGTCTTGACCTCCGGCTCAGGCATTGGTTGCCGCCGCACCTCGTCCAGGCGCACCTCGACCATATCCAACCAGCGTAGGTCGGCCTCCAGGTGCATCACGGCCTGTTCAAGCAGCAGGATCTGGGCCAATTCCGTCTTGGGATCGGCCTGGTTGCGTTGGGCGACCAGATCGTGCAGGTCCTGGTACAGGGCCGTGCGCTGGTTCTGGATCACCTGGTAGGGATTGGCCGCGCCGGTGATCAAAGCCAGCATGAGCTTGAGAAACAACTCGTCGCGCTGATGTTCGCGGTCCACCCGGCTGGCAAACCAGACATCCAACTCGGCCCGGCCGGCCGGGGTGATGTCATATACCCGCTTTTGTGGCCCACCGTCCTGCTCCACTGCGGCCACCGATACCAGGTTAGCCTCTTCCAGCCGGGCCAGCGTGGTGTAAATCTGGGCCGGTTTTACGCTCCAGTTTTGCTCGCCGCCGGCCACAGCCTCAAAAGCGGCACGCAACTCGTAACCATGGCGCGGGCGTTGGGCCAGCAGGCCCAGAATGGCATTGCGAACAGACATAATAATCTTGTCTACCAGTTAATAGATTATTTATAGTATAAGGCCGAGTGCGAAATTTGTCAAGGCCGTATCTCAAGGCCGCCAGGGGGTTGACTTTTCACGACAGATCGGGTAAATTGTACACGGGACGCACGCTGATGCGCAGCGGCCCCGATAGACATCACAACGAGGTGAGACTATGCAAGTGTTACAGTTTGACCCGGCGCGCTGCATCGGCGCGCGGGAATGCGAGCGAGAATGCTCGCGCACGTGGTTCAAGGAGGAGAACCGCGCCAAGTCGGCCATTCAGATCACCGAGGG
>JAHJIN010000160.1 GCA_018823415.1 Chloroflexota bacterium | reverse complement strand
GCACTGCTCAGCGAGCTGGCCCACCAGGGCAAGGGCGGGTACAGCTTTGTCGACTCGGCCCAGGAGATGGACCGCATCTTCCGGGAACACGCGGCCGGGCTCAAGCAGCGGGTCGCTTCGGACGTCAACCTGGCGGTCGTCCCGGAGGCCGGCGTCCGGCTGGTCGGGCTGACCGGGCTGGAAGGCGCCGTCCCGGCCGGTGGGGCCAGCATCCCGCTCTGGCCGCTTGGTACCGGCAGCAGTTCGGTGATTCTGGCCGAATTGCAGGTGGGGCGGTCGAGTGCAGGTTCCCGCCCGCTGGCGCGGGTCGAGCTGCGCTATTTCGACGAGTTTGCACAGCGGACGGTCACGGTCGAGGGGATCATCAGCGCCGAGATGGTCGTCGGGATGCCCAGCTATGACCCAACCTGGGACCTGGAGGTCTTTCGGAACGTGACGATCCAGCGTACGGCCGAGGGGATGCGTGAGATTGACCGGCTGTTTGACGCCGAGCAGTACGAGGCTGCGTGGCGGCTGGCGGTTCAACTGGGGCAACAGTTGGAAGAGGTGGCGCGCCTCACCGGGGATCGGCAAATCCAGGATGACGCGGCGCTGATGCAGCGCTATCAGCAAACATTGGCGGACGCAGTCTGGCAGACCGAGTCCCGCGCCCCGCGCATGGAGGGTGGGAGCAGCAATACCGGTGAGACGCGGCCGTTCCGTGGCACCGACGTGACGCCTACGCCCGAGTTGCCCGAGGTGCAGTTGCGCTGACCGGGCTCATGGCCGGATTTCGACCACCGTGCCTTCTTCCGCCCAGTCATACAGCACGGCCGCGTTCTCGGTGCTGAGCAGGATGCACCCATAGGTCACCGGCCGGCCCAGGTTGTTAGTCCACAGGAGCTGCGACCCGCCCCGGCTGGGCAAGCCGTGAAAGCCGTTCATGAACTCAGAGGTCGGCACCGGCCGGTAGATGCCCATAAAGTACGGCATCCAGAGGTCCCAACTGGCAGCGTAGGCGTTCTGTTCGTGGGATTGCACCTGAAAGACGCCGGGCGTGGTGGGGCTGCCCTGGATGCCGGTGCTGACCAGCCATTCCCATTTGATTTGCCCGCTCTCATAAGCCCACATCCGCTGCTGGCTCATGCTGACCACAATCCGTTTGTGCGGCACAATCGGGAGCGGGAGCATCAGGTCTGGTGAGGGGATGGCGACCACCTGTCCGACCCGCAACCCCTCCAGCCCCGGGTTGGCTTGCTGCAGCCAGGGGTAGGGGAGGCCGTACTCCCGGCCGATGCTGGCCAGGGTGTCGCCCGGCCGGACGGTGTGCTGCATTTCGTGGTATCGGATGCGGAGCGTTGCGTGCCAGCTTGCGCACTCGATGGCCGACACGACGGCCGGCGCGGAAGCGTCCAGGTCCAGGTACTGGCCGGCCGGCAGCGCCTCGCTCAGTGTGGCCAGATGCGCGGTGACTTGGGTGGGGTCAACTCGCCAGCGCAAGCCCGTCGCGTCGGCTTCCACCAGCAGCCATCCGGCCCACACCTCAGACCCGGCCGGCCACTCGACCGTCTGGTTGGTGATCGGATTGTAGCCCTGGATAGACAGGGTGTGAGCCAGCAGTTCTTCCGCCTGGGCCAGCAGGGGGGTCACGTCGGTGATGGCGGCCGGGACTGGCCGCACCACCAGCGGCAAGTGCCCCTCGCTGACGACCCGGCCGGGGTCCTGGGTCAACGCGGCCGCGGTGGCGGTGACGTCCAGCGCCCGCCCGGGGACCGCTGGATGCGCAACCAGTTGCCCGGCCGTCCACTCGGCGCTGGCGTTGACCGGCAGCAGGTCAAACTGCTGCGCGATGGCCCACAGGTATGCCTCGGCCGAAGCGGTGTCAACCAGCCAGATGGGGTCCACGGTGATCTGCCAGTTGCCCTGCAGCAGCGCGTCCAACCGCTCCGGAGCGCGGCTTTGCTGGTACGCCAGTTGCGCCATCCGGCCGGAATCCAGCGCCAGGCCCAACTGGCCGGCCGGTACGGCCCAGGTGGCGTCGCCCCCGTCCAACAGGACTTTTCCCCCCAACTGCCCGTTCAGCGCCACTTCCGCCTCTGCTGCTGTTTTCCCGCCCAGGCCCAGCCCGGCTGCCTGCACGCCCGGCAGGATCAAGTCGCTCTGGTACACCAACGTGCCCACTCCGCCGGCCGTGGCCAGCAGGATGACCAGTATGAGCAGCAGCCCGGCCGGCACAAACAGCCGCCACAACATCCTCCTCGGCGGTGCAGCGGGTAGGGTTGATTCCTGGTGCGTCGGGTGATACGTTGCTGCCATTATGCGTACTCCTGCAACCGGATATTATCAGTTTATGGACGGAACGGCAACGCACGTGGTTCCTTGTTGCCGGCCGGTCCACCCGGTGTTACACTCTGCTTGCTGAGTTTTGCCAAAGGGTGAGTCATGGAACCGCAACACGAGCTTGATCGACCGTCTTCTTTGCTCCTAAAGGCCAGAAAGCCCCACTGCTTGCGGTGGGGATGAATGGCCCTTACGCTTGACGGACATTCCGTCAT
>JAHJIN010000159.1 GCA_018823415.1 Chloroflexota bacterium | reverse complement strand
GGCCTGGCGGCGAGCGGGGGCCTCGTGGGTGGCGGCCCACTCCTGCGCATGGCACCAGGTCCGGTACAGATAGCGCAGTGCCTCGCGGGGGTCGCTGGCGTGCCGGGCCGCGAACTTGCCGGGGCCGGGGTGCACCCGCAGCAGCCGCAGGGTGTCAGCGAAGGTGCAGCCCGCGTTGGCCAGGGCGGCGCAGAGGGCCGCCTCGGCCTCGGACCGACTGGGATACTGGCCCACCGTCGCCGGGTCGCCCTGCAACAGTCGCCAGGCCCGGCGGGAAATGCGGGGCCGAGGTAGAGCGGCAGTGGGGCGGGCCGGCTCCAGGGGCAGCCAGTCCAGGGCGTCCAGGCTGGGGAGGGTAAAGATCGCCGAGGGGCGGCTGGCAAAGGCATAGCAACTGCCGCCGGGATGCCGGGAGGGCGGCGCCACCACATAGGAGCCCTGGCCTTTCAGGTCCAGGGCCACAGCCTGCCCCGCCAGCATCGCGAGGCAGCCCGAGCGAGCGGGCCGGGGGGTGCGCAGCCAATACTGACCGCCCCCATCGTGGGCCGTGCCATTGGGTGGCCGGCGTACCATCCACGTGGCGATGCCCGCCGCCTCCAGCCGGGCGCCGATCTGGTGGGCCGTAGGGGCGTCGTCGGCATCCAGTACCAGCAGATTGCCGGAGGCCCGGCCGCAGACGATGGCGACATTCTGCTGGTCGGCAGTGAATAGCAGCGCCAGCTCCGCCTCGCCCGGCGGGCAGTCCTGCCAGTGGCGCCAGGAGAAGCCCGGGGCTGGTGCTTTGGCCCCATAGGGCAAGGGGATGGGAGCCAGCCCCGCCGCCAGGTATTCGCGGGCAGCCGCCAGGGGGGAAGATAGGGTCATCCCTGTGCCTCCCAGCGCGTCAACAACGTTTCCAGGGCGGTGATCAAGGACCGGGCGTCCCACCGCTGGGCCAAGGCCAGCATGGGACCCAGGATCTCGGCCGGAGAACGCCGCCGCGGTCTCATCGTGCTAGGTTTCCGGCTCGGGTTCGGCCGGTGGCTCGGACTGGGCCTGACCAGCGGCTGCGGCCCGCTTCTGGCGGACCAGGTCCAACAGCAGGCGGTAGACCTGGCCCAGCCGGCGCCGGGCCTCCTCATCGGTGATGGCGGGAGCACTGTCCGCCGGGATCGGGTGGTCGCTCATGGGATGCCTCCTGGTTCGGATTGCTGCTTGGCCGGAGCCCGGGGCCAGGCGAGACCGGCGCCGCGCAGCTCGATTCTAGCTGATTTCCGCCGACAGTGCAACAAAAACGTGTCCGTTTGGCATCCCACTTTGCGGAAAAACGGGATATATCCCCTTGGGGGCCTGAAAGTGGGATGTAACGACCGCCGCAAACGCGGGGCAATTTGCCCGGCGGAACTGCCGGATGGGGGGATGCGACCGAACGGTGGGGTGAGATTTAAGGTTGGTTGTCTTGACAGGGCACGGTGGGGCGAGTATAATGCGCCTAGAACATATGTTCTAGGCCAAGACTCCCATGGGGGTACCATAGCGCTGCGCCCCAGCACCACCGGCCAGCCGTGACAGGCCGGGACCTCGGGGGTCAGCGCGCTGCTCCGTGTCGTTGGCTGTCTATCACGTGGTCGTCGCCGCTATCGTCGTCGCGCGGGCGACACGTGCCGGTACTGACCCCGGTACGCCATGCTCGGCCTCAGCCGTGGGGAGCGGCGCCGGAGACCGGGGCGTGCTCTCGGGGTGGTCGCTGGTGGACTGCGTCACAACGGTGGCGGGGAGAGGGAACGAGGGACAACTGTGCCCAACAGTCGCTAGACAGGGTGGCTACGTTGTCCTATATCCTGCTGGTCGATGGGGATCGGACCTATCGTACCGTACTCCAGACAGCCTTGCAGAACCTGGGCTATCGGGTAGAGATGGCTCAGTCGGTTCGGGAGATGGCCGTGGTACTGGGGGCCGAGCCCCTGGACGTACCGGGCTTGATCATCCTGGACTGGTTTCTACCCGATGGGGGCGCGCGGGAAGCCATCCGCTGGCTGCGGGCAACCCGCATAGCAGCCCCGATCCTGGTCCTCGCCGCGGCGGAGGCCTTCGAGCGGGTCCGGTCGCAGGCCGAGCAGACGGGAGAAACCGTCGTCCTGAGCAAATCGGGGCCGTTGAAACGCGTACAGCGCACGGTAGCCCACCTGCTGAAAGCCCCCACGAATTCCTCTTTCCCGCTGCAATTGGATGGCAACCTGGTCCGGCGCCTGGCGCCGCCCTACCCGGCCACCCCCTTGACCTCCAGCCAGGCGGACCTGCTGCAGGTGCTCCTGGAACAGCCCCCGGGGCAGTTCGTGTCCGCCGTCGTGTTGGCTAGCCGGTTGATCATCTACACGTATGGTACCGAGAGTGCCCGGGCTCGCCTGGTGGCCAAGCGGGTTTCCCGGTTGCGGGTCCGTCTGGCTCCGCTGGGAGTGCTCATTGAATCCCAGCGTGGTCAGGGTTATCGGCTGACGTTGGTGCCGCTGGTGCGCGGGGATGTATAGCCACCGGCTACAGCACCGGGCTGCAGGGCGGGGTGGTGGACCCAGGTTCCGCAGGGGATGCGACGACCCGGGGTTAAACGAACAGAGCCAGGCTCCTATAGCCTGGCTCTGTTCGTGTGCCCAGTTGAGTCACCGACGCCCTAGCCGCTCCAGACCCCAGGCCAGGACAAGGTCGAACCCGACCAGGGCGACCAACAGGACCACGATGACCGTGATATCGGGCTGCCAACCGCGTTGCAGGGCTACGATCAGGGCCAGCGGGGTCAGCAGGTTGAAGATGGCGAAGATGAGCAGGCGCCGGGTACGGTTCATTGCCGCACTGCCTGTGTGGCTGTCTCGGCGGCGGCCCAGGCCAGGGCGTCGATGAGCGGGCGCACTTCGGGCAGGTAGATGACACAGCCGCCGTCATCTTCCTGGCGCCGTAGCCGCACAGCCGGTCGGCCATCGTCATTGGCCCCGTCGGGTAGCAATTCGATCTCCAGTTCCGGGCTCACCGATATGCTCTGCATGGTGCTTCCTCCGCTGTGGTTGGCCTTGATTGTCTGTTCAGCATTGTATCACACGCCGGTTGATCCTGGCAAGGGGGTCCGGACCGGCACCGGTAGAACGGGGCCTGGCCCCTGAAGAACTGCGACATCATGGCAAGGGCCGATCCGCCCTTGCCTTTTTGCATCCCACTTTGGGCCAAAGCGGGATTTATCCCCTTGGCGGGGGCAAAGCGGGTACATGATCAGGCCTTAAAGGTCTTGTTCTGGGGCAGCAAATCGGGTAGACTAGGGACACGCGACCAGAACATTTGTTCTGGTATGGTAAGCACCCGAGGTCTGACCCATGAGTCCCGAACGCCCCTTGAGTTTCCTCATCGTGGACGGCGACCCGGCCTACCGGGCCTATCTCCAGGCTCTGCTGCGTCAGCACCTGTCCTGCCGCGTTCATTTGGCTGCCTCTGGAACCGAACTGGCCGAATTTCTGACCAGTCGACCGCAACCACTATCCCTGATCATCCTGGACTGGTTCGTGCCCGATGGCACCGCCGGCGAGGCGCTGCAGCAACTCCGGCGCGACCGGGTCCTGCGCACCGTGCCCGTCCTGGTCCTCACCGCCGGCACCAACCAGGAACGCCTCCGCCGGCAGGCCCTGGCCGCCGGGGCCACGGCCGGCCTGAGCAAGGCCGTGCCCGACCGGGAACTGCTGGCGCAGATCCTGAGCCTCTGTCAGACCACTGAGCCCACTGCCCCCGGGTCAGGGTGCCCGCTGCGGCTGCTGGGCCGCCTGGTGGCCCGCACGGACTGCGCCGCCGTGGCGCCCCTGACCCGGTCCCAGGCGGAACTGCTGGGCCTGCTGCTGCAGGATGGCCGTCCCCTGGTGCCCCACGCCGAGTTGGAGAGCAAGACCGTGGCCTACCAGGCCACCGCCGACCGGGCCGATGCCCTGCGCAAGCGGGTCTACCGGCTGAACCAGCGCCTGGCACCTCTGGCGGTGCAGGTGCGGGCCAAGCGCGGCCAGGGGTACCGGCTGGTATGGCACTGACGGATGTCGCCGCGCAATGTATCCCGTTTTTCGTCAAAGTGGGATGCTAAACCTATTGCATCCCGCGCCGCTGTTCAGGTACAATAGCCCCAGAACGTGTCATGGAGTTGCCGATGCCGAACGCGCTGATTGTTCATCCCCTGGCCCAGTTCCGCACCCATTTGGCTGAAGCCCTCACGCTGGCGCCTGACTCTGTGGCTGAACAGGCCGAGGTCTGGGTAGCCCTGTCGCTGCTGGAAGCCCTGGACCTGGCCGGCCGGGTGCCCCTGGACCTGGTGGTCACCGCCGAGGTGCTGGCCGACGGCACCGGCGGTGACCTGAGCCGCCGGTTGAAGGAGCGCGGCGATGCGGCGCCGGTCATCCTGCTCACTCAGGACGGGGCCGTGGCCTACGTGCCGGAGCCGGCGGCCCTGGACCAGGTGCCGGCCCTGGCGCGGCAGTTCCTGGCCCCGGCCATCCCCTATCCCCAGGAGGCCCCGTGACCACGCAACAAGACCAGCTCCTGGCCACCATCCGCGACGAGGCG
>JAHJIN010000016.1 GCA_018823415.1 Chloroflexota bacterium | reverse complement strand
CCGGCCCCTCCCCTTCCCCCCAATTCTGGGAGGAAGGGGAGGGGAGAGTGGTGCGCCGGGCATAGCGCCGCAAAAAGGTGCGGGTGTTGTGGAGCTTGGCGCGGACGATGGCCTGGGCGGTCTGCAGGGCATAGGCCGGGTCCAGCACGCGCTGGTATTGGAGCAGGCGCAGCTTGCCCTGGCCGCCCAGCGGCCCCACCAGCCGGCCCTTGTAGCGGCCGTGGATGGACAGGAACACGGTGTCGATGCTCTGGTCGAGCAGGTAGGTGAGGGCCGGGGTGGTGATGACGGCGTTGCCCAGGATAAGCACCTGGTCCACGTGGACGGCCGGCACGGATGTGATTTCCTGGTCGTCTTTTTCCACGATGAGGCGCCGGCCCTCGTAGCGGAGCTTGGCGCCCTGGGTGGTGATATAGAGTGGGGGCATGCGGCACCTCGGCAGATTGCAGATGGCACGCGGGGCGTGCAGATTGCACGCAGAGCGTGTAGATTGCGGAACCAGCGCTGTCGCACTGACCGGCTGTGCTGGGGGGGCATGAGCGACGGCCGACCGCTGACACGCGGTCCCGGCTCGTTGCGCCAAGTGTCAGACAGGCCCGGCGCCCAACCTGGCACGATGGGCAAGGGCCGCGGTGGTCGGTTGTCCGCGGTCGTGCGCCGGTCAAAAGGCCCTGGCAGCCATTGGGGTAAAGCCGGACCGCCGGGTTGCCCAGACCACGGCGGCCGCGGCGGGACCCCCCAAGAGGGGGGATGTATGCAGTTGTTCAGGTGCGGGTTTCGTGAAGCGTGGAGCGGCGAGCGCAGGGCGCCGCTCCACGTTGCCCGCTTTCGCTTTACGAATCACGAGTCAGGGCGCGTACCTGTCCCATCCCCACGGCCGTTCGATAGCCCACGCCGGCATAGAAGGCAAAGGCCGCCAGAAGGTGGATCTGCCGCCGCCAGTAAAGATCACGATTCAGAAACGTATACCAGCAGTATCCTTCACAGCCCAGTTGGACATTGCCGGGGAAGGGCACGGCCCGGCTCTCCAATCGAAAGCGGCTCACGACCAGGCCCTCGCGGGCGAAATCTCGCAGGTCCGCGTTCACGGGCGCTGCCGAGACAGCGTTCCACGCCTCGGCGAGGCTGCCCCAGACCAGGTCCGGCAACGGGAAGAGCAGGTTGACTCCATCCCGCCGGAACGCGGTGGGTGAGTCAAAAACCAGACCCACCTGGTCGGCCGAGTCCGTGATCTTCACCCGATAGCGGCGTGAGAGGGCTTCCAGGGTGGTCTGGCCCGCCCAAGGATGAACCATGGGGTCTGTGGTGGCCGATACCACGGTGAACGGCCGGTCGCCCAGGATCACATGGGACGGCGGCGTTTCGGCCTGGGCCAGCAGGACCTGCGAGAGGGCCGCGTCGGTGCTGGTGAAGCGCAACGCCACCGGCCGGGCCGGCGTCAGGTGCACTAGGCCCTGTCGGTCCAGGCGCGGCGCATCCAGCAGCGACGAGGCGGTAAAGGGCCGCGCCTGCGAGCCTTCGTGGAGGCGAGCGGCCAGGGCGGGGTCGGACTCGGCGGCCCACCGCAGGAG
Source organism: Chloroflexota bacterium (assembly GCA_018823415.1). Lineage (GTDB taxonomy): Bacteria > Chloroflexota > JAHJIN01 > JAHJIN01 > JAHJIN01 > JAHJIN01. The sequence continues at coordinate 28,442 of JAHJIN010000016.1, read as the reverse complement.
CAGGGCGTGGGCCGCCCGCCCCTGGTGGGCCGGCACGGTCACCGGCTGTTGCGGCGCCAGGACCAGCACCAGGGCCACCGCGGGCGATTCGTCACCCACCCAGTCCCTCCCACACGCCGTAGGAGCCGATGGCGAGCGGCACGTCGGCGCTGGCCCTGGCCCCCGGCGTCCAGCAGGCCCCCTCGAAGGCGATGCGGCGGCCGGCCCCGCGTCCGTACACGTTGTCCCACTCGCGGCCCACCAGGGGTTCCACCGGCCCCCGGAACGGCACAGGCGACGGCGTGGCGCGGCGCGGGGCGGGGCGGGCTGCCGCCAGGATGTGGGCCAGGGCCGCAGTGCCTTGCGGCACGCCGACCACCGGCCGGTGGCTGGCGTGGGCCAGGTCCAGGGTGTAGCCGGCGAAGAGCGGCCCGCCGGCGGGGTCTGGCGCCAGCGTCTCTAGCTCCACGCGCCCCCAGCCGTAGCCCCGCTCGCCGCCCAGTTGCAGCCGCTCCAGGGCAGTGCGCCAGTCTAACTGGCAGTTCTCGTGGACGAACAAGGCTCCCACCAGGTAGACGGGCCGACCGTCGCGAGCGCACGAGGCCAGGTACTCGACCTCGTGGAGACTGCCAGCCTCGGCCCCCTGACGGTCATAGTCCAGGGCGGTGGCGGCATACGCGCCGCGCAGCAGGTAGTCGAACCCGGCGGCGGGCAGGGCCTCTGGACCATAGACCAGGCGCCAGGCCCCGTCGTAGTGGGGATAGAGGGGGCTGGCCGGGTCCAGGGCCGGGTCACGATCCGGCAAAGCCGGGAACAGGTAGCTGAAGGCCAGGTCGCGGTTGACCCGTTGGCCCATGGCCACATAGTCCGCGCCATCTTGGGCCTTGTCGCGGGTGAGGCGGGCCACCAGCGCGCCCCACAGAGCCTTGCCGGAAACGTAGGGCCGGGCGCGCAGCAGGTTGCTCACCTGGCCCTGGCCCACGTGCAGGGGCGAGTGGAGCCGATAGGCGAGGCGATAGGCCGTCCAGCTCATGGCGTGGCTTCCTGGGGCGGCTCTTTCTTCTTCTCGGCCTGGTTCGCCGCCGCCTTGGCCCCGTAGCGGGCGTAGATGAGGGTCTGCTCGTAGAGTTCCTTGACCAGCAGGAGCGGGGCCAAGTCGGCGCAGACGGTGTCCGAGTAGAAAGGTAGCAGGGTGGCGGCGTCACGTCCACTGGGCACGGCCCAACCAAAGGGCAACTCCCTGGCCAGTTTCAGTAACTCGTCCACCACAATGCTGGCGATGTCCTGGTCTTCCTTCCGCTTGCGGGAGAGGAGGAACAGCACGCCGGCGTAGACACCGTTCTCCTGCACCACGCCCAGGGCCTTGGTTACCAGCCCGTCCACGGCCTGGGCTTGCTTCGCGCCCTTCTTACCCGTCTCCTTGACGTACCCGTTGACGATGGATTGTGCGTACTGCGCAACCAGGCGGTCCAGGTTCAAGTCTGGGGATGGGGTCATTGGGCACCTCCTTGCTGGTCAAGTCGCTGGTCGGGTCGCCAATGGCCCATGAGCCGGATGCGGCCAAAGCCCCGGGTGCCCATGCCACCCACCCCCAACCATTCGGCCAGGGCCAGGCCGGCGGCAGCCACGTCGTGGGGGCTTGCCCAGGTCTCGCCCAGGGGCTTGCCCAGGTGGGTCTTGTCCACCGGCCACGGCTTCTTGGGGTCCCTACGATAGTCATCTTCCACCACGTCAAAGGCCAGCCAGGCGGCGCGGGGGATGGCTTCGTAAGTAAAGAGCGCGCCTGTCGCCGCCGCCCCGGTGAACGGGTCAATGCTCACGGAAGTGCGCACCTCCAGGTTGGCATTCACCACCTGGGAGAAAAGCCCCTCGTCCACCAGGACGATGCGGTTCTGGATGGCTTGCCAGGCTGGCTCTGCTTCTCCGAGCCAGCAAGGGCCGGGCGGCTGCACCTGCGCTCCGCCGGTGGTGGGGAGCATGAGCCAGCCCAGGTTGAGGGGTTTGTTCCAGCCCCCGGTGACGACGGCAGCGTCAGGGGCCGGGGCCGGGCCGGTCACGACAAAGCCGGCCTCGCGCAGGCGACCGGGCGTGGTGGCCCAGACTGGCCCGGCCAGGGAGTGGACCGGGAACAGGGCGATGGTCGCGTCGAAGAGGCTGACGGTGCCGGCGTAGCCGCTGCCCTCGTCGCCTTTGGCATACCCAAAAGTGTAGCAGATGGGGCAGGCAGCCTCGCCACAGTGGTCGGTGTTCGGAATCACCTTCCCGGCGGTGTCTTTCCTGGGCTGGCCCTGCCCGGCGCAGCGGAGCTTTTCGTAGCGGGCGGCGGCGTAGGCCCGGGCCACGCCGGCCAGGGAGGTGCCAGGGATCTTGGGCAGGTGGGTGCCTGGTTCGCGGGCAATCGCCAGGTCCACCCGGCCCAGGCGGTAGCCGCCGGTGCCGATGTGGACGGGGTCCACGGTCATGAGCAGGTAGCGTCGCGCCTGGTAGGTCATCGTTCTCCTCCTTCAGCAACAGATGTGAGCGGATACCTGTGCTACTGTTTGTCTATGTGGCGGTCTTGAGGGCGGCGTCGTACAATTCGGCCACGTCGGCCAGGACGCCGGTGAGAGCGGCCTGGTATAGCGTTGCTTCCTCATCCTCATCTGGCCTGGCCCCGCGCCAATCGGTGTGAGCCAGGACGTCGCGCACGAACTGCTGGAACGTGGGGTCGTAGGCAGTTATGCCGGTGAGCTGGCGCCATTCCTCCCGCTTGGCCTCGATGAGGCCCAGCAGGTCGTGGCGCTGAGTGGGGCTGAGGCGGCCCGGGCCGATCCAACCCCACAGCTCCCCGAGCGTCGCCAGGTCTTCCAGGTGGTAGGGGCGAGTGGGCCGGTGGCGGTTGCGGCCGGCCGGGTCGTAGCTCACCTCGAAGCGGCGGGCCGTGGCGTCCAGGTAGACAAAGTCGAACGTGGACGGCGTGACATAGACCACGTCACTGGTCTGTAACTCTGTGGCGTGGACCAGCCAGCAGGGTTCCGGTCCGTCATCGGTAGGCCGGAAGGAACGGAACCGGCGGGGCCGGCCCTGCCCCCCGGCGTCGCCGGCCTGGACGAAGAAATAGGGGTAATAGGGGTCGAAAGAGCCGTCGCCCAGAGTGATGGGTATCTGCCAGCGCACGCCATTCGTGAACTGGATGTCGCTGTTCTGCTGGCTCTCGACAGTCCACAACTCGGTGCTGGTTGGCTGGTCCAGCAGGCGGCGGCCGGCCTCCACGACAGCACGCAGGGGGGTGCGGCGCGGGCAGGCTACCAGGCCCAGCGTGAGGGGCAGGCGGTTGCGAACCTTGCCCAGCTCGCGTGCATAGCGATCCTGGATCGCCTGCAGGATGGCCGGAGCCTGGTGGGCCGGCACCAGGGCCAGGAAGGTGCGCGGCTCGGCCAGGATGGGGATGGCCGGGGTATACGTGCCCACCGGCTCCACGTTTGTGATGGTCACTACGTCCAGGGAGCGCTTCGCGCCGCCGTAGCCGGTGGGTTCCTCCAGGCCGAACGGCTGGCGGGTCAGCAGCTTCCGCCAGTCCTCGGGGCTCGCCGGCCGGTCAGGGAGCTGCCGGGCCACGTAAGCCAGGTTGGCGGCGGTGAGGAAGCAGCCCTGGTCCGGGTCCCAGACCACCTGGAGGACGGCCAGGCCCAGGTTGAGTTCGTAGGCGTGGAAGTGGCCCAGGTCGGGTGATTCTTGGACCTGGATGCGGAGCCGGGGGCCGGCGGGTCCGGTCTGGGGCAAATCCTCATCCCGCACCGCCTGCCAGAAACCGCGCGTGGTCTCCCAGATGCGGCGCAGCCGGGCGAAGGAGGGGTGCTTGCGCAGCAGGAATAAGGCCAGCAGATGGGCTTTGGCGTCCCAGTCATCCGCCGCGACGCCGGCGCTGAGGCCGTCCACATCCCGCTCCTCGACCACGGCCTGGTAAAACTGTTGCGCGGGCACGCGGAAGGCTTCGGGAGCCAGCCGTTGCAGCCAGGGTGGATTGCCCTTATCTGGGCCCACGTTGCGGCAGAGCTCGTCGGCCAGGGCGGCCACTAGGTCATCGTAGATGGTCGGTGTGGGAGCATGCCCGTCGCGGGTCGCCAGGGCCTGGGTGAAGATGGAGTTCAGGTAACGGCCGTCCAGCCAGTGTTCCAGGTCGAACTGGCCCACGATGAGGGCCAGCCGGCCGTGCTCGTCGGCCACCTCGTCGGTCCAGATGGTGGTATGAGTGGCGGCGGGCTTCCCCAGGTCAGCGGCCCACTGCGCGGCCCGGCGACCGCGCCGGCCCAGGCAGATGCAGCACACGTTTCGAGCGGCGGCCTTTTGCTGGTAGTAGCGCGGGTTGTGCCGGTACTCGTCTATCTGTTCTGCGCCGTGGCCCTGAGGCCGCAGTCCACAGACGGTGCAGACGTCCTCTTGGGGCGGCTGGGGCCACCAGGCGGCCACAATCTGCGGGTCGGCCGAAAGCGGGGGGAGTGGGCGGCGGAGGAGTTCGCCCAGCCGGATCGCACCGCGGGACGGTTGGCTGAAGTCTTCGGGTTCCAGGATGAGCTGCACTTCGCCGGCCAACTCGGCGGTGAAGGCGTCTCGGATTCGGTCGCGCAGAGGGACACCGTGCTCGTCGGGCCGGTCCAGCAGCCCGGCCACGTCCGGCGCCACGAAGGCGCTGCCGTTCTCGTCGCGGTAGACCTCGTTGCCCAGGGGGTAAGTCACCTCCAGGAGGGCGCGCACGGCGTCCAACGCCTGGCGGAGGGCCTCCTGGCGGCCCAGGACGTCGGCCACCTGGTGGGTCTGGCCCAGGAAGCCCAGGCCATCTATGGCGACGCGGAGGATGCGCCACTGGAGTTTGGCCGGTTCTGTCCACTTTTCTTCCAGTAGGAGCTTTGCCAGCGCTGCTTTGTAGAGGCTGGCGACGGAGTAGGAGTGGTCCCACAGGGTCACGTCGTTGGCGGCGCGGCGGGTATCTCCCAATGCAAGTCTGTAGTTCTTCTCAATGCCTTCGAATATCATCCGGCGCACATTGGCCGGTTCACCCTTCTTCGTGCTCAAGACGCGATTTAGCGTATCGGTCAGGGTTTGTCCCAATTCTTTTCGCTTCATTGCCAGCACCGCGGGATCGGTAGACAGGGTTCCTGCTTCGAAGCCAAACGCCGAGGCCACCCATGTACCGGACAGACTTTGTTTGCCAGCATCAGTAGTCGCGCCTTTGTCAACGCCCGAGTCTGCTTGGTCGCAACGAACGATCAACGCCAGGAGGCCCATGTTGGAACTGAACATCGCGGACCGATGCCCTGATATGTAATGCGCCAGATATTGCGGCGCTTGTCTGAGCTGATCGAGCACGTCAATTCGGAGTCTCCTGTTCCACTGCGGGTTCTCTAGCAGGTTCTGGAAGTCCGGGCCCAGAAAGTCAGCGCGTTTTCGGATCTCTTCATGATCGAAACCGCACTCTGGATGGGCACTCTTGTTCTGCTTGCATTCCCTGGACTGTTGGACTATGAACTCTGCGCTCAGCTTGCCCAGGTCGTGGAGCAGCGCGCCGATCTCGGCCAGGAGGATGGCGTCGCGGTGCTCGGTCAGCACGGCCAAGGTTGCGCTCATCGAGTCACCTCCTGAATCAGCGCCTCGGCCCGGCGCACGGCCTCCTCGGCCATGGCCAGAGCCTGGCGGGCGTCCGTCTCGTCGAACAACTCCCAGGGCGTGCGGCCGCCCATCTCATCGCCGTAGTCTGTCTGGACGTGGACGTCATGTCCCAGAACCTCGGCCAACTCGGCCAGGCGTTGCACCCGCTCGTGGTGTGGCGCAGCAAACACGCCGTCACTCACGGCCTGCCGGAGCGGCCCGGCTGGGTTATGCGTCCGGCCCAGCGGCCCGATGAGCGCCAGCACGGACTTGGCGGCATTCTCCACCGCCAGTTGCGCATTGTCCATGGCCGAGCGCCAGCGTTCCAGATTCACGTCCTGGCGCGCTTCGCCCAGGAAACCCTGGGCCACCCGGAGCCGGTATTCGGCGTTCCTGTGTCCGATCATGGGGCTGCCTCCCATACCAGTGACCAATCGAACCCGGGAAAGCGCTGCCACCGCCAGACCAAGTCACGCTGTGTTCGTTCCCGGCGCAATCCCTGCTCCGCGACCAAGCGCCGCAGTCGGGCCAGTCGTGCCGCCACGTACTCGTCTGTATCATAGAGCACGATGCCGTCCAGCGCGATATCCAAGAACAGGCCCGTCAGGTGAGCCTCGAACTCGGCCGGGGTCCGGGCCAGGATGGCGATCCGCCCGCGCCAGGCGTCCGGCAGCAACTCTTTCAGCCGCACGTGGCGCTGGAAGGTCTTGTCTGGCAGGTGATGGGCAATCACCAACAGATCCCAATCACTCGCCACGTCAGCCTCACCCCGCGCGCGCGAGCCAAAGAGGACGACGGCCACCAGATCGTCGCCCAACCCCTGCTTCAGGGCCTTTACCACCTCGGCCAACCGGTGTGCGGGCGTGGTCATGGGAGTGCCTCCAGTTTCTGCCGCATTCGCTTGCCAGTTTCCATCAAGCCAGCAAAGCTGGTAAACGTTTCCTCCAACCAGCGAGGGGCCGGCGGTGCTACGGGCCGTTCTTCGGCTTTCCGGGCATCCAGCCAATGCTGATAGGCTTCCCGAGCGTGCTTGTATTTGGAGCGATGGTTCTTAGACCATTGACCAGCCTCAACCCACTGGTTGATCTGGCTTTTGCTATGGTCTGGGAACACACTATCCACCATGAACTCCAGACACCCGGTTGGCGGTTCAGCACTGACACTTGGGGCAGGCGGTCTGGATGCAGAGCCTGCTTCGGTCACCACGGTGACCTCGACACGCACGGTCATCTCTCCTGCGCCCACCAACTCCAGTTCGGACACCCCATAGCCGCTGGAGGTCTTGGCCCCGAAGCCGTAGACGGTGAACAGGTCGCGGACGGCCTGGGCCACGGTCTCCAGGTCGGCTCCCACCTGCGGGCGGACGACGGCCGGGTCTGCGCCGATGAGGTCGAAGGGGACATAGAGCAGAGTGAACTGACCCGTCGTCCCACTGGGCACGCACTCAAATAGGATCGGATTTTTGCCCGTTTTCGTCTTTCGGTCGTGGGGGTTGATGATCTCCAGGCTGGTCTGGGTGAAAAACGTGGGGAAAAAGACCAGCCGGCCCCGGCCAGCCTGTCCCTCGTCCTCGTCGCGTGCTACCCCAAATAGCCGCTGCACGAGCACATCGTCTTTGCCATGCCCCAGGCGGTAAAGCACTGTCCGCAGGCTGCCTTTCCAACTGGACGGACGCACGATTGGCAGATGGAAAACCTTGTCCCGCACGATAGGGTTGTCCACAATATAGAACACGTTGTCGTCTTTGGAGAGGTAGGGATGAGACAACGTGAACGTGAAACACAGGCTGAAGGAGTGCGCTGGCAGGACGGACAGGTCCGGGGCACGGCTAGTCCAGAAGTCGTTATATAAACTCTCGAGACCCCATTGCTTCAAGGGAGCCAGGGTGTCTACGCGCAGAGCGCCAATTTGCCAGGCCGAGCGAAAACCCACATCACTCGCCGTCCCTGACGCCGCCAGGTAGAGATAGATCAGCGAGGCATCTACCTGCCGCAAGAGTTGAGAGCGCAAGCTGTTGGCTTTGTCCTCTGCCTGCTTACGTGCGAGCCTGTCCTTCACTTTTCTCGCATCAGCCAGTCGTTCCTGGTTGGCGAGCTGTTCAAGCAATGTTTCCACACCGCCGAGGACTTGGGCAGTGTAATCTACGGCCATCGTTCTCCTCCCTCCTGCAGCAAGCTAGCCAAAAAGGCGGCCCGATCAGTTTGCAATGGGGTCATGGTGTCCCGAGGTGAGTTATATTCGCGCCAACTCCGAACTGGTGGTCCATATTGGCTGATGGTCGTTTTGATTTGGTCAACCACCTGGTCGCGTGTTATCCCTGATATGGGTAGCGCATTGGGTATCCACCCCCATACACGCATCGTGTCGTCAACCACCTGCGAGAAAAAGACCTTTGCCGCCTGCCGTTGGTTGCCTCTCACTGCCCCACAGACGAAGTGACGCAAGGTCTGGTCTCCACCGAACGCGCTCCGAAAGGCAGCTCGCACATCGTATTTCAGGTTAAGCATCGCCGTCAGCGCGGGATCGCTTGTCCCTATCTGGGCGAAGAACATCTCACTGAGTGCAGGCAGGCCCTCACTGGAGTTGAGCTTGGCAGCTGCGGCGGTCTGCACGGCCTGAACAAACCCGGCCTCGTCAAAGGGCGGCGGCTGCACCAGTCGAATCCAGCCGTATCCCAACTGGGTCTTGGCTGCCAGCCCGGCGTGCTGTTCGATCAGCTTGAACAGTCCCACGACCACTTGTGGGTCAAAGTCGGTCGCTAGAGGGATCAAGGAAACGGTGATCGTGCCGCCCCGCCCCTGGGTGAAATACCAGGACGGCCGCTCGTTAGTAGCGCCCCGTTTGAAGCGCTTGCCAGTTGGCTGACGCGATCCTGAATCGCCATCAGGCTGGGTAGTATCCTGCACCACCAAGCGAAATCGCCGGGACCACCCGGTCGCGCCAAACAAATGGCAAGCCGAGCACAAGCCGTGATTCGGCTTACCGGCGTCGTATGAACAAGCATGTTCGGTGGGATCGCAGGCTTCGCCTCTCATGCCCCGCACCAACGCTTCGTACCACCAGCGCAGGCTGCCAATGAGTCCAGTTTCGTGGATCCGATCCATCTTCCCGGTCTCTACCCCCCCGGTCCACAGCGGGGTCAATGTTCGCAATTGGATTCGTATCGGTTCTGGCATTCTCACCTCCTCCAAGCCGCGCCCGGCGTAGTCCCCTCGTCGTGCGCTCACACATATCTGTTTGCTGTTGCCGTAAATAATCCGGCTTTATGGAAGGGGAGTACTGCTACACAGTATAGCACGTCGAACACTGAAAGGCAATCGTGCTGCAATTTCCGTCTGGCAACGTCGCCGTGGGTCGAGCAGGTACAGGGCCGGCACTCGTCTGTGGCGGGCAGTCGCTCGGCGAGCGTGGGAGCCTGTTGGACCAGAAGACGCAAAAAGGCCGCGTGGCTGGCGCGGCCCAGGTGAGCAGGAAGGGTGAGAGGACGATCAGCGGTCAGGGTGAATACCAGATTGGTGAGCATGAACTTCCCTCGCGGACTAAATTGTATGTGGGCATGCGACTATTATATCATCACATCCAGAACCGGGCAATACCCCGGGGCAAGATGCGTACGAGACCGCTCGTATCTATGCTCACCGCGCCGGGCCGCGGCACCGCTGAACGACTGCTCAAACCGGTCGGAAATCTGGCGCGAGGGGTTCCTGTAGCGGCTCCAACTCACCGGTGTCGGTCAAAAAGTAAAAGGCCACGTCGCCGGCCAGGTGCCCATAGCGTGCCAGCCACAGGTGCGGCGCTGCCTGATCGTACCCCAAGACGAGAAACCGCGTGGATGCCTCGGTCTGATTCAATAGCCAGACGTACTCGGCCATGACCGCGAACTTGGCCTGCGGGAGGTATTCACCCCACGCCGGAGCCAGGTACAGCGCTTCGCCCACGATGCGTTGGTCCGGCGCAACCAGGTCGAACTCTTGGGGCACCCCAGGGACCTGGGCCGGCGCCAGTGGGACGCCCAGGTATTGGCTCATGATGGCACGCGCCAGGGCGGCGAACTCGCGCGGTGGTAAAAGCTGGCGCGCCACGGCCCGCGCCTGGGCTGACGATAACCGGCCCGGCGAGGTCAACCGGACGGCCAGTGATTCGTCGGCCCGAAAGACCCACTCCCGGTCGCGCTGTTGGCCCTGGATCCGGCCGGTATACATCAACTCCTGGGTCAGCAAGTAGACCTGTTGATGGGACGTGATGCGCGTAGCGTCCCGAATCTCGCCGTTGGTAGCCCACTGTGGCGCGACAGACCACAGATAATCCAGGATGCGTTCCCGATGCGTCTGGCTCATCGTTTCCTCCTGCTGGACCGGCCGCGGAGGGGTCATCGTGCCGTCTTTATAGCCCGGCGTTTTCCAACTCTGCTTTCAAGGCCCACAGCCGGTGGTTCCGGTCCCGCAGATCGGTCATGAGTTGCGGCCAGGTGTCCGACTCGCCCAGGCAGTGGTACAGGTCGCGCGCACGAGCCAGATGGGCGACCGCGGTAGGGCGCTGGTCGTGCTATCTCCCCTCATTCCGATTACTCCAATCCCTCCACCGCCGCCACCAGGTCGGCCTCGACCTCGCGCAGCAGCCGGGTGGCCAACGTATGGCGCAGTACGTGCGGCGTCACGTCGACCTGGGCCGCCTTCCCCAATGCCGCCAGGCGCATCTGGATGCCTCGCGCCGCCAATGGCCCGCGCCGGCCCTGGAACAGGCTGTCGCCCCGGTCGGCCGGCCGTACCGCCAGGTAGGCCGCCAGCGCGTGCCGGGCCGCCTGGTGTAACGGGACCTCCCTATACTGGCGGCCCCTGCCGGACCGCACCACCACTTTGCCGCTACGTTCGCCCAGCACCACGTCCGTGGTCTTCAAGGCTGCCACTTCGCCTACCCGCAGGCCGGTATACAAGAATAGGTTCAGCAGCGCCTCGTCCCGCCGGGCCTTGACCACGGCCGCGGTGATGTGGTCCGGGCCGGCCTGGGCCTCGGCCAGTTGGCGCTGGCTGGCAGCGGTGCGCTGCAACTGGTAGACCTCCGAGGCGCTGAGAGCTTGGGGCGTCCGGCGGGCCTGGCGGACCCTTGGCACCGCGGCGGCCGGATTAGTGGTGATCTGCCCGGTCTGCACGGCCCAGCCAAAAAGAGGCCCGCAGGGCGGCCAGACGCCGGTTAACGCAGGGGGGCTGGCGACCAGGGCCTGGTACACCGGCGGCACCGGCCGGGACGGATAGTGGTCCTCGATGAATCGCCGGACAAAATCCCACAAGGCGTGCAGGCTGCGGCGTTCCTCGAACAACTGGGCCGCCCGGGTGAGGGGGACGGCGCAGTCATCGGGGTGCAGACAGTGGCCCCCTTCTGGCAGAACTTGCAGTGCGCGCCACACGCGTCCACCAGCGCCGCGGCCAGCCGGGCGCTCTGGGAAACGCCGTCCAAGACATCGCCAACGAACAGCACGCAATCGCCCCGGTTCAGGTGCTCGACGAGTTCGGGGGGGAGATTGATCGTTTCGTCAGGCATCGGACCTCCCAGAGCAAGTCTTTACTTTCAAGGAGTAGCGAGGTGGGTTAATCGTGGACATTTTGCCTTCCAAGGGCTAGTTTGCTAACTCTGCTAGGCCGCCATGGGCTGTTCGTACGTCAGGGCGAACACGGTGTCCATCAGCCAGCGGCGGAAGGATTCGTTGTCGCTGAACTGCTTGAATAGCTCCATATCATCCTTGAACAGGCCGGTCATCACCCGTGCCAGGGCCTGGTCGTGCTCGATGCGGGCATTCTGACGGTCGGAGTGCCTTGCGGCGTTCTGGTAAGCTGGGTCGGCCGCCACCTGTGCCGGGATCTCTCCGGTGATTAGCCGGTGGACGCGGTCGGTATCGGCCCAGGGGATGTTGCCGAACTGGTCATTGAAAGCCTGAAGGATATTGCTCAACCGTTCCAGCTCTGGCTCGGCTTTGAGGGCCCCGCCGCTGGTCGGCACCGGCTCGATCTCGGCATTCTGGTCCGGGAGCGCAATGCTCATCGCCGCCCTTTTTTCCACGCGATAGCTGTCCATATCGACGGTTTCAAGGATGCCCCGGGAAAGGTCTTGCTCCTCCGGCGCGGGCAGCTTGGGTACCAGGAAGGTCAAAAAGATAGAGAGCTTTTCCCAGCCCGCATCCGTGTACGGCAAGATCGAGCCCAGGAAATTGTAGGTGCGCGTAAAGGCCTTGGCCTTGCCCTTGAATCCCACCTGGCCGTCTTCGTCCAGTTCTTTGTAGACTGCCACGCAGGCATCCAGAATCGGGTCGAGCCGATCACGGTCGGCGCCGCCGAGATACAACTCGACCAAGGCCTCGACCTGCTCCTCGGCATAAACCTGATAGCCGTCGAGGGCGGCCTTGAGGTCGTGCAGCTTGTTGGGGTCCGTCTCCTCGCTGAGGATCGTCGTCCGGTAATAGTCGGCGAACGCGGCCTGGATGGTGTCGGCGTCGTTCACAAAGTCGAGGACAAAGACGTCGTGCTTTTGCGGGTGCGCGCGGTTCAGACGCGATAGGGTCTGTACTGCCTTGACGCCCGACAGGATCTTGTCCACGTACATGGTGTGCAACAACGGCTCGTCGTAGCCGGTCTGGAACTTTTCGGCGCACACCAGAAAGCGGTAGGGCTCTTCCTGGATCTTGTCGGCGATGTGGCTGCTGGGGAAGCCATTGAGCGATGCTTCGGTGACCTTGACGCCGCCAACCTCGTGCTCGCCAGAGAAGGCCACGATGGCCTGGTAAGGGCTCTGGCGCTCCTGCAAATAGTCGCGAATGGCGAAATAGTACTGAACGGCGCGCCAGATGCCGCTGGTCACCACCATGGCCCGGGCCTGTCCGCCGATCTTGTGCCGGGCGATCACCTGATCGTGAAAGTGATCGACTACGATCTCGGCCTTGAGGCGGATGGCGTGGTCGTGCGACTCGACGTAGCGTCGCAACTTTTTCTGTGCCTTCCGGGTGTCGAACTCGGGATCGTCCTCCACTGTCTTGACCAGCTTGTAGTAGCTGGCAACCGGGGTATAGCTCCGAAGCACGTCCAGGATAAAGCCTTCCTGGATGGCCTGCTTCATGGAGTAGGTGTGAAAAGGCCAGTGTTTGACCTGTGCGCCCTCTCGGTATGCCTCGCCAAAGATCTCTAGCGTCTTGTTCTTGGGCGTGGCCGTGAAGGCAAAGTAGCTGGCGTTGGGCAACACCTTGCGGGCTTGCATGATGCGGTTGATGACGTCTTCAAAAGTCTCGTCCTCGGCTGCGGCACCCGCCTCGGAGAGGGCCATGCTCATGGCCGCCGAGGTACGCCCGCCCTGGCCGGAGTGGGCCTCGTCGATGATGATGGCAAAGCACCGCCCGCGATGCTCGTTCCCGATCTCGTCGAGGATAAAGGGAAACTTTTGCGCTGTGCTAATGATGATCTTTTTGCCTCCCTCGATGAAACGCCGCAGGTCGCCTGAGCGTTCGGCATGGCCCACGGTGGCCGATACCTGGGCATACTGCTTGATGGTGGCGTTAATCTGCTGGTCAAGGATGCGCCGGTCGGTGACGACGACGATCGAGTCAAAGATCAATTCGTCCTCACGGCGCAGGCCGATGAGCTGGTGGGCCAACCAGGCGATAGAGTAGGATTTGCCGCTGCCCGCCGAGTGCTGGATCAGGCGACGCTGGCCCGCTCCATGCTGCGCCGTGTCACCCAGCAGCCGCCGCACCACGTCGAGTTGGTGATAGCGGGGAAAGACCTGTTCCTTGCGTTTTTTCCCCGTCTTTTCGTCCTTCTTTTCGACGATCTGGGCATAGTTTTCCAGGATGTCCGTCAGGCTCTGCGGGGTGAGAACGCGCTTCCACATATAGTCGGTCTTGAGTCCGTGGGGATTGGGCGGGTTGCCGGCGCCGTCATCCCAGCCCTGGTCGAAGGGCAGGAACCACGAAGCCTTGCCCTTGAGGTGGGTGCACATGCGCACCTCGTGCTCATCCAGGGCAAAATGCACCACGCAGCGGCCGAACTGGAAGAGCAACTCGCGGGGGTCGCGGTCTCGGCGGTACTGCTCCACGGCGTCTTCCACCGTCTGCTTGGTCAGGTTGTTCTTGAGCTCAAAGGTGGCGATGGGCAGGCCGTTGATGAACAGGCCCAGGTCGAGGGCGCGCCGGGTCTCGTCGCGGCTGTAGCGCAGTTGGCGGGTGACGCTAAAGCGGTTGGCGGCAAAACGCTCGGCGGCCTTGACATTGCCCGGCGAGGGAGTGCCATAGAACAGGTCGAGGGAGTGCCGGCCGTGCTTGAGGCCCTTGCGCAGCACGTCGATAACGCCGCGCCGGGCGACCTCGCCCTGGAGCCGGGCCAGGAATTTGCGTCGCGTGGGGCTGTCGTGGTCCAGGTCGAGGGCCTCAGTGACCTGGGGTTGCGTGTCCTGCAGGAAGGCGGCCAGTTGCACCAGGTCCACGGCATACTCGCGGTCGTAATCGCCCGCACGGCCCAGGATCCAGCCCGTGCCGCCAAAGGGCGCCGGGCTGTCCCGCATGGACGGATCCGGCAGCGGCGCGCCGCGCCGGTCGCCGGTCATGGCCGCGACGATCAGGCTCTCCAAACCCTTTTCACTCGTATCCGTCTTCATCGTCGGCCTCCACGCGCTCGAGCTCCTCATCCACCTCGTCTGCGACCTCGTCGCCCTCCGCCAACGCCTCGGCCTCGTCGAATGCCTCTGGCTCCTCGGCTACCTCGGGCAGGTTGGCCGCCGCCTCGCGCACGTCCAGCTTGCCCGTTACCACGTCGGCGATGAGGCGGGTGCGGTATTCACGGAGGAAGGAGATCTGTTGAGTTGTGGCTTCAATCAGTTCGCTGATTCGCTTTGTTTCACTGGTTAGCCATTCAGAAATGAGAACTGCTTCGGTCACAGGGGGCACTGATACACGAAAGTTCTTCAAAGATGAGAGGGGAAGGTTGTTTGCCAGTCCCTCGGCACCGCTAATGGCCTGTTCAACTTGGATGCGGAAGTATCGTGAATTCATGGCCAGAACCAGGAAATCAGCAAGCCTGGGCTCTGCAAAATTGAGTCTGAAAGTCTTGTCAGAGAGAATCAACCGATATCTCAGTGACCGAACGCGGCCAACTGAACCAACAAATCTTGGGGAGCCACAAGCCCGTGAGACCAGCACATCTCCAGTTTTGACAGCGATTCCTGGGTCGATCGGGAATCTCTCTGGTAGACGTTTGTGTTCTTCTTCCCGGAAAACTCCGCCATTGACGCAACCTGCCTTCAAAACGCCCCATGACTCTTCATCAGCGAGGCCCGCTTCGGCTTGGGGGCTAACACCTTGGTCAATGGAAGAAACTAGGGTTCTTACGCGCCGTACCTCCCAATGCTCCGGTATCTCCCCCAGCCACTCCACTCCTGATGGTTTGAGCCGGACGTTGGCATTGAGGCCATGCGTCACGGCATGCTGGATGACAGCCTGTTTTTGCTCCTCCAGCAGCGCGATCAGCTTTCGCTGGGCGCGAATGTAGTGGCGGGTGCGACGGTCAATGTAGTTGAGGAAGGCCGTAATGCAGTCTTGTTCGTCTCTCGGTGGCACTGGCACGAACTGGGCTGCAAATCCTTCAAACCGAAAGTCTGTCGAGCGTTCGCGGACGCCCTTTGCCAGTGCAGCAATCCATTGGCTCCGGGCCATTTCGCGCACGACATAGGCATAGTAATGCGGGCTTGCGTCTGATTGAGGTTGGCAAACAGCATAAACAGGGGTGCATTTGCCGTTCGAATCGGAGACCCCGACTGCGCCAGCAAAGGCATCCATCGCGTGAATAACCAGATCGCCTCTGCGCACTCCCTGGTAGCCGATCTCTTTCAGTGCATTGGTAAAGCCCGAAACTCGGCGATTCTTCCGAAGGGTGACAGTCCCATCGCGGAAGCACGTCACAATATCGTCGTCAGGGCGAACCTGGCGCTTCATTTTTTGGAAAAGCCACTTTGCCCGCTCGGTGTCCCAGTGCGCCGGGATGTCTCCCAGCCACGGTACGCCTGAGTTTTGATAAGCGGGGTAAGGTTTTAGCCTAGTGATCATGTCGGACTTGTGCCCCGCACCGGAACGCGAACGCGCAGCCTATCCCGTACCTCTTGGTAAACAGGGATATCGACACCCTCGGCAACTTCCAAGGTCACTGCCAGGCCGTACTGTATTGGTCCGGGGATATCTCCAGCGTCGGCGCGGCAGTTTACTTTGATCACGATTGCATCGCCATCTTGAAAGTCCACGGCTTGGTCTCCTACGAGTACTTCATGCTGCACGGTCCCTCGTTGCGCTGCCCGAAAGTCTGCACACTTGCGGTTCGGTGCGAGATTGTTCTTCGGGTCAAACCAGAGTTGGGCAATCCGGTATTTCTGGTTTGTACTGTTAACGGGTGTTAGCCAGGCAAGTGTGATTGCTAGGCGTCGCCTGTTGGTGACTGCTGAGAGGCTTGGTGGAAGCGGAAATCGATATTCCTGGCTTTCATCATTGGTGAGTTGGCCGGCACCCAATACCGTGACGCGTTGGTCGGTGCAGGCCAAAACCTTCGCCACGTCGGCCGAACCATATCCCAGGAACCGCCCAACGTAATCTGTAAAGATACGGCTGTTTTGAGTGTTTCTCAAGATCGACTCGTATAGCGCTCCAGCCTCTGCCCAATCCGCACCATGTACGAGAAGCGTTTTTAAGAGGACTACATCGTAATCCGTAGGCAAACTTGCCTCAGATTGTACACGAAGGCGCTCGATAGTGTCGAACAGAGACATTGCCCAACGTGAGGCCAGGGCTGCGGCGTTACTTGTGCCCCTGGTATGCCAAGTTCGATTTAGTTCACCCGGCGCCCCTGGGGTAGCAACGCGTTGTCCTGGAGGACGATTGAATGGCGCGACTTGTAGAATGGCATGAGGATGAGTGTTACCTAGTTTTTCAATGAGAAACTGTCTGCCGCCCGGAAGGTAGATATCAGGCTTGATGGCTCGCCGGTATCCGGGACCGTGAGCGCTTATCGTGCTCGGTAGCCCCGTGTGCGCATAGGGATCGATCAGGGTTGAACTCAGTGCAGGTGAAGAGGCATCCGCATGCGTGGACGCGACCGTGAGGCCATTCAACGTTTCGGCGGGGGCTAGCAGACGACGGTGGCGTGTGTCTGCTGCAATAGCCTCAACCACAGCTTTTTCACGATCTTCGGCGTCTAGATTTGAAAAGTCTGCTCGTGGGGCGCTCAACTCGATGTCATGAAGGTGATTGCCCGCGCTGACCACAAACAGTACGTTGTATTTCCACGAAAGCCAATCTAGCAAGCGTGCCCACGAACTCATGCCAAGGTCAAAAGGTCGCGAACGGTCACATACTGACAAGTTAATTACGCGTACACTCGGAGCTACTGGCGGCTCGGTACCTTCGTATTCATATAATCGCCTCACCGCTCGGTGTACCAGGTCTATCGGAAGAATTCCTTCTGGTATCGCTTCCAGAAACCGTCCGTCGAAACCAGGCCGAGGCTGCATAATGGGCCGGACATACACAGGTCTGAGTGACGGCTCACCGCCTCCATCCAAGTCGCCGTGACAGATGAGCGAAGCCATGGCTGTGCCATGAACACGCTCCCGTGCCTGATAGTTATCTTCGAACCCATCTGGATCGTCAACAATTAACCGCCCGTTGAGCAGCCTATGTCCTGTTAAAGGCAGCCCGTCGAATAAGGCGACGATAGGCGCTCCTTCAGGAAGCTCTGACTGTCTATCCTCTGCCAGGGAAACCGTATCCGTCAAATCCTCTGGTATGTGAATTGCACACTGCCCCACTGGGCGCAAGTGCATGATATCTTCGCACTGAAGCAAACGGACATCGTCCTGAGCCAAGACTTGTGAAACTTGATCTAGAGGGATTCTTCCCAGAATGCCATGATAGGCAATCTCGGAAATGGCACATTGTTGGATGACCTCGCCGCCAAGAGCCTCGATAATACTTCGTAGATGAGATTCAGCCTGTTGCCGTCGGGCTTGATCCCCTCTAAACCACAACTCAGTCTCGAAGGGAACCATTTCCTGTTCATGCTCTACTCGGAACTGCCAATCCTCAAGAATACCCGTCTCACGAATGCGGTCTTGCGCATCCCATGGGCGAATCGCATAGAGGTGGGCAAAGGCATGCTTCCAGGGTGCAAGTCCATAAGGGAATTTTGTATCAGGGTCTTGCTGCCAACGGTTGAAGAGGCTCTGCAATTCTTGAAACGCTCGTTGGTTAGTCATGACCAGGAAGAGTTGCCCCTTCAATAGCTTTTGCGGGTCGTGTTCATCCTCAAAGCCGTACTGGGGAGCGATGTCATCGAGTTCGAATTCACCAAGCCATTCTAGTCCCTTGATCCTTCTCACAGCGTTGATAAAATTCTCGATGGAACCAATGGTCTCGAGCACCAAAGCGAGTTCCGGTTGAAGGCCAAGAGGGTTGTCTTGCAAGGCCAATCGCTGCTTCTCCATGACCTGCTGCAAGACTGGAAACTGCATTTCCAAACGTCCGGCTTGTTTCACTTGATCAGGTAATCGTGGTTTTCCTGGGAACATGCGGCGTCTCTCGCGCTCGGACCGTGTCGGATCTGGAAAGATGAGGAGGGGGTATTCTGGCATGGTTAGCTACCCTCCCCCTCAACACGCGAGTTTTCCAGCGTGAATCGTTTTCTCCATAGTGTTAGGCAGTGCTCCGCGATCTTTTTGGCGTCCACATCAGGATTACTCAACACAATGCGTCGGACCACGTCAGTACCAAAATCCTCAACCTCAGCGAAGCTCAGTCCCTTTAATTCATGAGAGAGATTGCGGGGTGATAGGCCCAATGTTTGTCCTGTTCGCGCCTCAAACTGCGTGAACCATTCTTCGACCTGGTGTTGATTCGGCATGGGCAACCCCAAGCGGACTTGGAAGCGACGCCATACAGCCCGATCAAGCAATTCGGGATGATTGCTTGCCACTACCACGACCACATAGCTCGGCAAGGCGTCAATTTGTAGCAGCAACGAACTTACGACACGTTTAATCTCCCCCGTTTCGTGGAGATCACCTCGTTCCTTTCCCACTGCATCGAACTCGTCGAAGAACAGAACGCACTGCCGCGAGCGTGCGTATTCAAAAACCTGGCTAATACGTTGGGCTGTCTCCCCAAGGTAGCTGCCAATAATCGCTTCGTAACGAACCACCAAGAACGGAAAGCTCAAAGCGTCGGCAATCGCCTCTGCCAACGATGTTTTGCCATTCCCTGGTGGCCCAGCTAGTAACACGCGGTGGCGCGGCTCAAGATTATGCGACCGGAGAAGATCGACTCGGTACTGCTCCTCTAATAAATCGCGAACGGCTTGCTCGACCTCGGCGGGCAGAATGAGATCTTCGATACGTTTTCTCGGAACCACCTCAACGACAAGCGGTCCTGAAAGCGGGCCTGCAGATGGTAGAGCAGGAGATCTAGGACGTCCATTACCATCCATCTGCAACTGCGCAAGGAGCCGATCAGCAAGGACACTGTGATTTTTTGCGCGCTCATTGGCAGCCAATGCCTCGACAGTTTTCCGAAACTGGGCCTGATCGCCTCGTACACCAGCTCTCACTAGGTTCAGCATCAAATCTGCTCTTGCCATGTTTAATCTCGTTTCTCGATATAGATGATCTCGCCGAGCAACCCGTCCGTTTCTCTTTCCAGGGCCAGGATGTCAGCGCGGATCTCGTCCAGGCTGCGCAGCGGCGGCGGCTGGTAAAAATAGCGGGTGAACGAGATCTCGTAGCCGATCTTGATCCCCTCCTCGTCGATCCAGGCATCCGGCACGTGGGGCAGCACCTCACGGCGGATAAACGCCTCGATGCCGCCTGGCTCCAACAACGGCACCTGCTCGATGTCGCGCAGATCCGTGTCCGCCTCGTACTCGACCACGTGGGGTTTGCCGCCTATGGTAGTAGCATAGCGGCCGCGCAGCGGGTCGGCCTTAACGGCAGCAGCGCTGCCGCTCTTGCCCGGCCTGTACACCTTTTTGATGACCGGCGCGGCCGCCTCGTGGCGCTCGGCCAGATCACGCTGCAGGAGTCGCTGCCGCTTGGCGGTGAGCTTGAGCCCTTGCCCATCGGCTCCTTTTTCCAACGTTTCCAGGAAGGCATTGTAATCGTCATGTGGTCCGGGCCCAAGGCGCGTAGCCAGGCCGTCGACCAGATCGGCCAGCGCTTCTTCGCCAGCGTCGGCGCATACCTGACGGAAGGCGCCCCGACGCGGCGCCGCCAGGTCCACCCGCAGGCGCAGCGGCCGCTCCACCGTTATCTTCCAGTAGCCCAGGGCCGCGTTGGGCAAGATCCTGGATTGCTCGCTCTCTTCAAAAACCAGAAACACCTCGCAGATGCGCTCGATGTCGGCCTCTGACAGCTCGCAGTTCTTCTGGCCCAGGTTCTTGCGCAGCGGTTGGTACCATTCAGTGGCGTCGATGAGCTGCACATGACCGCGTCGGTGGGCGGGTTTGCGATTGGTGAGCACCCAGACGTAGGTGGCGATGCCGGTGTTGTAGAACATGTTCAGCGGCAGCGCCACGATGGCCTCCAGCCAGTCGTTCTCGATGATCCAGCGGCGGATGTTACTCTCGCCCTGGCCGGCGTCGCCGGTGAACAGCGACGAGCCGTTGTGCACCTCGGCGATGCGGCTGCCCAGGGGCGTGTCCCGCTTCATCTTGCTGAGCATGTTGACCAGGAACAGCAACTGGCCGTCGCTGGAGCGGGTGAGGAGCGAGTATTCCGGATCGCCGGCGTGCTTGATAAGAAAGCGCGGATCCAGGACGCCGCTCTTGCCGCCCATGCGTTCCAGGTCACTCTTCCAACTCTTGCCATAGGGCGGATTGGAGAGCATAAAGTCGAACTCGTGACCGGGAAAGGCATCATTGGACAGGGTCGAGTACGCCGGCCCGCCGACGATGTTGTCAGCCGCTTCGCCCTCACCCTTGAGCAGCAGGTCGGCCTTGCAGATGGCATAGGTCTCGGCGTTGATCTCCTGGCCGTAGAGGTGGGTAGCCACCTGCTTGCCGCGTTCTTGGGCGAGCTGGATCAGTGTCTCTTCAGCCACGGTCAGCATGCCGCCGGTGCCGCAGGCGCCGTCGTAGAGCAGATAAGTGCCCGATTCGATCCGGTCGGCGATGGGCAAAAAGACCAGTCGAGCCATCAGCCGCACGGCGTCGCGGGGGGTCCAGTGCTCGCCGGCCTCCTCGTTGTTCTCCTCGTTGAAGCGGCGCACCAACTCCTCAAAGATGGTGCCCATGGCGTGGTTGTCCAGGCCGGGCAGCTTGACCGAGTCGTCGCCGTTCAGCACCGGCTCGGGGCTGAGGTTGATGGCCGGGTCCAGCAATTTTTCGATCAGGGTACCCAGGGCGTCGGCCTTGGACAGGCGGGGGATCTGGTTGCGGAACTCGAAATTCTCGAGGATGTCCTGTACGTTAGGCGAAAAGCCGTCGAGGTAGGCTTCAAAGTCGGCCTTGAGTTGCTGCTGACTGGCTCGCGCCCGCAGGTCGCGCAGCGTGAACCTGGAGGTGTTGTAAAAAGCCTGCCCGGCTGCCTGGCGCAGGGCCAGGTCCTGGTTGGTGATGCCGGCCCGGTCGAGCCTGGTTTTGGCGTCGAGCACCTCCTGCTTTGTCGGCTCGAGCACGACATCGAGGCGGCGCAGCACAGTCATGGGCAGGATGACGTCGCGGTACTTGCCGCGGACATAGAGGTCGCGCAGCACGTCGTCGGCAATGCCCCAGATAAAGTTGGCGATCCAGTTGAGGTCGGTTTGTTCCATCATTCTCCTATCAAGACATCAAAAAGCCGCTTCCCGTTTGGTCCTCCCAGGGACTTGCGCGGAAAGCGGCCCGTATGGTATACTACCCATGAGCCGATCTGCCTGGGGTGACAGGGAGATCTTCTGGGGTCACGTGGAAGATGTCAGCTTCCGGTGACCCCTGGCTTTTTTGTAGGCGCAAATCACTGCTTAGCATTATATCACGCCCCACGCCGGAACGCAATACTCCCCAACGCAAGTCTCGCCCCGATGCACCAATTACTCCCCTCATGTCGCAATCAGGACCAGCAGCAGTGTAACTGACCCGCTGATGGCGGGTCAGCGGCTTTGCCGGTACCCGCCTCTTTCAACCAAACTGCCGAGGTCGACGCTTTGCGTGAATCGTCTCCGCCACGTCCGCCCGATCCACACGCATAGCGTGCTTTGCCAAGCCTGCCAAGGGCGCGCCAACTGGATGGCCGCCGGCCTGGTCAGATCCGCGATGGTCCGGGCCACACACAGTCCACACGCTTCGCGCACTGCGTGTGCCCTGTGGACGCAAAGCATCACGCTTCGCGTGGGGGATAGGCCTGGGCCGTTATGGCAGTGGACGCAGCGCTGCCGCCCGGGCCTGGGCCACGGCGCAAAAGTAGGGAGTTTCGCCTTCCATACTGCCGGTCTCCAGGTGGGCGTGGGCCGGGCACCACAGGCACAGGTTGACCAGCGAGCACGACTTGCAGCTCTTGAGCAGCGCCTCGTCGGCGGTGCGCATGGCCCGCACGCGGGGGATGTGCTTCTTCCAGGCGTCGCGCAGGCTGCCCCGGCGCAGGTCGTAGACGCAATCCGGATGCCAGAGCGAGGAGCAGAGCCGGAAGGCGCCGTCATAGCCCACGTTGAAGCTGCCGTTCCCTGCCCCACAGCCGAACAGCCGGGTAAAGGCATCGAACCGCTCGCAGCCGTCCTGCTCGGCGCAGGCCCGGCACTCGTCGTAGGACAACGCCTCGCGCTCGGGTTGGATCAGCTTGTCGCAGCCTTTCTGCAACGACTCGAAGCGTTCCGGGTCGGCTCGCTCCAGGGCGGCAACTTCGGCCGGCGTCAGCCGCTCGGCGCGAATCTCCTCGTTCCGCACCGGGTCGCCATCAAAGCGCAGGTGCAGCACCGGGTCAAAGCGGTAGTAGTCCTTGGTCCGCTCGCGGCAGAAACGGGCGATGGCGTCCATCTCGTGCACGTTGGAGCGCAGGGCCATGGCCTTGAGCCGCACGCGGACGCCGCTGTCGAGCAGCCGGTCCAACCCCCGCTGGAAGGCGGCAAAGGAGCCAGGCCAGCGCGTCACCGCCTCATAGGTCTCGCGCGTGGCACCATAGACCGTCACCTCGATGTCGCGCGGCGGGTAGCGCTGGAAGAGCTGGATGTGCTCGTCACGGATCAGCGTGGCGTTGGTGAATACGGAGACCAGCAGGCCCTGGCGCTTGAGCAGCATATAGATGTCGGGGAAGTCCGGGCGCAACAACGGCTCGCCGCCGGTGATGAGGCACCACATAGCCCCCAGCTCCACGGCCTCGCCGGCGATGCGGTCGATCTCCTCCGGCGTGAGCTCCTGGGCTTTGGCTGCTTGGTCGCCAGCCGGCAGGTTGATGTAGCAATGCCGGCAGTCGTTGTTGCAGCGGGCCGTGATCTCCAGTTCGATGGAGAAGGGCGCTCGCTTGCCCCACATTTTGTCCCAGAGGGCAAAGTCTTGGATTTCGACGGACGAGACGAATGATTCGCTCACCGTACCAGTCTCCTAACGATGGGCCGCATAAGCGGCCACCCCCATAGCAGCAGAGGGCGCAAGAGCCCCCAGCGGGTGAGGAAAGCAATCAGATAGCGCTCTGACCCCAGGCCCAGGCGGACCGGCTTGCCGTCCCGTTCCACCTTCGTCACGCGCCCCAGGACGTTGGCCCTGGGAACCAGGCCGTCGCCCTCCTCTGCATTATCCCCCCGGATGAGGAAAGCGCCATCCCGTTCCCCTACCACCCGGTGCACGACGAGCTTGCCAGAGTCGGGACACAGAAAGGCCACCACGTCCCCGCGACCCGGCGACGCGCCCGACAGGGAAGTCACGGTAATCACGTCGCCGTCCCGCACAAAGGGCGACATGCTGAAACCGGGGGCCTCGAAGCGGAATGGCTTTCCTCTCTCCAGTACGGCCTGGAGTAGTCCGATGAGCACAGGCATGGAAAAGGTGCCTTCCTCATCGTACCTGACGAACGGTGCGGGCTTACACTCCCGAGACTTCAACGAGCATGTTCCTCTTGACGAGTTCCCCCACCAGCCCCAGCACGTCGGCCTCGATCTCGCTCTCGGCGGCCTCGAACTCGGCCGCGAGTTCCACGACCACGTCCCTCAGGCTGCGCTGGCTGCCCTGGGCGAGCCGGTCCCAGATGGCCCGGCCGGTCTCGTTGAGGGTGAAAATGGCGTCCGTCTCGTCCTCTGCTCCTCCTACGCCCGAGGCCAGGGGCACGATGATGAGCTCGCCCTCGATGTCTCTGGACACCACCTCCTCGGAGGGAGCGTAGATGGCGTCAAGCGTAACCTTTGCTTCCATAAAGACCTCTTTCTACTGGTGCGCGAGTTATTGGGAATCACTGAACCACTTGTGCACTGATGTCACTGAGCTTCACTGACCATAGCCCACATTTCAGTGCATTCAGCGCCTCAGTGATTCAAAAGTTCGGGGCGGCCAGCAACTCCAGCAGGAGCCCCTACCCGCCCCTTGCATTACGCCGGTGGAGGCAGCGCCGGTCGAGTAGGGCTGAAAGCCCGTATCGAGACCAGACCTTGCCCCCTGTGGTGAGCTTGCCGAACCATCCCTCACGGATTTCCATGGTTCGGCCGTAAGCGCAGCGGCGCCCACCACAGGCGGGCCAAAGGCCAAGGGCTTGTCCCCAGCTTGTCGAAGGGATCAAGGGCAACGGAGCTAGCTGACGGCGATATCCGTGCACGGGTTACACGGAATTTCCAAGTCCCCTCGACAGTTTATGTAAAAATTACCAGGGTCGGCAAAAATCCAATCAATCTTGCACGTAGCCAACACCGCTTCCTCCGGCTTGCCTCGAACCAGAACGATCAGTTCTGGTTTCTGCCATTGCTTCTTGTTCATCGTTATTCCTCCTGTTTCGTTAGTTGATTGTTCGCCATTCTTGCGGAGCGCGAGGCGTGATCCGTGATGCGTGAAACGCGAAAGACCAGACTCACGCTTCACGTCTTACGTTTTACGTTTCACATCTCAGGCTCCACAAACCGCGCTATTCGTTGTCGCCAGTCCATCACCTCCCATCCGTGTTCATCTTGGCCCAACAGCCCCAGCTCCCGCGCCTGGGCGTGGGCCACCTGGCACAGGTACTCTACCGGCGTGTCCAGCGTGCCGTGCTCGGCCCACGACTTGGCCGGACACTGTTCGCACAGCCCCTTCAGGAAACAGCGGGCGCAGCGATGCAAGTACTCCGGGTTGGCAGCCCGTAGCTCGCGCAGCCGCGGAAAGAATTCGGTGAGGGCGTACCGTAGGGGCGCCCCTGTGTGGTCGCCCTGCCTGGGGTCATCAGGGCAGACACGGGCGATGAGTACATCGCGGTCTGCCCCTACGCCGCCCCACAGGTCAACCACCGTGTCCGGGTGGCGCAATCCCATGCACATCTGCGCCTGGCCGTAGGCGTCTATGCACGTGCCGTGCCCGGCCCCACAGGAGAACAGCCGGTCTCCCGGCGGCCCCATGAACCTGGAGCAGAACTTCCTCATGCCCTTCCGGTACCCCTCACGGTCACGGGTCAGCACCGCCAGCCCCTCCGCCGGCGAGAGCCGGAGCCTCTTGATGAGCTGGTTCCTCTCCTCCGAATCCCGCCGGTTGCGCAGGTGGAGGAACATGGCATACGATGGGCCTTTGTCCATCCACGGTATCGTCGCCGCCCAGTCTTCAAACTCGTCTATCTCTCCCCGGTTGGGCGGCAGCAGCGCGGACTTGACGACGAATGGCACCCCCCGCTCCAGCAGCAGGTTCACCCCCCGCCAGAACTGGGCGAAGGAGCCAGTCACCCGGCTGACGGCCTCGTACGACTCGGCCCTCATGCCATAGACCGTGACCTCCATCGTGACCAGGGGCGGCACCCGGGCCAACAGGTCGGCCAGGTGCGGCGTGATCAGGCGGGCGTTGGTAAAGATCAACACTCGCATCCCCAGCCGCCGGGCAAAGAGGTACAATTCCTCAAAGTCGGGCCGCAGCAGCGGCTCGCCGCCGGTGAAGCGCACCTGCATGGCGCCCAGGGCGGCGGCCTCGGCGAGGATGGCTTTGACCTCCTCGGCCGAAAGCTCCCGCTCCCGCGCGGCGCGGTCGCCGGCCGGCAGGTTGATGCAGCAGTGGATGCAGTTGTTGTTGCACCGCTCCGTCAGCTCCATGTCCAGCCGGCCCAGCAGCGGCTTCTTGTCTTGCCACAGGGCGACCTGGTCTACGCGGCGTTTCACGACGTACGAATCACGCTCCACGCTTCACGAGCTCCCGCAACACCTCCACCACCCCACCACTTTTGTCAAAGCGCAGCACGTAGCAGGGCACCTCCCGGGCCATCTGCTCCACCAGGTCCAGTGTCTTCTCCCACCAGTCGGCGGTCACGAAAGACTTGATCAGGCAGGCCAGCAGCCGGCGGACGATTTCCTGTCGGTCGTCCAGGGGCAGCAGACGGTTCTCCGGGGCCTGCTCCAGGAACAGGATGGCCCGCAACGGGGCCGAGCTGGCCGATACCACCGGCCACTCGCCGTGGCTCCAGGTGCCGTACACCCAGAAACCGTCACCTCCTCCCCAGCCGCGCGCAGCCTCCCGAAGCACAGCGAGGGGCTCCCCCGCTCGCAGGGGAGGAAAAAGTCTGCGCACGATGTTGCGGTCGTCGCACAGCACCTCTACCCCCTCCCTGCCCTCCCCCGTCGGAGCGGGGGAGGGGTAGGGGTGGGGGTGAGCTTGCAACATCTTGGATATCGTGGACTTGCCCGCCCCGGAGTGGCCGACGAAGAGCAGCCCCTGGCCATCCAGGATCGCGCCGGCCGAGTGCAGGTAACAGCCCTGACGGTCGGCCAGGACGCGGGCCAGCAGGATCTGGTCGGTGGCGAAGAGGGTGAGGGAGTGCAGGTTGCCCTTGCGGAAGGTCTCCTCGTCCGGGTGGTAGATGCGGCCCCGGCTATGGTCTCGGTTGAACACAGCCACCCGGTGCGGACGGTCGCCTGCGCCACTGGGCGAAATCCCCACGTAAACCCACGAGTCGCCCTTGCGGTAGATGGCCCAGGGCGGCTGGCGGTAGACCTCTTCTCCCAGGTCCTGGCCATCGAGATCGGGCAGGAAGAAGTGATGGCGGATGGAGATGGTGTCCTCGCCCGGCCCGTCGGCGCGGAACAGCTCAAACTTGGAGCGGAAGGTGGCGTCGGTGATGGGCAAGTCAGCCTCTACCTGCACTGTCATCCCACCCACCTGATAGTAGCGGCGGTGATTCGCCTGCCACTCCTCTTTGAACCGCCGCTTCTCCTGGGCCACGGCGCAGAGATAGTCCACCGGGGCCGAGAAGCGGCGGTGTTCCAGATAGCCATAAACGGGGCACCAGCGGCAGTCGGCTCGCAGTTCGCAGGCGGCGCAGTTCTCCCGGTACTCTTCCCCGCCCCGCACCTGGTCCGTCAGCGAGGGGATGAACACGTCCCAGGCTTGCTGAAAGCTGCCCTGGCGTAGGTCGTAGCGCAGGGCCGGGTCCTGGATAAAGCCACAGAAGGTCATCCCGCCGTAGGGGTCCACGTGAAAGTCGCGCCGCCCGGCGATGCAGGAAGCAAAGAGGCGGTCGTCGCCCGCAAGACAGTGGTACACGTGCTCACCGTCCGGTTCTTGCTTTTTCTCGCGCATGACCTCGTCGTGGGAGAGGTCCGGCTGGTCGAGGGCGATGACGTCGGCCGGGTCCAGGCGCTGGCGGGTGATCTCGGCGTTGCGCGCCGGGTCGCCACAAGCTGACAGATAGAGCCAGGGCGCGCCGCAGCGCCAGTGCTTGCTCAGCGACTGGGCCAGCTCGTTCATCTCATCCCACTGGTGATAGTTGTCGCGCATGGGGATGAGTTGCACGGTAAAGCCGGCGCCGGCCTCCTGCAGATAGGCGAAGCCACGCATGGTGCGCTCGAAGGAGCCGGGCGTGCGGGTGACGTGGTCGTGCACCTCGGCCGTGGCCCCGTAGAGGGCCACCATCTTGCTGCCTTTGCGCCGCATCAGTTGGGCGATCTGGGGCGTGATCAGGCTGCCGTTGGTGTTGAGGGAATAACGCGTGATCTTGCGGGTGAGGTAGTCAAAGATGTCGGCAAAGTCGGGCCGCAGCATGGGCTCGCCGCCGGAGATGCTCCACTCGCGGCAGCCCAGGGCACGGGCCTGGTCCACCAGGTCGCGGATCTCGTCGAAGCCGAGTTCGTCCCGCTTCTCCGGCGCGCCGGGCGGAATGCGCAGCCAGCAATGGTGGCAGTTGTAGTTGCAGCGGTAGGTGAGGTCCAGGCTGCCACTCAGGGGCAGGCGGGGCATGGTGCGTAGCATCTGTGAACGCGCATACTCGGTCATGGGGGCGTGGCCTTTCCCGGTGTCTGTGTGGCCCTCGTCTGCGCTGACGATGTTATTATACCACATTTCTCAGCTTTAGGCCGTTCCAGAAAAATAATGATCCCAGCCGCTCCCGCTGGATTGCCAAATCAAGCGGATTTCCCCGCAATCTCGTGGATTTGACCATCCACACCAAACATCCTGGGATCATTTGAATCCTGGAACTCCCTTACCCAGTGGCGGGCAGCTGCACTCCTCCCCCCGCCCCACGCTCAGTCGCGCCACCGCCCGCTCTGCGAGCGCCGCCGCGGCCTCAAGTGAGCCTATAATGGACCTTATCGCGTGTATTTGGGTGATGGCTTCAACCGCGGTTCGCTGCCAGAGTAGCCGGCGTAATCTGCAGCAACTCGATGGCCACGCGCGATTCCTCCCCGGTGCCGGCCCCGGCACTCGGTCCGG
>JAHJIN010000158.1 GCA_018823415.1 Chloroflexota bacterium | reverse complement strand
GATGAATGGCTCGACTTCCGGACGTAAAGAATAGATACGGAAATGCGCCAGACCAGTCTCTTCGGAGACGGTCGCACATTCTTCATCGACCAAGAACAGGTGCTGACTGTTTGAACAAAAGGTGTCGGCGTGCAGGGTGCGCCAGCCCTCGCGCAGCACCCGGGGATAATCGGGGATGAGATGACCCGGGACGGCCCCACAGTTGCCCACGCCCAACTCGCTCAGGTGGCGCACCTGACGCAGGAACCGGTCTTCCATCTGCCCGCGTTGCCGGGCCTCGGACCGGGTCAGGGTGCGCGACAGGGCCGTGGAAAAGTGCGACCCCACCACCAACTCGCCGTCCAGGATCTGGACCGGCAGGTGCGTTTCCACCACGCGCCTGAAGAACAGAGCGTGGCGCACCACCAGCGGCTCTTCCCAGAAGCTGGCCGGCAGGTCCACCGGCTCGGCGTCTGCCAGCAGATACGCCTGGGCGCCCTTGAAAAAGGCCATCATCTCGGGCACGTTGGTCCAATGCCAGATCGAATAGACCTGGTCCCAGGATGTGCCGGTGGTATAGGCGCGCACCTCGTTGGTATAGTCGCGCTGGTAAAAGTCCCAATACTGATCGCGGAGCCGGCGCACGCGCGGGCTCAACGCATCGCCCGGCGACCAGAGCGCCGCCTGGGTCGTCACCTCACAGGCCAGGGTAGCCATGTCAGCACCTCCTGATAATAGTCAACACGGCTATTGTAGCACAAAAGCAAGGGGCCAACAAGGCGGCTGGGTCAACCTTAAATCTGCGCGCAGATACAACCCGGGTCTGATGGCCCCACGACTCCAGACGCAGATGCCCCCCCCGACCGGCCCAAAAGCAAGTTGGGACTGGAGACTCGTGCAAGTGACCGAGCCGGGGATTATAATACAAACACTACAGCTATTCTGCAAGCGCCAACCACGATACTGGCCCACCATCGAGGTGCCCATGCCTCCCATCACCATCCTCATTGCTGACGACCACGCCAGCACGCGCGCCACGGTCCGCATGATCCTGGAAATGGAAGATGATCTGCGCATCGTCGGCGAGGTAGACAATGGCCTCACCGCGTTGCGGGCAGTGCGCACGCTGATCCCCAACATTG
Source organism: Chloroflexota bacterium (assembly GCA_018823415.1). Lineage (GTDB taxonomy): Bacteria > Chloroflexota > JAHJIN01 > JAHJIN01 > JAHJIN01 > JAHJIN01. The sequence goes on along the minus strand of JAHJIN010000158.1, from coordinate 7,997 downwards.
TGCTGATGGATCACCACATGCCCCTGGCTGATGGCCTGGAGACGACGCGCCAGATCAAGGCTCGCTGGCCGCAGGTGCGGGTGGTGTTTCTGGCCGGCGAAGAGAACGGCCGCCAGGACGCCTATCGCGTGGGCGCTGAGGCGTTCCTGCTCAAAGATTCTCCGCCCGATGTCCTCGTGTCGACGATCCGGGCCGTGGCCCAGGGTCAACCGGCCCTCTTGATGTCCCTCGCGGTATAATCGACCGCTGCCCCCTGCTTTTGTCCCCGGCCATGCTTGCCAGCGGGTGTCAGACATGGTACAATGTGTATGGGCCTCCCCTCCACCGGCCCCATCACCGCCCAAAGGCTACCGCCATGCGTGATCCCACGGAGCGCTTTTCCAGCCGCGTCGAAAATTACGTGCGGTATCGGCCCGGCTATCCCCCGGCCCTCGTGGACCTGCTGGCGGCCCACTGCCAGCTCACCCCGCAGACCCGGGTGGCCGACGTGGGGTCGGGCACCGGCAAGCTGACCGCGCTATTCGTGCAGCACGGCAACCCGGTGTGGGCCGTGGAGCCCAACGCCGAGATGCGCCACGCCGCCGAGCGCCTGCTGGCCGGCCGGCCCGGGTTTGTCAGCGTGGCCGGCCGGGCCGAGGCCACCACCCTGCCGGACGCCAGCGTGGACCTGGTGGCCGCGGGCCAGGCGTTTCACTGGTTCCAGCGCGAGCCGGCCCGCTTGGAGTTTGCCCGCATCCTGCGGCCCGGCGGCTGGGTGGCGCTGGTCTGGAACGAGCGCCGGCGCGAGTCGTCGCCGTTCCAGGTGGCCTATGAGCACCTGCTGCACGCCTATGCCATCGACTATGCCCAGGTGGACCACCGGCGCGTCACCCCGCAAGACCTAGCCGCGTTCTTTGCCCCGGCCCCCTATCGGCGCCATGTCCTGTCCAACGAGCAGCAGTTGGACCGGGCCGGCGTGCAGGGTCGGCTCCTGTCGTCGTCCTACTCGCCCGAAGAGGGGCACCCCAACCACGCGCCCATGCTGGCGGCCCTGGACGCCGTCTTTGACGCGCACCAGGTGGATGGCCTCGTCACCGTCGAGTACGACACCACGGTGTACCTGGGGCACCTGGAGGCACGGCCGTGATCGTGCGCGAGGCCATTGCCCTGGGCGCGCTGCTGCTGGCCGGTGCCGGGGACGAAGAGGCGGCGCGCGACGAAGCGCGGCGCGAGGCCGAGTCGCTGCTGCGCACGGCCCTGGGCCTGACCCGGGCGCAGCTCTATGCCCGGCTCACCGACGAGGTGCCCCCGGCCGCCCGCGAGCGCTATCGCGCCCTGCTGGCGCGGCGCCAGGCCCACGAACCCATCTCGTACCTGCGCGGCTACAAGGAATTCTACGGCCTCGAGTTTCGCACCGACGCCCGCGCCCTCATCCCCCGGCCCGAGACCGAGCTGCTGGTGGAGCTGGCCCTGGCAGCGACCCGGGCGCGCCGGCGCGATGCGGCCATCGCGGACGCGGCCATTGCCGATGTCACCATCGCCGACGTGGGCACCGGCTGCGGGTGCATCGCCGTGGCGCTGGCGGCGCACCTGTCCCGGGCCTGCGTCTATGCCACCGACGTGTCCCCGGCGGCGCTGGCGCTGGCCCGGGAGAACGCCGCCGCCCACGCCCTGGCCGGCCGCATCGCGTTCCTGGAGGGCGATCTGCTGGCCCCGGTCCCGGTTCCCTTGGACCTCATCGCTGCCAATCTGCCCTACGTCACCGCCACCGAGTTGGCCGAACTGCCGCCGGGCATTGCCGCCTACGAGCCGCGCGCGGCCCTGGACGGTGGGCCAGACGGCCTGGACCTGATCCGTCGCTTGCTGGCGATGGCCCCGGCGCATTTGCGGCCCGGCGGCGTGGTTCTGCTGGAAATCGGCTGGCGGCAGGGAGAGGCGGCGGTGGCGCTGGCCCGGGCGTGTTTCCCGGTGGGCCGGGTGACGCTGCACCAGGATTACGGCGGCCGGGACCGGGTGGTGGTGATAGAGACGTAAACAAGAAACCCGTTTTCTCTGAGAAAACGGGTTTCTTGGTCAGACTAGGCCCAGCTCACCACGTACTCGGTCAGGTCGTCGGTCCGGGGGATGGCCGGCTCGCGGACCGCCCACGACCCGTTCAGCCCCAGTTCCTCGGTCGTGAGCGCCCAGTGGCACATGGCGATGCCCAGGTCCACCCGTTGCAGGTCTGTCGTCATGAACCGCCCGCTAAATCCCTTGCCATAGCCCGGCGTGCGCTGGATGTAGAAATGCCAGGCAGTACCATCCCAAACGATGCGCCACGGCTGCCGGTTCGACGCCGACGGCCCCAGCCGGACCATCTCCAGCGGCGTGGCATAGTCGCCGGCTGCCTCTGGCGTCAGGGGCGCGTCGAATCGCCGGTCAAAGAACAGGCGGTCCCACGGCCGCCGCGAGATGGACCCGGCTCCGCGCCGGATGACGCGGTCCACCAGGCCCCGCCGGTCCGAGATGGCGCCCACCGCTGCCACCGCCGCCATGACCTCGTCCGCTTCAAGCCCCAGCTTGTCAGCAAAGCCGCTCTTGTTGAACGTGCCCCCCAGCCAGCACGTCCCCAGACTCAGGCTCGTGGCGTACAGGACAATGTGCTCCATCAGATAGCCAAAGTCCTCCAGGTTTTTGGCGCCCTCGCCCACGGCGCCCAGGATAAAGCCAGTGGCGCCCCTGATAAAGCCATACGTCCCCAGCCCCTTGAGCGACTGGCGGTCCTCCTCGGTCGCTGCGACGAGTTTGAACCGGGCCGACGTGCCCAGCGGGCCTACCCGGTTCGTGTCCATAAAGCCTTCCAACTGCCGGCGCAGGTCCGCCGCGATGGGTTCGTTGCGGTATGTGCGGCACGAAAAGCGTGCCTGGATCAGCGCCATGATCGATTGATCGTTCAGCATGATTGCCTCCATTTGCTATGTGGTAAAATCTCGACCGCTGCCCCAGGCGCGGCCCACCTGGTCGCCCACGGCCCAGTAACGGTTATCTGGCATGGTCAACGTGAATGGCCGGAGCTTTTGGATGTCCGGCTTGCCGTCTGTCAAGTATTGCTCCCCGATAAAAGCCTCCACGATCTCGCCGATAAAGACTGTGTTGGTGGGCAGTTGCACTGCCTGCACCAGCCGGCATTCCATGGTCAGCGGGCAGGCCTGGATCATGGGCGCGTGCGCCAGGTCGCCATAGAACAGCTCGAAAACCCCTGATTTGTCTTGCCGTTTGCCCGAGACCAGGCCGCAATAGTCCACCGCCTTGAGTAGCTCTATATCGGGGATGTTGACGCTGAATTCGCCGTGCTCGTGGATGCCGGCGTTGGTGTGGTGGCTGCCCAGCGCCACGGCGATCATGGGCGGCCGGGCGTTCACCCGAGAGACCCAGCCCACCGCCATGAAATTGGGCTTGCCATCCACCACCGCCCCCACGAGCGTCATCGGCATGGGGTACGTGAATGCGTTGTGGCCCAGTTTGACCTTGTCCATTGTGACACCTCCGGGTCCGGCACTAGCCGGCGTTTTGTTGTTCGAGCTGGGCGTGTTTGTGGGCGTGAAGCGCTAGCACCTGTTCCTGCACCTGCTTGAGATACGTGCCCCGCAGCGGGTACCAGATAAGGATGATGGCTCCCAGGATGAGCGCCAGCCCGGGCACCAGCCCGATGATGACCTTGATGCCGAGTATCGCCTCTGGCGGCTGGTTCAGATAGATCTGGCCCTGGTTTTGCTCTCGCGTCACGAAATGCGTGATTTCCAGGATGAACGGCGACAGGGCCAGCGCCACCGACTGGGCCGGCTTGGTGATCAGGGCGTTGATGCCGAAAAAGGCCCCTTCGCGCCGCACGCCGGAGCGCAGCTCGTCCTCGTCGGCCACCTGGGCAAAGAGCACGTTGGTGAGCGTCTGTGGCCCGGCCAGGCCAAAGCCGGCCACCGCCAGGCACACCGGGATGAGCGGTGTGGGCACCACCACGATGAGCGCCAGCGCCACCCCGGCGATGAGCAAGAGTGTCTGCTGTGCTCCCACCACGCCCAGCCACCGCCGGAGCAGCGTCGTCAGGGGCACGCCGATGATCAGCGGCACAAACACGCACACCAACAGCACGATGGTGCTGACCTGGAGTACGTAATCGGCCACGTAAAACATGGCCCCCAGGATGAGCGACTGCATGAGGATCGACATGAAATTGGCCGCCACCAGGATGAGGAACGAGCGGCTGGTGAACGTGTACTTGAGCATCGCCGCCAGGCCCAGGGGCTTGTCCAGGCGATAGAACTCGGGGCGTTCCTTGACCTTGAGCGTGGTGATGATGATGAGCCCGGCGCAGACCACGCCCACCACGATCATCGAGACCTGCAGGGGCAAGAACGAGGGCGACATGCCGGCCTTGGGCCGGAACAGGTCGGGGATGAGGAACCCCAGGATCATGCCCAGCAGGCCAAAGAGCGACGCCGAGATCTGCAAGCCATTGCGCTCGGCGTCCGACTCGGTCACTTCGGGCAGCAGCGCCGAATAGACCAGGCCGATCATGGTATAGGCCGTGTCGTACAGCAGCATGGTCACCAGCATCCACAGGAATAGAGTCTCTTGCCCGGCCTGGGGCGGCGCAAACCAGACCAGGATAAAGGTCAGGGCCAGGAACGGCGCGGTAAAGCGCATGTACGGGATGCGCCGGCCTCGCTTGGAGCGCGTGCTGTCAGTGATATAGCCGAACAGCGGGTCATTGATGGCGTTCCAGATGGCATAGATGAACGATGCGATGCCGATCCAACTGGCCTGCAACCCCAAATAGTCCTGGTAAAAGATGGGCAGCAGGGCGGCATAGGTGCCCGAGATGAGCGCGGTACCCAATGCGGCGATGCCCCAGATCACCTTGTAGCTCAGGCTCAGGCGCACCGGCCCAACGTTGACGGTCCTGGGCGTGCTGGCGGTCATGGTGATGTACCTCCTTGTGTGATGTCTGCTCGTTGGACCAGAATTCGACCACCAAGGCCCAAGATGGGGTGCTCCTGGTGGCCTGACTCTGGATCTTCCAGGTCAGATGATGGCGGATTGCAGCCAGTCGGCGACGCGGCGGGCCGGGTTGTCCCCGGCGCCGCCGATGGCGGTTGCCAGGCGCTCCAGCTCGGCGAGGGCGGCGTCCCGGTTCAACGGAGCCGGGGCCGGCCCAAATAGCCGCTGGAAATTGGCCCGGTACATCTTGTCCAGCACCGGGCGCGGCAGGGCGATGCCGCAATAGCCGCCGCCGTCCAGCCCCAGGCCGTGGCCCACGCCGGCCGGCGCGTCAAAGCGGCCTTCCACTTCCAGGAACCGGCGCACCAGCGTGGCCCGGCCGGTCGATTCGGTCAGGTCCAGCGGCACCGCGGCCGGTTGCAACAGGTTGGCTGCGCCAATGTCGGTGCCGTACACCAGCCGGTCCTGGTAGCGGATAAAGAAATCGCGGGTAGCGACCGGTTGGCGAGCAAAGTTATGGTAAATCTCGATGCCCGGCGTCAAGTCGAAACAGACCGTGGGGTGCGCGTCGAGGAACGCGCCGGCCCGGTCCAGGTCGGCCGACAAAAAGTAAAAGTGGGCAAATATCACCTTGAGGCCGGGGTGCCGGGCCAGCACGTGGTCCACCTCGGCGTATAGCGCTTCTTTGGGCGGAAACGTACCGTCGCCATAGAACCAGCCGGCGGCGCGCGCCCAGTCCGGACAATCGACCGGGTCCCAGAACTCTTCCGGGTCGGCCACGTGCCACACCACCGGCAGGTCCAGCTCTTCCAGTGCGGCCCACATCCCGGCATAGACCGGGCTGTCCAGCGGGATGCCCAGAATCTGGCGCACCATCGGCTTGCCCTCGATGAGCTTGAGCCCGTCAAAGCCGATGGCCCGGAGGGCGTGGACCTGGCGGCCCAGGGCGGCCGGCGCGTCCGGCGACCGGGCCAGGACCGGCGTATAGTCCAGCGCGCCGCAGATGGTGAACCGGTCCGGGCAGCGCGCCTTGGCTGCGATGAGGGCCGGGTTCTGGTTGATGACCTGGAGGTCGGGGACGCCCACCAGGTTGGCCCGGGCCGTGCCGGTGCGGCGCATCACCTCCAGCACGCCGTCTATCAGCTCCGGGTGGGGCAGGTGAATGTGCCCGTCGATCACGGGAATGTCGGCAAATGGCAGTTCGTCCATGTCATCCTCCTGGTTAGGCCCTGATACACATTGTACAACAAAACCGGGTAAAAGCCAATACCGCTCAACTGGCTTGACAAAGTCGTCCAAGTTGTTATAATTGAATCGATACAGATATACAATGAGAGCAAGGGGGGTACACGTCGTCACATGAAGCTGCGAATGTTTGGACTGGTTCTCTTGTTTGGATCGCTGCTCGTTCTGGGCAGTCAATGTCCGTCGATGGCCGCGCCTACAGCGGCACCCACTATTGCGCCGACCGTCGCGCCCACTGTCGAGCCAACGGCTCCCGCGCCCGGCACCGACGTGGTGCTGGAACTGGAGGGATTGGACGGCACCACTAAATCCCTCACTATGACCGAGCTTCAGGCGCTCCCGGCCTACCAGGGCTGGGGCGGCTCGATGAGTAGCACCGGCCGCATCACGCCCCCGTTGCAGATCAAGGGTGTGACCATAGAAGAGCTGGCTAAACTCGTGGGCGGGCTAGAGCCGGGGACCGGCGTCCGCGTGGTGGCACAAGACGGCTATGCCATGACCTTTTCCTACGATCAGGTGGCCCAGGGCGATTACATCGTGTATGACCCCGGCACCGGCAAGGAAACCGAGACCAAAGACCGGCTGCGCACCGTGGTCTCGTATTTGCGCGACGGCAAACCCAACGACCCGGACAAGGACGGCACTTTGCGCATTGCCTTGCTCAACGATGACCAGCTCCAGGTCACCGACGGTCACTGGTGGGTCAAGTGGGTCCACCGGATCGAGATCAAGTCTCTGGCCGAAGACTGGACGCTGGACCTGGAAGGCGCGCGGTCGGAAACCATGGACCGGGCCTCTTTCGAGTCGTGCGCGGCGCCGGGCTGCCACGGCGTTACCTGGAAGGACGACATGGCTCAGACCTGGACCGGCGTGCCGCTGTGGCTGCTGGCTGCTCGCGTGGACGACGAGACCGAGCACGGCGATGGCGCCTATGACCGGGATTTGGCCGACACCGGCTATCAGGTGGATATTGTCGTCGCCGATGGCTATACGGCCAGCGTGGACGGCAAGCAGATCAAAGACAACACCGATTTCATCGTGGCCTATCTGGTGAACGACAACCCGCTGGATGACAAGGACTTTCCGTTGCGCCTGGTGGGGCCGGCGGCCGTGAAAAAGCTGGGCGTGGGCCAGATCGCCAGGATCGTCGTGCATGTGGCCCCGGTCAACCCATGAGCCGGCGATTCGTGGGGCTGGTCCTGGCGCTGGTGATCCTGCTGGCGCCGGCCGGCTGCGCCGCCCCCGAGAAAACCCCGCTGCGAGTGCTCATGGCCGGCAGCCTGCTCATTCCGTTCGACCACCTGGAAGCGGCCTTTGAACGCACGCATCCCAACGTGGACGTGCTGCCCGAGGGGCACGGCAGCATCCAGGTCATCCGTCACGTCACCGAGTTGCACGAGCTGGCGGATGTGGTGGTGTCGGCTGACCACACCCTCATCCCGGCGCTGATGTACACGGCCACGGACGCCGAGACCGGTCGGCCCTATGCCGACTGGTACGTGGATTTTGCCACCAACCGGCTCACCCTGGCCTATACCAGGCGCAGCGCCTATGCCGACGAGATAAACGCCGACAACTGGTACGAGGTCATCGCCCGGCCCGGCGTGCGCCTGGGCCTGGCCGACCCGCGCTTTGACGCCGCCGGTTACCGGGGTCTCATGGCCCTGCAACTCGCCGAGGTCTATTACGATGATCACCTCATCTTTGACAATGCCATCACTGGCCGGTTCGAGAGCGCCATCCGGGTCCGCAAAGAAGGCGCCCAGTGGTTCATCCTGGTGCCCGAGATCGTCCAG
>JAHJIN010000157.1 GCA_018823415.1 Chloroflexota bacterium | reverse complement strand
CGCTCCTGAGCGAAGGACAGGTACAGATATTGTTGGGCGCGGGTCAAGGCCACGTAGGCCAACCGGCGCTCTTCTTCCAGCTCGCGGGCGGTGCCCTGGCTGCGGGTGTGGGGCAGCAGCCCGTCCTCGAAGCCAGCCACGAATACCACCGGGTACTCGCGGCCCTTGGCGGCGTGGATGGTACTGAGGATGACTGCGCCCGGGTCGTCGGCCGGCACGCCTCCACCGTCGCCATCCAGCGGCACGTCCCACAGGTCGTACTCTTCCAGATCCCAGATTTCGGCCAGGAACTCGGCCAGGGACGTCTCGGGTGGCAGATGGTCGTGGTGGCTGGCGAGCTGGCGCAGCGTGGTCAGGCTGATCTGCTGCCGCTCCCGGGCGTTCTGCGCCTGGAGCCAGGCCGCATACCAGGGTTGGCCCAGGATGTAGTCCACCAGTTCGCTGGCGGTAGCGCCGGCGTTGGTGGCCGGCAGGTCGATGGTGACAAAGTCCAGGAACTCGGCCAGCTTGGCTTGGAGCCAGTCGGGCAGGTTCTTGGCCTGGGCTTCCCGCAAGCCCTCCAGCCGGATCGAGTCGAACCGGTCGACCAGCAACTCGCGGGCCTTGGCTCGTTCTCCGACCCGACAGGGTGGGGCGGCCAGGGCCCGGCTGAGTGCAATATCATCCTGGGGATCATGGGCCAAGCGCAGGTAGGCCAGCAGGTGGCGCACCTCTGGCCGGCGGAAGAAGCGTTGCTCCCCGATGAGCAGGTAGGGGATGCCGGCGCGCAGCAGCACCCGTTCCAGGTCGCGCCCCTGGGACCGGGTGCGGTAGAGGATGGCCATGTCGCGATAGGCATAGCCGGCCGCTTGCAGCGTGGCAATCTCTTGCACGATGAAGCGGGATTCGGCCGCGCCGGAGGTCGCCGCGGCGACGGTGATGGGTCCGCCGGGTTCGTTGCTGGTGGCCAGGGCTTGTTCGCCGTAGCCCCGGCCCTCGATGAGGGCCTGGGCAGCGTGCAGGATGGTCTGGGTACAGCGGTAGTGCTGGCCCAACACCACCTGCGCTGGGTCAAAGTCCTCTTGAAAGTGTCCCAGGACCAGGGGCCCATCGGCGCCGCGCCAGGAGTAGATGGACTGGGCCGGGGAGCATACCACGGTCACGCTGTGGTGGTCCTCGGCCAGCACCCGCAATAGCTCATATTGCAAGCTGTTGGTATCCTGAAACTCGTCGACCAGGATGTGCTGGCAGTGTTCGCGCCAGTAGGCCTGGATGTCCCGGTCGCCATAGAGCAGGCGCAGGGGCCAGACCAGCAGGTCATCATAGTCGACGGCGTTCGCTTCGCGCAGCGCGTCCTCGTAGGCGTGGTAGATGCGGGCCAGGTGTTGGTCCAGCGCCCGGGCTCCGGCCGTCTGGAGCGCTTCGGCGGGGGTCAACAACTGGCTTTTGGCCTGCGAGATATATTCGTGCAGGCGGGGGAGCGGCCAGCGGCCTTCGTCGAGGCCCAGGGACTCCAGCGCCTTACGGATGGCGGCATCGCCGTTGCCATTGCCATACACCCGGAAATGCCCGTGCCGGCCCAACACCTGGGCCAGGGGGGCGGACTCTTCCAGGCGATCCACCTCAGCCTGGAGGATGTGATACCCCAGACTGTGGAAGGTACAGGCGTTGATGGCTTTGGCGGTATCTTCATCCAGGAGGTCGGCCAGGCGGTGGCGCATCTCGCGGGCGGCCTGGCGCGTGAACGTGACGGCCAGGATGGTGGCCGGGTCGGCCGCGCCGCTTTCCACCAGGTAGGCGATGCGGTGGGCGATCACGCGGGTCTTGCCTGTCCCGGGTCCGGCTACGACCAGCACCGGGCCGGGCGGATACTGGACCGTCTCCAACTGTTGGGGGTTGAGGGCGGTATAGTCCACCGCCGGCACCGTGGTCGTGCTGGCAGTCTCGCGCAAGCGAGCCAGCACGTCAGGACCCACTGGGGCCAGGGCCGGCGGGGGGGCCGGTTCTGCGGGGGCCGGGTCAGCCAGTTCGGCCGCGCCCGGGTCGTCCGGTTCAATCTCCTCCACCCAGTCAGCCAGTTCCAGGGTGGCGGGAGCGTGGGCGAATACCCACTCCCAGTCGGCCCGGGTGAGTTCCTCATCGGGCCCGGTCGGTGGTCCCGGCCAGGGGCTCTCCAGGTCAGCCAGGACCGCATCAGGAGGCCGGCCCTGGCGTTCGATGGCCGGCCAGTAAGCCGGGTCGAGATCCTCGTCGGGTGGGGGGCCGGTACTGGGTGATGGAGCTTGCATCAGCCAATCCCAGTAGGCCCGGGTGGGTTCCTCGTCTGGCACGGTTGGTTGACCCGGCCAGGGGCTTGAAATGTCGGTCAGAATCGTGTCGCGGGGCCGGCCCTGGCGGTCGATGATCTGCCAGTAAGCCCGGTCCGATTCTGGCTCGGTCAACCAGGTCAAGCCGCATCACCTCCTTTCTATGTGATTGGGGAGCGGATCTAGCGGCCTACTCCATCCACCGGCAGTCGCCCAGCATGCCTGTTGCCCCTTTCCCGGTCACGCCGCCGTGACCGCTTCCAGCAGCACCAGCACCTGTTCGACCGTGCTCACCGCCCGGGTAATGGCGGTAAGGGGATCGGGGTGGTACAGGCGGATATAGTCCCAGGCGTGGCCGGTGTAATCGCCGCAGTCATACAACGCGGCGAGTACCACGGCCGTAAAGTCGGCCACGGCTTCCTGGTCGGCGTGCTGGCCAGGCTTGAGCCGGCCATTCAGTCGGGCGTGGGCGGCGTGGGCCAGCTCGTGGAACCACGCAAAAGCGTCGTGGCTGCCGAGCTTGACCCGCTGACCGTCCAGAGAGCAGTTGCCCGCTGCGCCGGCCAGCGGGGTCCAGGACACGTCGATGCCCAGGGCCTGCGCCACATCCAGCAGTGGGGGCAGCGTGGCCGGCTCGTACGCGACGGTACTGCACTCGTCGCCCGCGGTGGCTTCGTAGGGGAACACCGGCACGGTGCGGAACCCGTAGACTTGGGTCGTTTCCTGGCCGGTGGCCCGGTCCCGTTCGGTCTTGACCAGCGGGACCAGGATAAAGGCCGCGTGAGCGCCTTGTTGCACCTGGCGGCCCACGGCCTGCCACTGGCGATAGCCGCGGCAGTCCAGGCTGTGCGTCAGGGCGTAGACGAGCACCTGGTTGCACAGCGACCAGGTGGCCATCGGCGCATCGCCGCTGATCTTGAGTTGGGCCAGGCGGATGATCGGCCCCAGGTCGCCGCTCTGGAAGCGGGCCACGACCTGGTTCAGGGCCGCCTGGGCTTTCGGGCTCAGTTTCATCTCGCTCCTTTCTGTAGCTGATACAGTTCATCACGACTCGTTTCCGCGGCGCGCCGGCTGTGCTGCAGGCGGCGCCGCAAGTCTTTGACCGTATACTCGTGGAGGATGGTGCCGCCATCCTCATCTGCAAACCCTGCGGCCAGGTAAACCCAGTATCCATCGCCGGTGGCGCGCTCGTCATCCACTTGGGCAATGCGGTCCTGGTACTGGGTGATCAGGGTTTGCAGCGTGCTGGGCAACCCGGTCAGTTGGATGCTCATTTACGACCCCACTGCGGGGGAATTCGCCGGTGTGGCGCAGTTGCCCAGCGACCGGGCGTTGCCGCCAGCCAGGTTGACGTACGTGGCGTGGATGTCCAGATCGTGGGTCACTGCCATGCGGTAGACGTACTGGGCCGCGTAGGTGGCGATGGCCTGGTTGATCATCAGGCTCTGGACGTCGAGCAGCGTCAACTCGGCGCACGATGCGCCGCCGGGTGGGGGCGGCGGTTCCTCTGCCAGCAGGTCCGGGTGCTGGACCGTGGGCAGCGGCAGGCCCGTACAGTACCCCAGCGGTGAAATCGCGGGCGCGGTCAAATCGGCCCGGTTGCCCAGGAGGACCTGCCCGGCGGCGCGATGATTGCCGCAGTCCAGCCACCAGATGCGGCCGTTCAGCTTGACGAGGGTCTCGTGGATGGCGCGCCGGGCCGCGTTGTTATCCACGCAGCCCACGACCAGATGCAGGTCTTCAGTGGGGTACCCGTACTGATGGAGCATCTGGCCGTCAAAGAGCGCCATGTGGCTGACGATGTTCAACCCAAAGGTCAGGTTGAAGCGGCGCATCAAGGTCTGGGCCTTGGGCTGACCCACTTCGCCGGGGCCAAAATTCTGCCGTCCTACGTTTTGCAGTTCGACCTCGTCCGGGTCGACAAAGGCCAGGTTGACCACGCGGTGCTGGCGCTGCTGGACGTGGTAGGCCAGGCGGGCCAGGTGCAGGGCCAGGAATGACCCAGTGCCGCCGCAGCCCACCAGCATGATGCGGGTCCGCCCCCGATATCCGACCAGGGGGTAGCGCTGCTCAGGCTGGAGTTGCATGGGTGTCGGCCAACACCGAGCTGGTGAACAGCGCGGTCACCGGCACGGGGTAAAAGTCGCCGTAGACCCCCAACCGCAGCCGGATCTGGGGCCGGGTATAGATGTGCCCGATCACCCCGTAGAACCGGAAGCCCTTCTCGTCGCGGTTGTCCGTGCCCGAGAAGCCGCACCCCATTTCGTGGTGCGAGTGGATCTCGACCACCACGTTGGGGCCGCCGGTCCCTTCATAGGCCACGTGGACCTGGCCGGTCTGTTGGGGTGGGTAGATCAACCGCGGCCGCCCCTCGCACACCTCGATGCGGTACAGGGCCTCGGTGGGCCGGAGCCACGACTGCTGTCGGGCGTGCAGCAGGATGGTTGTGAGCAGAACGCCCGGCAATCGCGGGATGCGGAGCTCAATCCGGGGCGTCAGGTCGGGCAAGCCGGCCACCCGGCCCGACAGCGCCGGGATCTGGCATGTCACGTGGCGGTTGGCGGCGAGTTTCCACACCCCGTTCCCGGCCAGGGCGTAGCCATAAGCCAGGCCGGGCGGCAACGCCGGCGGGTGCTGCAGGTTGCGGTGCACCAGGTAATCAACGAACATCGGGAAACTCGCCGTCGATCAGGTGCCGCAACCGCATCCGGGGGTGGGGCAGCAGATCGGTGTACGGGTAGCGCTGCCGCCCATCCAGTTCGGCCCACAGGTCCAGGATGTTGCCGATCTGGCGCACCGACTTGTTCTGGATCAGGTGATTGTTGAAGTGGCTGTCCAAGAACAGCCGCAGCGCTGTCATGATCGTCTGGGCGGTGCAGTTCGGGAATTGGACCGAGCCCGGACAGACCGAGCCACTTTCCACATACACGTTGGGCAACGGTGCCCGGTACAATTGGGTGTCTGCGGTGAGTTGGCGGTCGCGCACAGCAAACACCCGATACCGGTCGCCCTGGCCGGCCCAGATCAGGCCGGGCAGCGGGATGCGATAGACCCGCGGCCCAGCACGATTCTGGGTCAGCGTCAGGGTCGCCTGGCGCGGCAGCACATGGATGCCCAGGTCCGCAACGCCGCCCTGGTAACTGTACCAGACGCAATGGGGCGGCAGCAAGCCGGTGCTGATCGGCATCCCGCTCAGAGCGGAGCACAGATCGACCGGGTCGACCTCATAGCAAGTAGTTGAGTCCCCCGGGCGCTCGCCGTATTTGGTCAGGATGATGCTCTCCTGATACAAATCGAGTCGCGCCAGGTGGGTCTGGCGATCACCTTCCTGGACGGTGCCGGCCAGGGCCAGGGCCAGG
>JAHJIN010000015.1 GCA_018823415.1 Chloroflexota bacterium | reverse complement strand
TCCGGATCCTCTCGCTATTTATGGCGATGTCGTCGAAACATCCTGCAACGCTACCAACAGTGCCCGACGTTCTAAAACGTCCATCCCCTGTAACCTCTTGCGCCACCGGGCGATCTTGCGCTTGATTCGTTCCCTCTCTCTGAAATTGCTCCCGAGGTAGGAATAGTCATGCAGCGCCACCGGCTCTGGATAGTTCATCCACAGCCATTCGGTGGCTGGCGAGCCGCCGCGCGTCTGCGTCGTGAACGTGATAGAACGCCAGCCATGTAGTTCATCCTCGTAGAGCTGGGACCAGTAGCCAGAGATTGCCACCATACAATCGAGTTTGACGATGATGGACAGCAGCCGTTCATGGTCCTTTCGCGTCAGCTCGCATCGGTAGATCTGGCGTTGCTGCCGACGGGTAGAGAGCAGGTACGGCGGATCCAGGTAGACCAACGTATCGTCAGATAAGGCGTTGCTGGCCAACCATGCTATGCCGTCGCCATGGATCGCCGTCAGATTGGGGATGGTGATCGTATCGCCAGATATGGCGTGGGCCACGTGCGCATCTGCATCTATGACGATGCTGCACCGCGCTGGACGCTTGGCCTGGAGAATGGCCCCTCCCCCCACAAACGGCTCGACATAGATCCGATGTGGTGGAAACTGATTGATGATGGTCTGATAGACCCCCGCGCCGGCCTTGCCTCCTGGATACCCCACCGTTACCCCCTGCCTGCAGTATCGCCTATCCTGGCGATGCCACCAGGTAGCACCGTCAGTTCTAGCGATGTGGTCACCCATCGCTGTTTCTGGCGTTGCTCGAGCATCGTCATAGCTGGAGATGTCGCCGTCTGCGTCCAGATACCAGCACATCGCACTATCTATCTGCGCAAATTTACGCAGATAGTGCATTCTGATAATCAGAACAAGACCAACTGGCAGGGCCGGATCAAGGATTGGGCCCAGGCCACCAGTTTCTTGCTCCTGGCGCGTTCTGCGATGTATGCCGCGGCTGCCGCGACGGCGGCAGCCCGGTCCGGGTAGGGGTCGCAGAATTTCAGGCACGGCCCCCAGCTATACCCCTCGTCTCGCTCCCACACACTGAGGCAATAGCCCCACTGGGCGTTCACCACAAACAGCTTTATTTCGGCATGCTCGTGACCATTTCTCCAGCACAATGTTTCTATTATCTCGGGTTGCTGGGGTTGGTACGGATTGCCCTCGATGCCTGCAACACCGTGGTGGGCTCTATGAGGCGACAGCCCGATGAGCGGCCGGCCGGGCAGAACTGCCAGGCCCCACTTGGCGGCGCTGTTGTGCAAGAGTTCGCTGTAGTATAGCTCCGAGCCAGAAGGTTCCATTTGGGCGCTTTCCATATGCCGCTATACCCCGCCCAGGCAGGGCATGGTCACGTTCAGATAGTCGGTATAATCCCGCGTCTCAGCGTCCAGCGCGACGGCCATCAACTGCATGTGGCGCCAGCCCTGGCCGTGCAGCTCGCGGATCAGGAGCCGGGCCGCCTCGGGGCAGCACAGCCGCCAGTGCGCCGGCGGCGGCTCGATCAACTCGAACTCGCCGCGCGCCGGCGGGGGTGTAGCGCGCACGTCAACCCACTGCGGCTCGCCCTCCGGGCGAAAGCAGGGATGTGGCCGATACTGTATACACCGCTCGGTCGGCCGCCATGGAGGCAGTGGTACGCCGGTCCAACGTGACACCAGGAACCGCAACTGGACCTCGTTGACGTAGAACCCGAGGCGATGCGGCAATCCGTGCCGGCCAAGAGTGAACACGAACGCCATGGGCGGCCACTTGGTGGGCGGCTCGTCGCGCAGCAGCCCCTGCTCGCGGGTCCAGGCATGATGGTCATGGGCTGGCTGCTGGCCGGTTGGCCGTGTCGCCAGCCAGGCTGCGTTGCGCGACCGCACCTCGGCCGCTGCTCGTCGGGACGCTACCTGGGGATGATCGGGCCAGGTCGTCTCGAACGCCTGGCGCCGAACTTCCCAATCAACCCAGCGTTCGCCGCGCTGGCGGCGCGGATAGGGTGGCGGAATATCAGGTAATGACAGTTGGATCACCATGCCCATTCGCCCTATCTATCTGCGCAAATTTGCGCAGATAGCGGCCTGGTCGCTGGTTATGACCAGGCCGCTGTTGACTAGCTGACGTCGATCCGCTGCCCGATAACGGACTCGCCGCCACCCTCTGGCAAGTGCGGCAAGGCCGACAGGACCAGGGCCTTGCTCAGGGCCATGTCCAAGAACAAGAACTCGGGCGTGGTGAGCACGGGTGGGGCCACATCGCGCAGGTCGACCAACTTGCGGTGCGCGCTGCGGATCTGACGGTTGGCATCGGCATAGCGCTGGTGCCCCTTCATCATTTCCAGGGTCTTGACGCAAACGCCGGCATGGTACTGATCCATCATGTCAGCCACAGCCTGGTCGATGACCCCAGCCGGGTGCACGACCTCGAACTCGACGTCAAAGGCCGGGACCTGATAGCCGGCCAGCACAAAGCGGCCTTGGGCCTCTTTCCACTCGACGTTCACCGGCCCCAGGGACACATCAGTCATGCGCGACGCGGTGGCGGCCAGGTAGCGGGCCACGAGCTCACGGCTGACGCCGGGGGCCGTGCGGCCGGCGGCATCCAGGCAGACCGGGGGCCGGTAGAGGGCCACGGTTCCCCCATTGACCTGAGCATCGTGCGGCGCATTGGGCGCATCGCTGTGGGTGGTCATATCCTGAACGGTATAGCGTAGGCGACCGGCGCCTTTTGGTTTGCGCCCAAACAGGGCGGGAAGTAGACTACTCATCTCTAAAAGCTCCTTTCGTTTGACATAACTGGTGCGTGCGTGCGCTCCGCACGCACGCAAGGGTATCCTCCCCCGGTGGGGAAGGGGTTACAGGACAATTTTGACCGGGTCATCACCTCCTTTCGGCTCGATTTCGATGGACCAGACACGACGATGGCCCTGCCCCAGGTAGGCGCCAATCAGGCTGGCCGCCTCGTTGGCGTTGGCCGCGCGCAGCCGGGGCGTGTGGCGCGCCGGGGCGGGGTGCAGAACGCCCATGGTGGGCAGGATGTCTTGGACGACGAGTTGATAAAGTTCGCGGGTGAATGGGCCTTTGTCTACCAGGTCGCGGTAGGACCAGGCCGCCCGGCGGTAGAGCCATTCGTCGCAGAAGGCCACGAGACCTGCTTCGGTGAGAAGCGCGGCCACGTCGGCGATTTCCTCGGGCTCGACCTCGCCGTCCTGATCCAGATCCGCGGCATCGGAAGGTACGTGGACCAGGACGGTATGCATGTCGGACTTGTTGGCCCGCACAATGAGACTGATGACGGATACTGAGGCAATGGCCCCACCCAGGGCCATTGCAAAGGCGAGCAGCGCGCCCACCTGGTAAGCAGCGGCAGCCAGGTCGGCCGGCCAGGGCAATAGCACGCCGGCGACGAGTGTGGTCAGGACGGCGGAGGCCAACCAGATGAGTCCAGATTGGGCGGCGGGGATGATGACCCGCCCGTCGATGGTGGCCGGAACGGTGTAGCGGGTTTCGACAATGGCGTCATTCATTTAGACCTCCTCATTCTGGGCGCGCCAGCGCGCCAGCCAGTTGCGACCAGTGCGCTCATGGACCCCGGCCAGATCGGCTATCTGCCGGCCGGTCAGGCCGGACAGGTCCGGGTGTTGCCGAATGAACTCGGCATAGGTGGCCGGCGACGCAGGTGCCGAGTCGGACACGAGCACGGGTGGCGCGGACGGCTCGGCCGGGTCCGCCGCGTGTTGCCGCT
Source organism: Chloroflexota bacterium (assembly GCA_018823415.1). Lineage (GTDB taxonomy): Bacteria > Chloroflexota > JAHJIN01 > JAHJIN01 > JAHJIN01 > JAHJIN01. The sequence continues at coordinate 5,488 of JAHJIN010000015.1, read as the reverse complement.
GCTGCTGCCGTCGGGCAGCCCGTTCCTCGCGCGCTGCCGCCTTGTTCTCGGCAATGCCGTTGAGCCGGCGGACGTGGTCGGCACGCAGAGCCAGGATAATCATGCCGGCCAGGGAAAGCAACGGAAAGATAGCGGGCGCGTACCGCGCCAGTTCCGGCACGGTATCCAGGACCACGGTCAGGGCCAGGGCCACGACCAGGTAGACGACCACCAGGCCGGCCGCCAGGCCGAACGGGGCGCCCGGGTCGCTCTTGCGCTTACTGGCGTTGTATTCGCGGAGTTCCAGGGCCGTGACGGTGGTGGCCAGACCCAGGCTCTCGACGATAGCCGCGGCGATGATGCCGACGAGGTCGGGCCAGTGGAGATGTTCGACGGTGGCCCGGCCCACCAGGTAGGCGGTGGGTAAAGGGGCCAACCAGGGCGCGATGCGGGCCACCACATCGGTGAGCCGGCGTTCCAGATGGTTGATGTCCACGTTGTTGGTACTCCTGTTAATGAGCGTGACCTCCGCCTATTGACGGAGGCCACACGACGCACTATAATGAGTGTGGTCTCCTCGTCGGACGGGACGAGGGGCCGGGGCCCGGGGCCGCTGGCAGGCGGCGCCCGGGCTTTATTCTGACGGTCAGAAGTCGGGCTCTGGGATGTCGGCTGAGTCCACCGGCTCCGGCTCACAGGCGGGGCACAGACCGGCGCCGTCAAGGTCCTCGCCGCATTCGGGGCACGTGGGCCACGCCGGCGCGGCCTTGAGCTTGCGCAGGGCGGCCCGGCGCAGGGCCTCGCGCAGGAGGGTTTCCCAGTGACCCTGCATATGCTCGGGCAGTTCGCGGATATTGCGCAGGGCGGACTTGGCCTCCCGCAGCGGCCGGCTCGTGTGGCGTGTCAAGCAGGCCAGGTCGCGGTCGATGGCCATGACTAGGCTGTCGACGCGCCGGTCCTCCGCGAGACGCTCAATCCAGGCGTCGCACTCGGCGCGTACCTGGTCGCGGGCCAACTGGCGCAACTCCTCGATGGCGCCGATGATACTCTGGTCGGGTTCGATATAGGCCACGAGTCTGACCTCGGCATCGTAGTGGCCGTACTCGTGGGGATGATTTCGTTTCTCGTGAATCATGACTGTTACTTGGGGGATGTTCATCGTTTCCTCCGTTTGGCGTTTCACTGGCGATAATGGGCCGTTGTGCCACGCACCGGTCCCAGGATGACATTCCTCAGCATGGTCGCAATACACACAGAGACCATTATACCCGCGCTCGAACTCATCGCACGCGCCATAATCCGGTTCGTGAACACACTGACATTTGTCACACATCGCGCACCTCGATGGTCATGTGACCATAGTCGCTGTCCAGATCCACGACCAGTGGCAGCGCCGGCGGCTGCTCGGCGTTGATGACCTGGTCCAGCTCGTCGATGGCGTCATAGAGCATGTTGGCCAGGTCGGTGATAGGGCTCTCGGGATCATCGCTGCGGGCGGTGATGGTCAGATGTTGCGTCATTGGGCTTCCTCCTCAAACCGGCCACAGGCCGGCCATGATTTACGCCAGTCGGTGGCCGGGCTGGCCGACTGTGGACCATAGGCGCATTTGTAGTAGACCCGGCTGTACCGCCGCCCTACCAGGTGGGTACACTGGCCGCAGGTGTGGCCCGGCGTGCGGCCATAGACAGCGTGCATGTCGGTGAGCCGGCGCGGATAGCGCGGCTGAGGTTGGGCCGGCGGGGTGCCAAAGGTTAGCTGCTGGGTCATGGTTTCACTCTCTGGCTGTCTGTCCTATCTGCGCAAATTTGCGCAGATAGCTTATCGCTGAATCAGGTGCTCGTACGGGCCGCCGTGATAGTATTGCTCGGCTTCGGCCGGGGTCATGACCGCCGGTGGCCGCCCGCGCCGGCGAGATGGCGCCGGTGTGGGTTGCTGGCTGGTGATGCGCGCCCGGACGAGGCCCCCGGGGTTCTGCCCCCGGCCCCGGCCCCACTCGGCCCAGGCCCGGCAGCGATCGGCGCCGTGCTCGAGCACCAACCTTTCACAGACGGCGCGCGGATCGACGCCTACGGCCAGCAGGATCTCGACGACGGCGAGTTGTTCGGCGCTTAACCCTTCAGCAGGATCTATATTGACAACAACAGCAGGGAGATCCTCGTCACCGGCCGGCGCGCACGGCGGCGCCGCCGGTGAGTGTTGTTCTTCTTCTTCTGGTGGGTTTTCTTTAATGGGTGTTCTTAAAGAGGTCTTCTTTGGTTCATGTGGTGAATCACCTCGTTCACCTGGTGAATCAGGTCGTTCATGTGGTGAACCACCTCGTTCACCTGGTGAATCACCGCGGGGTTGTTCACCTGGTGAATCACCCCGGGCTACCGCCAGGGCGTCCAGGTTGGCGCGCCAGATGTCTACCACCGTGATGCGGTCATAGACGCCGTTTTGGTTGCGCGCCTTGGTGATCCGGATCAGGCCCCTATCTACCAGTACGGCCTTGCTGGCGCTGATTTTGCCGGCACTCATGCAGCAGATCGCGGCGAGCGTTTCGGTGTTTTGCCAGCACGCGCCGTCTTCGCCGGCCACGCGCCGGAGGTGGATGTACAACCGGTGGGCGTAGGGGTCCAGCCCCATGTCATCCACCATGTTGGGCACCATGGTAAAGAACTTTTTTTCTTCGCTTTGGATCCGGTTGTTGGTCATGCGGCCTCCGTCATGGCCAGGCGCTGCTGGGCCTGGTTGGCCGCGCGCAGGCGGACGTGGAGTCGTTGCAGCCGGCTCTTTAGCTGGATCTGGTAGCGTGCGACCTCGTCGGCGCTGGTGGCCCAGAAATAGCCCCAGGGGCGATGGGTGCTGCTGCACACTTCGCCGTACCCGGCTTCACTCAGGGCTTCGGTCGCTGCGCGCACGTGGCGCGGCGAGCCGGTACCCACGGCCTGCACGATGGCCCGGGCGGTCTGTGCTCTCGCGGCTCCCTGGGCCTGTTGGAACAGGTGCTCGGCCACTGTCTGGGCATAGGGATCCAGGCTCGCCCAGCCAGGGCGCTGGCGCAGGTCGGTCAGCGTCCGCGTTGGCGGCAGGGGTGGATTGTGCAGATTGGCAAATAGGGGTCCGAGATCCTGATTCATCGAGTATTCTCCGACAGATAGGAGCCAGGAACGCGGCCAGCGCCGGCGCCACGCGCGTGGCGTAGGTCTGATCGTCCAGCGGTTGGGCCGGGCTGATGAGATAGGCGGCCTGGTCCTGGCTCATGGGCTATAGCTCCTAGTTGCTGACCGCCCCGAGGCGGCGTTTGCGGTACAACGGATCGGCGGCGTTGGTCCGGGCCCGATGGCTGGCCCGGTGGGACGTGTAGCGCTTGAGCTGGCCCCAGCCGCAGCCGCCGCGATCGCGGCCGCTGTCGCCATTGCGATCGCGGCCGCCGTTGCGGGCGCAGATGACGACGGCAAAGCGCTCCACGTCGATGTAATGGACCGGCGCGCCGCAGGCCGGGCAGGTGCGGTCATTGGGCACGGCCTGGCCGACGGGCACATGGTTGCCGGCCTGGGCGCGGGCATAGGCCTCGCCCCAGTGCTCGCAGGCCACTGCCCCGCAGGTGCAGGCGGTGGCCAGGTCGGTGGCCCCCACGTCGACCAGATAGTAGCGCCGGGCGGGCTGGTCTTGGACGATGGACCAGTGCTGCCAGCGCGCCAGGACGACCAGGCTGTCGGCCGGGTTGGGCCAGGTTATGGTGCTGGTGAGGGCCGGAGCCGGGAGTGCAACCGGGCGGCCCCCACCAGCTAGAAGAGGAGGAAAATCCGGGCGGCTAGCCGGGCCGCCCGCGCCAGCGTCCTCATCTGGGTCAAGGGCGCTGACGGGGGCGTCCGTGGACGGTTCTTCCTCGGTGCAATCCATGGTGACGCCGGCGGGCAACAGGGGCTCCCAATTGATGCCCTCTGGCGTCATGCGGGTGCCTTCGGGCACGGGCACGCTGCCCCAGGCCACGATACCCATTTGCAGGGCCGGGTCCTGGATGAGAAACAGGTGGCGGGCGGCGGCCTCGGCGGCCGCGTCTTTGCCGCCCCAGTCCTCGTGGAGAAAGACGGCGATGGTGTGCGCCCGGGCCAGGTCCTGCACATGTTCCTGGATGGCAAATCCCTGGGTAGGCATGTTACACCGTCCCGTCCTGGAGATAGTCGGCCAGCGAGCGCAGCCGGCCGGCGATGTTGGCGCAGGGCAGCGGGATGTCTGAGTCCAGGTCGGCCATGAGTGGGCAGTTGGCCCCGGCATGGAGCTCCAGGCTGGCGGCGATGCTGCGCATGACGCCGGCGGTGCGCTCGATGCGGGCCAGCAGCATGGAGATGGATGTGCGCTGCCGGGCCGGGGCCGGATCGGGCGCGACTACCACGGGCTCATCGTCGAACGGCCCGACGAGGTCCGGGTCATCATCGACCCAGTCCAGGGCGGATCCGGGCTGCTCATCGCCAACCTGATCCTGGTCATCGTCCAGGTCCAGGAGGTAGGCGCCACCGTTGCACGAGACTGGGATGGGCGGCCGTGCGCTTTCGCGCTGCTCGACCAGGGCCTCGCGGCGCTCGGCGGCTTTCTGGAAGGAGATGGCCCGGCGGTCGATGACCTCGCCGGTGGACTGGTTGACAGCCTGACGCTCGGCGGTCCGACGATAGATGGCATCCAGCGCGCTTTCTCCCTCTCCCCCTTCCCCCTCTTCCGCTGGGAGAGGGGTACTTTGGCCGATGTTGGCGACCGCCATCTTGTAGGTGGTGTCACCCCGGGTGACGGTGCGAACGAGGTCCTCGCCGTCGTCGGACTCATCGGCCTCATCAGGCTCGTCGACCTGGCTATCTGCGCAAGATTGCGCAGATAGCGCATCGCGCCAGTTGCGCACACTGCCCTCGGAGACGGCCAGGCGGCGCCCGATCTCGCGGTTGCTGAGGTCGGTGAGTTGGATCAGGCGGTAGCCCGCCTCGCGCTTTTCGGCCTGGGTCATGGCCCGGCCGTGGGCCACGTTGGCCGTGGCCGCGTAGATGAGCGCATCCTGGCGGGTACCCTGGCGCATTTCCATGCGGATCTGCGGGCGCCGGGCGGCCTGGTGGGCGGCGACGCGATGGAAGCCGTCGGCGACGAGGAACTGCATTTCGGTCGAGAACACGACAATGGGCGGGAACTCGGCGCCATTGGTGATAGCCTCGGCGTAGGCAGCGACGATGCGATAGTCCAGCGGCCGGCTGGCGAGCTGGATCTCGTCATCGAGGGTGAGGGCGTCCAGGTTGACTAGGGGCGGTTGGTCGTCGATACCCCACGTTGGCTCCTCGGTGGGCTGGAGTTGGTCGTCCTGGTCGACTGTGCATTCGTCGATTGCCGGGCAATCAGCGCAGTCGAGCCGCGCTGGCCAGGGGCAGGTCCCGGACTTGGCCTGCTCCCACTCGGCCTCGAACATATCGCTCAGGAGTGGCAGTGCCGGCGCGGGGTCCACGCTGGGCGGTTGGTCGGCATCCGGGTCGGTGGCCCGGTCGATGA
>JAHJIN010000156.1 GCA_018823415.1 Chloroflexota bacterium | reverse complement strand
TGCCGGCCGGCGTCAGCCTGGCCTATGCGAACCGGGGCAACCTGGCGCTGAACCAGGCCATCCTGGCCGCGTCGCCACCCCCGCCGGCGGTTCTGGCAGACCTGCAAGAGGCCACAGCCTGGTGGGGCGATAACCAGGCCGCGCGGCTAGCCCTGGGCTTGGCCTACGAGCGCGCCGGGCAAGAAGCCGCGGCCCTGGCCGCCTGGCGTGACATCCCCGGCTGGGCCGCCGCCTGGCTGGTCATCGAGGGTGATTCTGGCTTTGTGCAGCGGCGCTATGAGGAGGCCCAGCGCCGCTATCTGCTGGCCGCTACATTGGACCCGGGAGGCGGCTCGGCGCAGTACGGTCTGGCCGAGGTGTATCGCGTCTGGGGCGCGCGGCAGCAGGCCCTGGCCGCTTACGAGCAGGCCAAGACGCTGGCGAACTTTCAGCCCGGCGGCCGCGGCGACCTGGCCGCCTGTTACTTTGGCATCGGCCAGGTCTATGCCCAGGATGAGGATTGGCCGGCGGCCGTCTGGCAACTCAAGGCCGGCTTGAAACTGCGCCCGGACGAGGCCGCCTGCCGTACCCTGGGCGACATCTATCACCACGGCCTGCCGGACCTGGCCCAGGCCGAGTTCTACCTGCTGCAGGCCATCGCCCTGCGCCCCGACCGGCCCTATGCCTACGAGCAGTTGGGCGATGTGTACCTGGATGGCGGGCGCCCTGACGAAGCCCGGTCCCAGTTCGAGACAGCGGTGGCGCTGGCCCCCGACGATGCGGCCGCTCACGCCGGCCTGGCCCGGGCCTATCTGGCCCTGGGCCGGCCGGACCCGGCGATCCGCGAGTACGAGACGGCCATCCGGTTGAGCCCCGACAACCCCTGGCTGCTGATCAGTCTGGGCGACGTCTATCGCGACCTGGGCCGCCGCGCTGAGGCCCGGGCCGCCTACGAGCGGGCGCTGGCGGTGGACCCCGGCAACCAGGGGGCGCAGCGCCGCACCGAGGCGCTGCCGTAGCAAGACAGTGGAGGGCGTGAATGGAGCCAAACGATCTGCGGCCGCACCGTCAGGTGGGCCTGATCCGCCAAGAGTTGCGCGGCCAGACGTATCTGTATGACACCCAGGTGGAAACGGTGCACATCCTGAACCCCACGGCGGGCCTGGTATGGGACCTGTGCACCGGGGCGCACACCCCGGCCGCCATGGAGGCAGCCCCATTGGCCGGCCGGTTTTATCGACTGCACCGGCCCCTGATCGTCCGCCAATGAGCCGGGGGTTGCACAGGCCGCGTTCCGCTGGCTGGACCTGAACGTGACCATCCAGTCGGACGCGCCGGACATCATCGAGTTGTTCGGAGTGGCCTATGAGCGGTTCCGCATGGCGACGGTCGGCGCGCCGCTCATGGTCTGCCAGGTCTGGTCGAGTGCGGCAGCCGGGGGACCGGCCCTGGTCATAGATGGACGGCGCATCTTGGTCGAGGACCCGGCGGTGCTCTTGAGCTATGCTTACACGCGCATCCTCAACACGGCCCTGACCCGGGTGACCGACTATTATCTGTTCCATGCAGCAGCCCTGTCCCACGCGGGACAGGGCTTTTTGTTGACCGGACCGGCCGGCCGGGGCAAGACGACCCTGACCCTGGCTTTACTGGATCGGGGCTACGCCTTCCTGTCGGACGACCTGACTGCCATTAGCCGCCGCGATGGCTTGCTGCATCCGTTTCCCCAGCGACCTGCGCAACGTGGCGGCAACGCTTGGCGTGGGCCATAGCAGCCTGGACACCGTGATGGTTTACACCGAGCCGACCACCGACGAGCTGGCCCAGCGCATGGAGGAGGCGGAGCAGGCAACCATAGACCCGTAGCTGAACACAGTCCTGAGGGAACTTGTTTTCCGCCGCCGCCAGCCAGCGGCATCAGCAAGCTCCAACCAACCAGCGAATAACCACAAACAGACCGTTGCAACCCGGCAACGGTCTTGCCTTTTGGGGGTGTATGCTGGTATCATGAGCAACGCCCCAGTCCCTGGGCGGCTGCTCCTTGGTTTGGGGCACCTTTTGGTCTGCTGCCGGCCTGCTACGAGTTCAGCCAAGTCCCAGGACGCCGCACTACTTGCGGATGCGCTTGGAGATCCTGATCCCACGCCTGCCAGGCCGGGCCATGCGGCACCGGCCGTGACAGCGAACAAGGCAGCGCTGTGACGAGGTACAGGCACTGGTGGCACAAGGACCGCCCTGCCGGTCTATGGTGCCTGCTGAGGCTGGATCATTGCACTGGCCGGGCGTGAGCGGCGGCCCGCGCGAGGCGCGCGGGCCGCCGCCTATTGGGTCCGGTGACTCCCTCGGCCCGAGTGTCGCCGGCGATCCGGCTTACCAGAACAAGGAGCGCGGCAATTGCAGTTCCTCGGCGTGGTCGAACAGGGCCAGGATCGTCCAGCTCAAGGCCTGTTCCGCCAGGTACACGTCGCCCTCGCCCGGCGGCACCTCGTCGCCCGCTTCCATCATCACCTGGGGCTCGATGCGCACCACAATGTCAAAGATCGACCGGCCCTCATCTTCCCAGCGCGCCAACCGGGGATAGACCTGCAGCAGCCCGTCGGCGCGCCAGCCGTGGTAGCGCAAAAAGACGGCGATGACTCGGCGCAGGCGGTGCAGGATAAGCGGCACCGACCAGCGGACGGCGCTACTCCCCCGGGAGATGGTCTTGGCGAGCGTCTGGCGCAGATCGGGGTGCATGTCCAGATAGTTACCCGCTTTATGGACATTTATGCCATGCACGGGTGTTAACCGGGCTGATTGACTGTCAGGGGCGGCCCGCAGGCGCCTCCCTTACCTCTCGGCACATCGGGGATGTGCAGTTCTAGCCCGGCGGGTGCACTACGGGCACCCGGGAGCCGGCGCATAAACCGTAACGCCAACGCCGTCTCCAC
>JAHJIN010000155.1 GCA_018823415.1 Chloroflexota bacterium | reverse complement strand
GGCCTGGCTCAGGGCCTGGATAGCCGCCTTATAGGGCATCAGATCGGGCGGGAGTGCCGGGAGTGGCCCGACCGGGGCCGGTTCGACTGGTGGAGAAGCGGACGCCGCCCCGGCTGGTGCGGTTGCTGCCGTCGCCGGCGCAACCAGGTCCGGGTAGCAGGCCAGCACGTACGCTGGGACCGGCAATCCTTGGGCTACGGCCTGCCGTACGCTGGCCTCATGGTCGCGCCCATCCCGGGCGTTCATGATGGGCACGCCGGCAACTCGCTGAGCTTTGCTTTCCTGGTAGGCCCGCTGGGTCATCGTCCACGGTGCCGGTGTGGCCGGCGCTGCTGGTTCCGGGTCGGCTTCTGCGACGGGCCCGGCCGGCCGCGTGCCCAACCCCAGCGCCGCCAGATCCACGCCGGTGCGTGTGAAGCGCCAGGCCCCGCGCCGTTTGCCCCAGCGCGCGCCGGCGCGTTTCAGGCGATCCCGCAACTCCTCCGAGGGCTTGCGGCCGAAGGCGATCCAGGTCCAATCGCCTTCTTCATAGACCGTAAAGGGCACATCGCCTTCCACCGTGCCGGCCGTGATGGACCGCTGCTCGCGGGTGGTGGCGGGGGCAGCGAGTGTGACGCGCGGCGCGGGGAACGCGGCCGCCTCGATGCGGTCGCACAGGTCGCGGACCGGGCTGGCCGTTTTGTCATTGTTCCAGTGGGCGCAGGCTTGCAGGCCCACGCCGCTGGCCACGATGCGCCCCTCGCGCTCGACGTGCCAGGTCTTGCCCTTGGGGGTGGGCCGGAAGGTCGGCCAGGTGCGGACCAGTTCCTGTTCTTGCTTCTGGGTATAGCCCCGGCCAGCACAATGCAGGCAGATCGGCGCCCCGTAGGGGGCCGTGGGGTTGACGCATTCCTCGGCCACGGCGCGCACGCCGTGGTAGTGCAGCGGGCTGACCACGTGGGGGTGACCGAGCGTGCCCCCGCGCTGGCGCGCATGGATGAGGGCGTGTTGCCCGGCGGGATTCGCCACGGCCTCATCGTACGTGAGGCCGTCGGGGTGAATGCCGGTGCCGGCACAATGTTCGCAGGGGACATCGGGCACCATGTTGATCCGGTACTCGGGTTTCCCGGACATCTGGGCGTCGTAGGAGCTGACGTCCACCCCCACGACGACGCCATCCTTGACGGCGACGCCGCGCCAACTGGCCGGGTTGTGATAGTCGGTCGAGAGGTCGCTCTGGTCGGCATGATAGCCGTAGAGGTCCCAACCTCGGCGCTGCAGTTCCTCGCCGATGCGGGCTACGGCCCGACTTCGTTCAGACCAATGCATGAGGATTCCTCCTGGTTAAAAATCCAGGCGCGATCGCGATGGATCGCGCCTGGTCATCAAGCATGGTGTGGTAGTGTTCAATGGGGAGCCGGCTTGCGGTGCAAACTGCGGGTCAGCCATTGCCCCCAATAGAGCTGCACAGCCAGGGTGTCAAAGTCAATCGGCAGGCCGTGCTCGATGCGCTGGACGGCGACGATGGCCCGGGCGCCCGCGGCCGTCAACGCGCCAGCGATGGCCACGTCGCGCAGGGTCCACGTCCCCAACGGGGCCGTGTAGTGCACGGCGTCATCGGATTGCTCGTCCCGGACCACCACGTGCCATTCGTTGGTCGTGGTGGGCAGCACCTGGAAGAGCGGCGGGGGCAGGACCTGGGTCAGGCGGGGGTGGTTACTGCGCTGGCCCATCGTGATCCTGCCAGTCCGGGCAACTCAGGACCAGCACGACGGTATCGCCGGCGGCGTCTTCGCAGACGGCGACATACGCGGCCTGGTGGGGCGTGTGCGAGAGATAGGCCAGCAGGTCGTGGTAGTCGCTGGTGTCCAGTACGGTGCGCTTCCACCAGGGCGGGCCGGGGGCGACGCTGACGATCTCGTCGTCCTCGATGGTAAAGTGCCAGGGAATGCCCCGGGCACTCAGTCCAGGCCGGCGGGCGGCGCCCTGGAAGGCGTACACGCCCTCGCCGTTGTCCCAGCCGCCGAATGGGTGATCCTGGATGAAGCTAAAGCCGGCCAGTTGCAAAGCCAGTTTGAGCCAATCCGGGCCCACGTATCGTTGCCCCTGGACCGCCAGGGGGTTGCGCCAGAGGGCCTCAGCCAGGTCGCGCAGGTTGCGGGCCTGGTGCTGCGCCGCATACTCGGAACAGTTGCCATCGAGTATGGCCTGGCGCGCTTTTTTCAAGGTGATGCGCATGTTTACCTCCTTGTGGTGAGTCTAGAACGATCCGCCATAGCACCGATCGCGGTTGACCTGCTGGAACAGGGCCATGACCTGATCCCGCTGCAGGTCATACTTGGCTTCCAGGCGCGAGATCCGCGCCATGAGCTTTTCAACCTCTTCTTCCCACGCGTAGATCAGCTCGAAATCCTCCTGGAACCGGGGATCTTTGCGGAAATTCGGCCCGTATCGCAGTTGGCCCAGCCGGTAGGTGGCCGCGATGTTTCGTTCCAGAACGTCGATCCGGCGTTGGGCCTGGACCAGGCGTTTTTCGGGCGGCCTGAGATAGCGGTAGGTGGGTTTGAGGCTGCGTCGATAGGCCGCGTCGATCTGCCGTTGAGTCATTTGACATCCAGGCAGGCTTGCAGGGCCGCCCGAGCTTGGGCTGCCGGGCAGTCCAGGGTCAGGCGCACGCTGTCCGGGCCACCGATCTCCCCCCGGATACTCATGCCGGGTGGGAACGCGCTAAAGGCCGCCCGATTGTGCTGCCGGTCACCGCCGCTCAGCCGGGCCAGTTCGTCGGCCAGGGATTCGGTGGCTGCTTCGCGCGCGATGGTGGCTATCCGATCCTGGACCTGCTGTGCATAGAGCGGCAAGTAGGCCGGGAGGAAGCGGCGGCTGATCTCGCCGGCGATAGCGAGTGGTCCACGGTCAGCGCGGACGGTGATGGTAGGGGCACCCTCGCGGGGGTGAAAGTACCACGTTCCGTAGGAGGGCGGCCAGCAGCCGGTGATGACCAGGCGGCCGGTATGATCCTGGCCGATGTGGATCCCGGCCCCGGCGGGGCCGTCAATCTCAATCGAATAGGGGTCGTCCGCGGTCGGCGGGCGCACGCCCCAATCCGGGGGCAGTTCGGCCGCGATGGCGGTCACCAGGGCGGCGAACCCGGCGGGTGGGAGCTTGGGCATGGGAACTACGCGGACCGGGCCACGCTGTCCAGTCGGGTCAGGATTTGCTGGACGGACTCGCCGGCGGTGCCATAGACTATCTGCTCCGGGGTGGAGACTACTACCACCGGGGGCAGGACGCCGACTGGTCGCGCCAGGGATTCTGGGATGCGCTGGTCGCCGATGGCGTCTGTGAAGATGACCCGGGTTGTGCTAACGACTAGCCGGCCCTGACCATATTGATGGGGCCAGCCCGCATAATCCCAGGCCAGGTGGAACACGTGGTCGGGGCGAAAGCGGGCCAGAAAGCGCCGCACAAAGCTGACCACGTGATCCGGATCAAAGTAGTCGGCCGAGTAGATCCAGAGCGCATCATCGTGGGGGCCAAAGTCCCACCAGAAGCCCGGCCAGTGACCGCCATCCGGCTCTTCTATGCCAGTACGCTCACACCAGGCCGTCGCAGTCTCCTCTGGCATGTCCCAGAGGTCCAGGGGGGCGAGGTCTTGGGTGATCCAGTCCTTTTCGGCTGGCGCAAGGGCCGGGATTTGAGTGCCGAAACAGTAAGTGACTTGGTCTAGCGCACTCATTACCTGTACTCCTGGCAGGTTTCACACCAGCCATCGGCCCGCAGGGGGTTCAGACAGGTGTGGCAGGTGGTGCAGCAGACCTGCCGCTTGTCCGGGCCGATCTCCGGCACACAGCGGCGGCAATGGCCCAGCGGAAACGCCTGGCGGTTGACTTCCGCGGCCATATCGAGGTGCCGTTGCTGGGGCACCAGGGGCGGCCATTGGGGGTCTTTGGGCATTTGTGAGCCTACAGCCACTTGGCCGCCGTGCGCGGGTAGGCCGCGCACAGGTAGTCGTGGAGTTGCTGGCGGGTATCCTGGTCCGTGCGCCAGCACTCCCGGGCCAGTGGCACGTCGGGCTCCACCCGGCTGGGTGCGACCAGCCAGTGGACGATGCCCCAGCGCACTGCCGGTTCGGCCAGCAGGAGCTGGTCCACCAGGTGCGCGGCGCGGGGCGATAAGGGGACCAGTTCGCGGTGCGCGGTTTCTCCCACGACATAGCCGCCGCTGGGTATTTGCTCCCCGTGGGGGGCGTTGACCTGCGCATACCGGATCTGGTAGTGGTACGCTTGCTGGCGTATCAGCACGGTCAACTCGGCCATTACGCTGCTGCTCCGCGCGAAGCGAGTAGGCCGGCCCAATCGGGCTGCCAGATCGGGGCCGTCGTTTGCGCCGGGGACTGGGCGGCCCGGTAGCGCTGGATCGCTTCCTCGGCGGTAGTCGGCGTCAGGGTGCGCCGGGCGATGTCGCCGATGTACCAGTGGCAGCGTTCGTGTTTCTGGTGGTAGCGCATCATCCAGAGGAACCAGTCAGCCGCCTGCTGTTTGGGTGCGGCTTCGATAAAGTACAGGTGGGTGCCGTGTTCCCGGACGACCCACACAAACTCGCCGCCTTGCAGCGGGTCACGCTGGCGCAGCATCTGCCGGTCGTGCATGGTCAGGTCCGTGCGGAAGATCGTCGGCCAGCCGAGCCGTTTGGACTCGGCGACCAGCAGATCATAGATCGAAGGGGTAGTCTTTTTCGGCATTACGCTTCCTCCTCCGGCGGCAGTCCATACTGGGGGCC
>JAHJIN010000014.1 GCA_018823415.1 Chloroflexota bacterium | reverse complement strand
AGGGCAACGTCTGGCATCTGGTGTGCGCCCGGAACCGGCACCTGCGTGTCTGCCGCATCTCGCGTGTGCTGCAGGCGCACCTGGCTGCCGAGACATTTGTGCGCCCCGTCGATTTTGACCTGGCCGCTTTCTGGCAAAAGTGGTGCGTTGCCATAGAGGGAAACCGTCCCTTTTATCCCGTCAGCGTGCGTGTCTCGCCTCAGTTCATCCCCTGGCTGCCCATCTACTTTGGCGACCCGATCCACGAGCAGCTAGACCGCGCCGAGGCGGCCGACGCCGAAGGATGGCTGTGGCTAACCCTACCTTTCGAATCGTTGGAGGACGCGCGCGAGCACATCCTGGGCTTGGGGGGCGCTGTGGAAGTAGTGGCCCCCCAGGCCCTGCGCAGCAGCATCCAGGACTTTGCCGAGCAGATCGTGGCCCTGTATGCCGGCGGAAATAAAAAAAGGGGACCGGCCGAAGATGGCAACGGCCAGCCCCCCTCGAATGCTCGATCTATTCCGTCGCCAACTTGATGTCGACCAGCTCCACTTCAAAGATCAGGGTGGCATCGGGTGGGATGACGCTGCTGGCGCCCTGCGAGCCATACCCCAACTCGGGCGGGATCACCAACTGCCGCTTGCCGCCCACCTTCATCGTCGCCAGGCCCTCGTCCCAGCCAGAGATCACCTGGCCCATGCCCAGACCAAAGGTAAAGGTCTGGCCCCGGTCCAGCGAGCTGTCGAACTTGGTGCCATCCTCCAGCCAGCCGGTATAATGCACCTCGACCCCCTGGCCCTGCTCCGGCGAAGCGCCATCACCGACCTCAAAGTCGTAATACTTGAGACCACTCGGCGTCGTCACATAGTCCGCCTCGTCCACCTTTGTGGGCGACTCGGGCGCGCCGGGGCGGATGGCCACCAGCTCGATCTCAAAGAGCAGGGTCGAGTTGGGGGGAATCATGCCCGCACTCTGGTCGCCCAGGCCCAATTCCGGTGGGACGACCAGCTTGGCCTTGCCCCCCTCGTGCATCAGGGCAATGCCCTCATCCCAACCGGGGATGGTCATGCCCTTGCCCAGCACAAAGGAAATCGGATCACCATTTTCGTAGGAATTGTCAAACTCGGTGCCATCTTCCAGGGTGCCAATATAGTGGATGGTGACCACCTCACCTTCCTTGGGCATGGCGCCTTTGCCCTTTTCTACTTCGGTGTATTCCAGCCCGCTGTCGGTGGTCACCACCTTGGGCTCACCCACGTCGCAGGCTGTCAGCAAGAGGGTCATGGCCATGATGGCAATGATCACCATCGATACCAACTTTTTGTGTTTCATTCTATGCTCCTTACGTATCAGCTCAATAACTGGGGGTAAGTCAGGTGACTGACCACGAAGTACCGAGCTTCAGCTCACGGGCGCGTGCTTCGATTAGACTCGCCAACGAAGGAATCTGGTTCTCTTTGGATATCCGATCGTGGACATACTGATGAAAGCTGATGCCCAATTTCTTGGTTGTGGCCGCCAGGCTCTGAAATGTGTCCCAGGCCTTGACGCCTTCTTGCGTCCGCGGCCCGAAACTGACGTCTCGCTTCCTCACCCGTTGGCGCGCTTCCAGTTCGACCGGATTGTTGTGCAACGGAATCTCGGGGTACCTCAACACCATCAGCAGCGATGCTTTTTTCTCCCGCGTCTTGGCAATCCGCGCATCCAGCGCGTCATAGCCCGTGCGGGTCGAAAACAGCCGGTCGAACTCTTTCTCCAACTGGGTGCTTTCTTCCAGCGTCGGGTGTTCTTGGTAGGCCAGCAACTCGTCGTAGTAGTCCCAGAACTGCTTCCGAAAGTCGTTCAGCAGGTGCAGGTGGTTGACAAAAGCCGGGATCAGCTTCTTGTAGTGCCGCCCTTCATGGATCCAGCACAAGGCCAACAGCTCCGCGATCCAGTTGAACTGCGGCGCATCATCGCAAATCAGCAACTGGACAAGGGGAATATCCGTGGCGGCATGGTAGGCCGCCACGGCGGCGGCACTCAGAATCGCCTGGCGGTGCTGTGTACTCAGATTCGGCCACCGGGCATCCAACCGCGCCACAAAGCTCTCTTCGTCCCAATCCTGGTCACTGCACTCGGCCGACAACCAGGCACGCACGGCTTTCGACAAGGACACCGACTCCAGATAGCCCAACGCCTCCTCATTCAGGCGGAAGCGACGTTCCCGACCGTTGAGCAGTGCGTCCAGTACACTCAAGCGATCCTTGTTGGGGGTGGTGTTGTAGCTGGTATACGCCGGATTGCATACGATGGTGCAATGCTGATTCTCACC
Organism: Chloroflexota bacterium; assembly: GCA_018823415.1. Lineage (GTDB taxonomy): Bacteria > Chloroflexota > JAHJIN01 > JAHJIN01 > JAHJIN01 > JAHJIN01. The sequence goes on along the minus strand of JAHJIN010000014.1, from coordinate 1,510 downwards.
GTCTACCCGTGTGCCGGTCTGGTCGATATGCTGGAATGGGCTGCTTGCCAACCCTGCATCGCACGCTTCTTGCTTCTCGGAATGGAACTCGTCTTGGTTCTTGATCAAGAAGTTGGACAACTGACCTGCCGAAATCTGGATGCCCATGTCCTCGTACAACTCCAAGATCTTGCGCTCGGTCATCCCCCCGCCAAAGTACAGCGTCACTGTCAGGGCCCTGAGTCCCGGCCCAAACTGCCCTTCGTAACCAAGAGGCATCGGAGCCAGAACGGTCTCACCCAGCGACGGCACCCAATACTTCTCTTTGTGGAAGCAGATGTTGTTGGCCTGAAAGATGATGTCCTGCACGACAACATCTTCGTAGCCCTTGAATTCGGCATCCGCTGGCAGGCTGACCGGGTCCACGGTCAGTGTCTGTTCACGATGGATCTCGAGCTTGTCTTTCTTGGCTTGCTTTTGACGAGGTTTGGATTTGCGCCGCTCTTTCTCCGACGAGTAGTTCTCATGCGGCGGCTTGGGTGTGTTGGCCTTGATCTTGGGCTTGCCCTGCTCGCCTTTCAGCCGGTTGACTTCGTCGCGCAAACGCTGAATCTCGGCCTGTGCGTTTCGCAGGTCGGTGCTCACGGCTTCGACCAGGTTCAGCAACCGGACAACGAGCTCCCGGGCATTTTCATCTTGGATGTTGCTCAGATCAATCTCGTCAAACATAAGTTCGCTATTCTACACATTTGCCGTCGAAATGCAAACTGGCAACTACTTGTGGCTAACGGGGGTGTTCCCCCGGTTTATTGAGATGATACAAAAGAAATTATAACACGGAAGGAATAGACCGGCAAATCAGCCCCCCGCCACATGGCGGGCTGCCGCATGGCGGGCTGCCTCATGGCCCGTCGCCCGCTTCCGGCATCTGGGGCGCCCATTGCTGCGCCGGCCGGGCAATGACCAGCAGGCGGTGGGTGGCCAGGCCGACAGGCGTACAGGTGACCAGCGTCAGGCGCTCTTCGGGCACGTAGCCGATCAACCGCAGGTTCTCGGCCCGCTGGGCAGCATTGGCAAAGGTCTCGGGCACGACCAGGATCTCGGTGACAGTGTAGGGATAGAGCACGTCACCCACGTATAGGATGATTTCATCCCCTACCTCTACTTTGTCCAGGTGGCGGAACACTGCACCCTGGATGTCGCGATGGCCGTTGATGACGGTGTTGCCCGCCTGGCCTGGATAGGCGGAGGTCTGGTGAAATCCCCCGGCGTTGGGTAGATCGGCCCACACGACCCGGGTCCGGCCCCCTTTGTTGCTGGTTTTTAACCCTACCGGCCGGACGGGGATGTCCAGGCCGATCCCGGAGATGAGCAGCCTGTCGGGCGGCGCATCGGCCGGCGGGCGGGCCAGCGGCGCGGGCTCGGCCAGCACGGGCTCCGGGACAGGCGTCGGCGGTTCAGGGGCCGCGGGGGGTGGTATGTCGGCGGCGGCAAGGGCCGTAGGCGTCGGCGTAAAGGTGGGCACCAGCGT
>JAHJIN010000154.1 GCA_018823415.1 Chloroflexota bacterium | reverse complement strand
TAGACATTATAGCGATTTAGCTTGACAAACCAGTCGTTGACGCCTATACTCCGAACCTGCAAAAAGGATTTGTGTAGGAGCAAGGCATAATGACCAGTTACAACGAATTAGCGGCCCAGCCGCGCAAGTTCTTGGCGATGACGGGCTACACCATTGCCGAGTTTCAGGCCCTACTGCCCCACTTTCAAGCTCAATTTGAGCAATTCATCAAGACCCAGACCGTGGCGCGGAAACCCCGCACCAAGCGTAAACACAGTGCCTACAAGAACTCGCCGCTGCCGACGATCGCAGACCAGTTGCTCTTCATCCTGATCTACTTGAAACAAGGATCCACCCAAGAACTGCATGGCACCCTGTTCGGGATGCACCAACCAGATGCGAACCGGTGGATCCACTTGCTACATCCCTGTCTCAATCAGGCCCTGGCAGCTCTGGGCGAATTGCCCGTGCGAGATGCGGCGGCCTTCGTCCCAGAAGACGAGGAATTAGCCATCTACTTTCACGACGGCACGGAAAGACCTATTCCGCGCCCCACGGACCAGGCACGCCAAAAAGAGTACTATAGCGGCAAGAAGAAACAACATACGGTCAAAAATATTGTGATCATCAACACGCAGAGCCAGATCCGTTTTCTCACTCCGACCTGTGCCGGCAAGAAGCATGACAAAAAGGCAGCCGATGAAGCCGGCTATTCCTTTTCTGAGGACAGCGTCTTGTTCCAAGATACCGGGTTTCAGGGATTCAACGTCGCCGGCGTGATCATCATTCAACCCCGCAAGAAACCGCGCGGCCAAGAATTGACCCCAGCAGACAAGGAAACCAATCGACTCATTGCCCAGATTCGGATTCGGGTCGAGCATGCCATCGGTGGTGTGAAACGGTATCGAATTGTGAAAGACAAGATCAGGTGCTGGAAGGAAGGATTTCGAGACAAGGTTATGGAAACTTGCTGTGGACTGCACAACTTTCGGTTACACTTCCGGCCATGGCACTACGAGGCCGTTGGCTTTTAAATCGCTATAATGTCTGATATACAGGCCCCGGTGGGCCAGGCGGATTGCATGGCCCACCGGGGCTGCGTGGCTATCAGTCGTGGTCGGTGCCGGTTTCCGGCCCGGCCAGAGCCGCTGGCTCTGACCCGGGGCTGGCTGGCGGCGATTTGCGATGGCGGCGGATCAGGCGCGCCTCGGAAATGGTGCGCATGGGAATGCCCAGGTGCCGCATATAGCGGTGCAACGTCGTGGGCGAAACCCCCACCCCATCCAGGCTGGCGGCGATATCGGCGATGGGCATGCCATTCTCGTATAACCCTTGGAGATAGGTCTTGGGATCGTGCCCCATGCCATAGCGCACCACCACCTCCACCCGGCCATACGGTGGCGGATACTTTTTGATAAACTTGTACCACCGGCCAGCCGACAACCCCAGCTCTTTGCGCACCATCTCTAACGACAATTGCCCGCGCCGGCTCCAGTAGGCATCATCATACGCCGCCTGGCGCAAGATCGCGTTCATGCGCTCCTCTAGCTCGCGCTCGTCCATTCGCCGGGACTCCTGGCGAATGCGCCGGCGCCGCAGGGTGCTCTCGGCCGTATGCACCTGGGTGCGAATCAGCATCTCACGAATTGCCTGATGGCTCACCTCAAAGCAAGAGGCAATCTCTTGAAAGCTCTGGCCAGTACGATACATCTCAAGCAGCCGATCCCAACTGCCCTCTCCGTGCTTGCGATCGAAATTGATCTTGGTGCGCGCACGCCGCCGTGCGGCTTTTTCTTCTGGGCTTTGCTGTGCTCTCATGACCACCGCCCTCCACTCTGTAAGTCCAGAGCCGACCTGTCGATCCTGACGCCACTGGTCTTTCACTGCCACGAGTATTAACCGTTGGTCAATGCCGCCCCCGTCGCAACTATTAAATATAGTATACCACAAAATGCCCCAGAACACAAGAGATTCCGTGTGGCACGCCCATACCATCCCGCGCGTTTTTGTGGTATAATTGGCGCGCCGGTCACACTGCACAACAAGTCGAGACCTGACCGGTCTTCACGACCGGCCAGGTCTGCCAAAGTCTATTTATGGAGGAAAAGCTCATGGCCAGACACTGCACTGTCGAGCATAACCTGGAGCATTGCCCTTGCACCTATGATCCTTGTCCGCGCAAGGGCATCTGTTGCGAATGTATCGCCTACCACTTGAAGATGGACCAGTTGCCGGCTTGCGCCTTTCCGCCCGAGGTAGAGAGTACCTACGACCGCAGCTTTCGGCGCTTTATTCAGACATATAGCAAACGATGACCATCCCCTCTGCCAATCAGACGCACTAGTCAAGAAAAAGAGGCCCACTTGCACCTAAAACACCTCACGATCCAGGGTTTCAAGACCTTTGCCACGCGCACCGAGTTTGCCTTTATCCCGGGCATCACGGCCGTGGTGGGACCTAACGGCTCGGGCAAGAGTAACATTGCCGATGCCGTGCGCTGGGTGTTAGGCGAGCAAAGCCTGCGCCCCCTGCGTATCAAACGCACCGAAGACGTGATCTTTGCCGGATCGTCGTCCCGCGCCCGTCAGGGCCTGGCCGAAGTCACGCTGACCGTTGACAACAGCGACGGCCGCCTGCCGCTGGAATTCGCCGAGGTCACCATCACCCGCCGCGCCTATCGATCCGGCGAGAGCGAATACCGCATCAACAACAACAAGGTGCGCCTGCGCGACATCCAGGAACTCTTGGGCCAGGGCCAGGTCGGCCAGAGCACGTATACGGTCATCGGGCAGGGCATGATCGATGAGGTGCTGAGCCTACGGCCCGACCAGCGGCGCGAGTTGTTCGAAGAAGCAGCCGGCATTGGCCTCTACCAGCGCAAGCGCCGCGAGGCCACCAACCGGCTCCAGGCCACAGAAGGCAACATCCTCCGCGTCAACGACATAATCAACGAACTGGGACCCCGCTTGCAGCGATTGCAGCGTCAGGCCCAGCGCGCCCAGGAACACGCCGCCCTGGTTGGCGAGCTGCAAGAACTGCTCGGCCTGTGGTATGGGCAGCGGTGGGAAGAAGGCCAAAAGGCCCAGGTGCAAGCCCAGGCCCAGCAAGAAGAGGCCCGCGCCCAGCTCAAGATCGGCCGGCGCCAATTGGACAACTTGGAGCAACAGGCCGATGAGTTGCGCACCCGGCAACTGGCCCTCCGCGAATCACTGGGGCGATGGCACCGGCAAAGCAGCGACCTCCACACCCAGGCCGAGGCCCAACAGCGTGATTTGGCCGTGTGGGCCGAGCGTCTGGCCGCACTGCACCGCCAGCACGAGATCATCCTGACCGATCTGCCGGCCTTGCTGACCACCCAGGAAGACGTGCAGCGCCGCCTCGCCGAGGCCCAGGCCGAGCAAGAGCAACTTGGCGCCCAAGAGACCGAGGGCCAGGCCCGCCTCAACGCCAGCCAGGTTCGCTGGGACCAGCACCAGCAGCAGCGCGCCGTGCTCGAAGAAGAATTGACCGCGGCCCAGGACACCGCCCTGCGCCAGGCGACAACTGCCGCGCAAGCCCGGCAAGCGCTGGCCCAGATCCAAGAACGCCGGCAAGAGCAACGCGCCCAGAACCGCCAATGGCAAGACGCCGCCAAACAGGCCCGGGCCGCCAGCACCGCCAGCGCCCGGCAGATCGAGGCGCTGACCGGCCAGGTCCAGGCGTTGGACGAACGCGCGCAATCGCTGGCCGAGCAACAGACCCAGCGCGACGAGCAGATCCGCCAGATCACCACCCACATAGACACGCTTGTCACCCAGATCCAGGCACTGGAACGTCAGCGCCACGGCTGGGCCGAGCGCTTGAGCGTCTTGCAAGACCTGCAAGACAGTCACGCCGGCTATTACGATGGCGTGCGAGCGGTCCTCCAGGCCCAGCAACCCGGCGTCCTGGGCACTGCCGCCAGCCTGATGGTGGTGCCGGCCGAACTGGAAACGGCCATCGAAGTGGCGATGGGTGCGCGGCTGCAAGACCTGGTGGTAGAGACCTGGGCCGACGCCGAACGCGCCATCGGCCGGCTGCGCGACCGGCAGGCCGGCCGGGCCACCTTTTTGCCGCTGGACACCCTGCGCACGCGCCCGGCCCAGGGCGACCCGGCCCGGCTGCCCGGCATTTTGGGCCTCGCCAGCGAGTTGATCTCCTTTGACCCGCGCCACGCCAGCGCTTTTGATCACCTGCTGGGCCGCACCCTCATCGCGCAGGACCTGCCGGCCGCCCGGCGCGCCCTGGACGCCTTGCGCCAGCCCAACGCCCCCGTCCAGGGCGTCAGCCAGATCGTCACCCTGGCCGGCGACGTGGTGCGCCTCAGCGGGGCCGTGAGCGGCGGCACCAACAGGCGCCAGAACGAAGGCGGCCTGCTGGCCCGGGAACGCGAGCTACGCGACCTGCCCGGCCGCATCGCCACGCTGGACCAACAACTAGAGGCCCACCAGCGTGACCTGGCTGCCGGGCAGCACCAGCGCGAGGACCTGCAAACCCAGGCCACCGATCTGGCCCGCGAGATCCAGGACATCGCCGCCGAACGGGTGACCCTGCAAGCGCGCAGCGCCGAAGAACGCCGCAGCGCTGAGCGGCTGACCCAGGAGGCCACCGGCTACCAGGAGCGTATCGCCCAGTTGGTCACCGATCTGGCTGCCCTGGACACGCGCGAGACCGATCTGCGCGCCCAAGCCCAGGCCGCCCAGGAACGCCAGGAGGCCAGCAATGCCCTTGTCGATACACTGCGCCGCCAGATCCGCGAGTGGGGCGCAGAACAAGACCTGACCGCCGACCTGACCGCGGCTCGGGCCGACCTGGCCGTGCTCCACGAGCGCAGCCAGCAGGTCGCCCAGCAGATCCAGGACCTCCAGACCACCATCCGGCGCCAAAATGACCAGATCGCCGGCCAACAAGCCCAGGCCCAACACCTGACCGACCAGGCCGCCGCCCTGCAAACCGATATAGACGGCGTTGCAACCGCACGCGCCGCCCTGTTGCAGCAACTGGCCGAACTGGGAGCGCACATCGAGCCGGCCGAAGCCGCCTTGCGCGATCAAGAGGCCCAGCGTGACCGCCTGGTGACAGACACCGCCACCGCCCGGCGCGCCCTGCTCCAACTGGAAACCAACGCCAGCCGCGCTGAACTCGAAGTGCGCCGCTGCCAGGAATCGCTAGAAGCGCTGCGCCGCCAGATCGAGGCGGATCTGGGTGAGCTGGAACTGAGCGACGACGATCTGCCGCGCCAGCTCGTGCTCCGTTTTGAAGATGCCACTGTATTGGCACTGACCGACGCCCCGGTCCTGGATGGCAAGGCCCTGGAAGCGCGCATTTCCACCCTGCGCCGCCAGATCAAGGCCGCCGGCGCCGTCAACCCCGAGGCCCCGGCCGAATACGACGAGGCCCTGAGCCGCTATACCTTTCTCTCCACCCAGGCCGAAGACCTGAAAGAAGCCTCCAAGTCCCTGCAAGCCGTCATCGCTGAGCTGGACGAGGTAATGCAGCGCGAGTTTGACCGCACCTTCCAGGCCGTGGCCCAGGAATTTCGGCGCTATTTCATCCAGTTGTTCGGCGGCGGAACCGCCCGGCTCACCCTCATCGACGCCCAGGACGGCCAGGACGCCGGCGTGGACATCGTGGCCCGGCCCCCCGGCAAGCGCGAGCAAGGGCTGGCCCTGCTCTCCGGCGGCGAGCGCACCCTCACCGCCATCGCCCTCTTGTTCGCCATCCTCACCGTCAATCCCACGCCCTTTTGCGTGCTGGACGAGGTCGATGCTGCCCTGGACGAGCCCAACGCCCGCCGCTTCCGCGCCGCTTTGCAGGAAATCATCAACGACACCCAGTTTATCATCATTACCCACAACCGCGTGACCATGGAATCCGCCAACACGCTCTATGGCGTTTCCATGGGCGAAGACAGCGTCAGCCGGGTTCTCTCGCTCAAGCTGGAACAGGTGACAGACGCGGACCTGGGCGTCAGCGCGTAATCGACTCGTCATCGAGGCCATTCCATGAACATTCTGCACCGCTTAAAAGCCAAGACCTTTGACCTCATCGTCATCGGCTCGGGGGCCGGCATGAACGTGGCCGCCCGGGCCGTGAGCCAGGGCATGCACGTGGCCGTCATCGACGACGGTCCGCTGGGCGGCACCTGCCTCAACCGGGGCTGCATCCCCTCCAAGGTCATGCTCTACCCGGCCGATGTGATCCGCATGGTCCAGGAAGCCGAGGCCATCGGCGTCCACGCCACCATCGACCGCGTGGATTACGCGCGCATCATGGCCCGGGTCTGGGAAATCGTGCTGGATGGGCGCCACGAGATGGAACAAGGCGTGGCCCAGTCAGACCGGATCACGTTCTACAACACGGCCGCGGCCTTTAGCGGCAACCACACCCTCCAAGTGGGCGACGAGCACATCACGGCCAAGACCATCGTCATCGCCAGCGGCGCGCGGCCCTTTATCCCGCCCATCGAAGGGCTAGAGGCCGTGGGCTATCTGACCAGCGATACCGTGTTCGACCTCACCGAGCCGCCCAAGAGCCTGCTCATCGCCGGGGGCGGCTACATCGCCGTCGAACTGGCCCACTTTTTCTCGGCCATTGGCACCGACGTCACCATCATTGGCCGCAACCCACGCCTAGTGCCCCACGAAGAGCCGGCCGTGTCCGAGTTGCTCCAGGTCCGCATGGCGCGCTATTGCCAGGTCCACACCAACCACGAGGTCGTGCGCGCCGAGGCCCGCGCTGAGGGCAAGGTGCTGGTGGCCCGGGACCGGGCCAGCGGCCAACTGCGCGAGTTTGCCGGGGCCGAGGTGCTCATCGCCGCCAGCCGCCGGTCCAACACCGACATCCTCAAGCCCGAGCGCACCGGCGTCGAAACGGACGAGCACGGCTGGATCGTGGTTGATCCCCTGTTGCGCACCACCAAGTCGGGCATCTGGGCCCTGGGCGACGCCACCGGCCGGCACCAGTTCCGCCATACCGCCAACTATGAGGCCGAGGTGGTGTGGACGAATGCCTTTAGCGAACACCAGCACGCGGTCGACGAGCACGCCATCCCCCACGCCATCTTTTCGCACCCCCAGATCGCCGGCGTGGGACTGACCGAGGCGCAAGCCCTGGCAGCGGCCGGCGACCATCATATCCTGGTGGGCGTGAAAAAATACCACGACACCGCCAAAGGCTTTGCCATAGGCGAACAAGACGGCTTTGTCAAGGTCATCGTCGAAGAAGGTACCGACCGCATCCTGGGCGCGCACATCATTGGGCCGCACGCCGCCATCTTGTTGCAACCCCTGGTCTATTTGATGAACACGCCAGAGGGCAACTATTACCCCCTGGCTTGGGCGCAGACCATCCACCCGGCCCTGAGCGAGGTAGTGGTGGGCGCATTTGGCAACCTGCGCCACGCGGGCGAGCACGAGCACGCCCATCAACACCATCACGCCGCTGTTGAGGAAGAATCATGATCCTGCAACCCTGGCCGGCCCTGCGCGACTTTCAAGCCGCTCGGCGACGGGCCGCCCTGGAAGCCATCATGGCCCGGCTCACGGGCAAATCAACCGACCTGCTTTCCTATGAGGACGTGCGTCAAAAGCTGCACGCCCGCGAGTGCGCCGCCAAGACGCTTCAGGACATCCCCCTGGATGCCATCGTCGGCAGCGTGGGGCGCTATAACGACTTTACGCGCAACTTTTTACCTCGCCAGGATAGCGACCAGGACCGCTGGACCCGCGTCCAGACCGCCATGACCGATTCGGCCGGTGTGCCGCCGATCGAAGTCTACCAGATCGGTGAGGCCTATTTTGTGCTGGACGGCAACCACCGCGTATCCGTGGCCCGGCGGCTCGATACTTCTCACATCCAGGCCTATGTGACGCCGGTATATAGCCCGGTGCCCCTCACGCCCGACGTGCAGCCCGACGACCTCATCATCAAGGCCGAATACGCCGATTTTCTGGCACACACCCACCTGCACGCCCTGCGGCCCCTCACCGACCTGAGCGTGACCGTCCCCGGCCAGTACCAGGCCCTCCTGGAGCACATCGAGGTGCACCGCCACTTTATGGGCCTGGAACAACAGCGCGAGATCCCCTATGGCGAGGCCGTGGCCCACTGGTACGATACGGTATACCAGCCGGTGGTTCAGATCATCCGCGAACAGGGCCTGTTGCGCGATTTTCCCGGCCGCACCGAGGCCGACCTGTACCTGTGGCTGGCCGACCATCGCGCCGACCTGGCCCAGGAACTGGGCTGGGAAGTACAGCCCCAGGCCGCCGCCGCCGACTTGACGGCGCGCTTTAGCTCCCGGCCCGGCCATGTCGCCTCGCGGGCGGGGCGATGGTTGCGCCGGACCATCCTGCCCGAAGAGCTAGAGGCCGGGCCGCCAACCGGCCAGTGGCGCGAAGACTGGCTCACCCACCGGCCGCAAGACCGGCTCTTTGCCGACGTGCTGGTGGCGATCAACGGTCAGGAGGCCGGCTGGCTGGCCCTGGACCAGGCGTTGCACCTGGCTCGCCGCGACGGCTCCCAGCTCCATGGCCTGCACGTGGTCCCATCGGCCGCCGAGCAAGACGCCCCGGCGGCTCAGGGCATCCAGGCCGAGTTTGACCGACGCTGCGCCCAGGCCGGCGTCGCTGGCCGGCTGGCCCTGGAAGTGGGCGACGTGGCGCACGCGGTCTGCCAGCGCGCCCGCTGGGTCGATCTGATCGTGCTGAGCCTGAACTATCCGCCGCCGCCCCAGCGCATGGGCCGCCTGGGCTCCGGACTGTCCACCCTCATCCGCCGCTGTCCCCGGCCCATCCTCAGCGTGCCGGCGGTTTCGCCGCTGGACCGGGCGTTGCTGGCCTATGACGGCAGCCCCAAATCCGACGAGGCCCTGTTTGTCGCCGCATACCTGGCCGGCCAGTGGCGCATTTCGCTGGTGGTGGTGACAGCGCTGGACAGCAGACCGGCCGCCGATGCTCTGCACCAGGCCAAGGAATACCTGTCCATGCGCGACGTGCCGGCCACGTTCACCGAACGCGCCGGCCCTGCCGACGAGACCGTGCTGGCGGTGGCCCAGGAACACGCGTGCGACCTGCTCATCATGGGCGGCTATGGGCACAGCCCAATGGTAGAGGTGATGCGAGGCAGCGTCGTGGACGAGGTGATGCGCGTCAGCCAGCAACCCCTGCTCATCTGCCGCTAGGCTCCGGTGCCCCTATCGCCGCTGTCATAGAAACAGCCACGTCGCAAAAGCGGCGTGGCTGTTGTGGTATTGTGCCCGATCCGCAGACAGTGGCTAGTTGGTGACCACGTTCACATCGGTAAAGCCCAACGAACGTAAAAAGTTCTCAAAGAACAACTCGCCGTATTCCTGGGCCTTTTCCAGGATCCCGGCCTCGATGGCGGCCTGCTGGATGGCATCCTTGGCAATCTGGCGCGACGCACCCGGCAAATTGGGGTCCGGGGCCACGATGAACGACTTGGCATAGTAGACGACGTGGGTCCGTTCTTCGTCGATGCTGACGGACAGGATCTCGGGCGCGGGCAGGTGAAGCTGGACCCGGGTGCCATCGGTCCACAGGTCCCCCTCCTGAAGTTTACTCAGGTCGAACCCGGCGCGCACATCGCCATAGACCAGCAACAATATCTCTTCTTTGACGCCCAGGTACTGGCGTAAATCGTCCGGCACGCGCTCGTTCCGCACCTCGGCCAGCGTGCGATATTCCACCGTGATCAGTTTGGCCTGTTGGCGAATGGCCTGAATGGTCACCACCGGCGGCGGCAGTGGCTCGGGCGTCGGCAGCGCAAATGGGTTCGAGGGCAGGTTGTTCAGGACCAGGGCTGGGAATGCAGCGACGACGATCAGCGGTACGATGATCAGCGCCACGATCAGCAAGGCTACCAGTCCGCAGCAGCCGGCATTGCGACGGGGATGTTCGTTCATGACTCCTCCTTATTGGTCCCAGGTGTGGCGCACGTTGATGCGAATGTCGGTAAAGCCCAGGGCGCGGAGAAATGATTCCATGCGAATGCGACCATACTCTTCGGCCCGGGCCAGGATGTCGTGCTCCAGAGCCCACTGGCGCAACGAGCGCTCGGCCAGCTCGCGGGCCTGCGTCTCCAGGTCCTTGTCGGGCGAGATCAGGAACCCGGTCTCGCGCAGGTACACGAAGGTCTTTTCATTGTCTACCCGGCTATACAGGATCTCGGGTGCGGGCAGCCACAGGGTCACGTGTTTGCCCTGCACCACCACGTCGCTGTCCTGAACGGCGGTCAAGTCAAAGCCGGCCACCACCTCGCCGGTAGCGATGAGCAGCAGCTTGTCGGTGCCGAACCACTCTTCCCACAGGTTGCCGGGCTCTTTTTCCAGGTCCACCACCGTTTGCATCACAAACTGGGCTGTTTCCAGCCGGCCCAGCGATTGCACGTCCAGCAGGCTGATCAGCGGCGTGGGCGTGGGGGTGGGGGTAGACGTAGGCGTAGGCGTGGGCGTTTGCGTGGGGCCGGGCGTGCCCGTGGGCATGGATGTGGGTGTGGGAGTTTTGGTGCGGATGACGGGCCGGGTGGCCAAGGGCGTGGGCGGCTGGCTGGCGGCCGGTTCCGCCCCGGCGCTGACGGCCCACACGCCGGCCACGCCCAGGCTCACCAACGCCACCATGACACAGATCACCCCGATGAGTATCGCCAAACCAATCCACCACCGTCGCTGATCTCGCATGTCGACCTCCTTCAAGCTCAATCGTTACCCGGTCGCCGCCAGCGCCTCGTGCGCTGTCTTGAGCCACTGGATGATGGCAATGCCCTGAGGGCACAGCTCCTCGCATTGGCCGCACTCGACACATTGGCTGGCCTGCTGCGCCTGGGGCACAAAGTTGTTGTACGTAAAGCGCGCCGCCCCCATGTCCCCGTACATCACCCCGTCGTTGTACACCTCGAACACACGCGGGATGTTGACGCCATTGGGGCAGGGCAGGCAATACTGACAATTGGTGCAGGGGATGGGCGACAGCTTCAAATAGGCCTCGCGCACCCGGTCGAACAGGGCCAGTTCCTCTGCGGAGAGAGTGCCCGGGCCGGACCGGTCAGCGCTGGCGATGTTTTCTTGCACCTGGGGCATGGTGCTCATGCCGCTGAGCACCACCGACACCTCGGGCTGGTTCCACACCCATCGCAGTGCGGCATCGGCCGGCGAGGTCAGGCGCGGTGCCTCGGTCCACAGGTCCTCGATCACCTGGGGCGGCTGCTTGGTGAGCCGGCCGCCGCGCAGCGGTTCCATCACCACTACGGCCAACCCCTTGCCGGCGGCATAGTGCAGGCCCGCTGTGCCGGCTTGGTAATCTACGTCCATAAAGTTGTATTGAATCTGGCAGAACGTCCAGTTGTCATACCCATCCACGATCTCTTGGAACACGGGCAGTTCATCGTGGAACGAAAAGCCCAGATGGCCAATGCGCCCATCGGCCAGGGCCCGCTCGGCCCAGGCCAGCGCATCCACAGCCAACAGCTGGGTCCAAGTCTTTTTGCCCAATGAGTGCAGCAGGTAAAAATCAATGTGGTCCGTTTGCAAGCGCTCCAATTGCTCGTTCAGGTAGCGGTCACAATCATCCTGGGCCTTGACGAGCCACGCCGGCAGCTTGGTCGCCAGCTTGACCCGCTCGCGGTAGCCGTCCTGGAGCGCGCAGCCCACCACGCGCTCGCTCTCGCCCCGGTGATACGGATACGCCGTGTCCACATAGTTGACGCCGTGGTCAATGGCATAGCGGATCATCCGGATAGCCTCGGCCTCGTCCACGTGGCCGGGGTCCTCGTCCAGGATCGGCAGCCGCATGGCGCCAAAGCCCAGCGCCGATGGTCGCCAGGTCAACCGACCAAAAGTGCGATACTTCATGATTCACCCTTTCTCTGTGCCAGTCTATAGAACGCGGAAAGCAGCACCTACAGTATAGGATAGACTCGGCCCGGTGTCAACCCGACTGACTGACATCCATGCATAAACCGCGCCAGGGCGGGGAAACCGGCTGGTTCCTACCACAAAGGCACCAAGAAACCCAGGGCCAAACGGTCTGCTTCCAGTAGAAACTTGGTGCCTTTGGGTCTTGGTGGCAAGCTATTCTTTGCCAGCGAGTGCATCGCTCCAGTTATGCACGGATCTCAAGATTGATGACCCTGGTCAGCCCAGGCAAGATATGGTATGATATACACCGGTTGTTACTCAATACACAAACTGGAGGTGCTGAATGCTGGTAGAGGCGACCAAGATGTTTGGCTTTACGGTTCTGGCGTTGGACGGGACAGCCGGCACGGTGGACGATTTCTATTTGGACGACGAAAAATGGGTTATCCGTTACCTGGTGGTCAACACCGGTTCAGAACTCGACGGGCGGCGCGTGCTCATTGCACCGGCGGCGCTGGATGCCCCCCACTGGGCAGACCGGGAATTGCCCCTGACTTTGACCAAGAAGCAAGTAGAAAACAGCCCCAATATCGACCTGGACAAGCCGGTGTCACGCCAGCACCAGGTGGCCCTGCACGACTATTATGGCTGGGACTATTACTGGATGAGCAATCCCCTGGGCGCTCCCATCATGCCGCTGGTGCCCATGGAACTGGCCGAGGAACAGCAAGACGCCGCCAAGCCGGAACACGGCGACCCGCACCTGCAAAGCGTGCGGGCGGTGGTGGGCTATCACATCCACGCCACCGATGGCATGATCGGACACATGCAGGACCTGTTCATCGACGAGGAAAACTGGTCCATTCGTTATCTGCTGGTGGCCACGCACGACTGGCTGCCGGGGAAAAAGGTGCTGGTGGATCCCCAATGGATCGACCGGGTGAGCTGGGCCGAACACAAAGTATACGTGAAACAGAGCCGCCAGCAGATAAAAGACAGCCCCGCATATGACCCGGCCGGTCCCCCCAGCCGGGACTATGAGAGCCAGCTCTATCAGTATTACGGTTTTCCGGGATATTGGGGCGGTCACTGGTCCCACAGCCCCACAGAGCCCGACTAGACCTTGTGTGCACCAGCCTGAAGAGCTAGTGCTGGACCCAGGGGTTATTTACGGAGAGGGAGGGGATCACAACATGGCAACAACGGTAATCGGCGGCCTGACTATCGAAGACTTGCGCAACGATCTCCCGCTGCGCACCCAATATCGCCCCGAAGACCTGGGCTCACTGGCCGTGTGGGACGGCTCGCACTGGCGTTACCGGCCCCGTAACAAGCCCATTGACACCATCACCATCCATCACACCGGGGGCGGCAGCGCCTGGACCATCGAGCAAATGGTGCAGTGGTGCGTGGGCCACACCGAATCATATCGGACGTGGTATCTGGAAAGCCCGTATCATTTTCTCATCGAGCAAAACGGCCGGGCGGCCTATTGCGTGGACGTGTCCAAGCGCACCTGGCACTGCGGCGCCGAGAACGACAACGCCGTGGGCGTGTCGCTGATGGGCAACTTCGTCTATGGCGCCGAGCCGCCGCCGGTGCAGATCGCCAGCGCCAAGCGGCTCCTGACCGCGCTCCAGACCGAGTTTCCCAACGTGGGGTTTCGGGGACACCGCGAGATGCGCGATTGCGTGACCACGTGCCCGGGCCAGACCTGGCTCAATTGGCGCGCCAAGATCATCCCCACCGGGCCGGCGTTCAACTGGCCGGCACTCTGGGGCAACCTGGCCCCGTACAATCCCAACTTTGGCATCCCCCGGGCCTGGCGCGAGGAATACCTCCAGGGGCGCGAGCCCGGCGCGGCCATCGGCCCCGAGCGCTATGGCGTGACGATACAAGAGTTTGAAAACGCCGTGATCCTGTGGGTGCAGGGCCGCGCCCAGATCTATTATCGCTGAACTGGCCTGGAGGCGAAAAAAGAGGGGCGAGGCCATCCTCGCCCCTGTTGTGTCTAGCCGACGTTTTCCTCGCCGCCATCCACCACAATGATGGCGCCATTGATGCGCGCCATGTCCGGGTGGCACAGGTGCGCGATGACCTTGGCCACTTCTTCCGGCCGGGTCAGACGGCCGGTGGGGTTGCGCTTGAGCGATTCGGACACGATCAACTCGGCGCTGGGAATGATGCGCAGGGCCGGCGTATCGGTCACGCCCGCACGAATGGCGTTGACGCAAATGCCCTGCCCCCCCAGCTCAAAGCTCAGGTAGCGAATGTGGCTGTCTAGCGCGGCCTTGGCCGCCGACACCGGGCCATAGTCGGGGACCACGCGCGTGGACCCGCCGCTGGTCATGGCAAAGATGCGACCGCCGTCGCCCATCAGGCCGCGATACATGACCCCCTGCGTCCAGTAGATCAGGCAATTGGCCATCACGTCCAGCGTCATGTCCATCTGGGCCTTGGTCACGGCCTCTGCCGGGTCGGGCGGCACAAACCAGCGCAGCGTCCCAAAGGCCAGCGAGTGCATGAGCACACCCAGGGTGCCCGGGGGATCGCTTTCGTTCAAGATGGCCTGGATGCGGTCCAGCACCTTGTTCCGTTTGCCCTCGTCGGCAGCATTGGTGTTGAAAAATACGGCCTTGCGTCCCAGGGCCTCGATGTCGGCCTGCACCTGCTTGGCCTTGGGCAGTGTCACCTTGAGGTCCAGGTGTAAACCAAAGATGTTGTAGCCGTGCCGGGCCAGTTCTTTGGCAGTGGCCGCGCCAAACCCGCTGGACGCCCCCAGGATCAGCGCCCATCGTTCGCCGGATGGTTCTGTCATTGTCTGTCCTCCTGATTCTATTTGACGTGCCGCGCATCCGCACGCACGGGAGGCATTGTACCACAAGGGCGCCGGGGTTTCAACCGGGGCTCGCCCACCATCTCACATCTGGAGCACGCATGTTTCGATCGAGACGCATCATCACGGGCTATCCACGCTCTTTTTGGTTTCTGTTCTGGGGCCGGCTGATCAATGCCACCGGCAGCAGCATGTATTGGCCCTTTCTCACCATCTATATGCGGGACCGCATGGCCGTGTCCATCACCGTGATCGGCTTGCTGTTCGCCCTGAACTCGGCGGCCGGGCTGGTCACCACGTTTATCGCCGGGCCGGTGGTAGACCGCTTTGGCCGCAAGTGGGTGATGGTGCTCAGCCTGCTGGTGGCCGGCGTCACGCTGGTGGTCATGAGTGTGGCCGACACGCTGGCCCTGTGGGTGGTGCTCATGATCATTAGCGGCGCGTTTGGGCCACTGTACCAGGTGGGCAGCGATGCCATGATCGCCGACCTCATCGAGCCGGCGCGCCGGCCCGACGCCTATGCCCTGCTGCGCACCAGCCATAATGTAGGCGTGGCCGTGGGGCCGGCCATAGGCGGGTTTGTCATGGCCGTGTCGTATGCCCTGGCCTTTCAAATCGCCGCCGGGGCACAGTTCTTTTTTGCCCTGTTCATCCTCTTTTTTGTGGCTGAGACCCTGCCGCGCCGCGAGGCTGGACAGCCGGTCCCGGCCGATGGTGGCTATCGCCAGATCCTCCGCGACCGGCCCTTCCTGGCCTTTTGCGCCGCCTATACACTGACCGGCTGCTGTGCCACGCTGATTTTCCTGTATCTGACCCTGTACGCCAAAGAAAGCTATGGCGTGCCAGAGAGCCAGCTCGGGTTCCTGCTGACCTTGAACGCCGGCATGGTGGTCACGCTGCAATATCTGATCACGCGCTTTACCCGGCGCCTGCCCCACCTGCCGGTGATGGCCGTGGGTGCGATGTTCTACGCCCTGGGCGTGGGCAGCGTGGCCTGGGGCTCCAGTTTCTACATGTTCCTGGTGAGCATGGCGATAGTGACACTGGGCGAGATGATCATGGTGCCCACGGCCAGCACGCTCACGGCCAACCTGGCGCCTCCCGCCATGCGCGGCCGCTACATGAGCATCTTTGGCCTCACCTGGGGGGTGTCTTTTGGCGTGGCGCCGGTCATCGGCGGGTTCCTGAGCGACAACGTGGCGCCGGTTGCCATCTGGTATGGGGGACTGGTGCTGGGGCTGACTTCGGTGTTGGGCTTTGTGCTGCTGACCTGGACCCTGCGTGGCCGGCGCGCTGCCCCGGCGCCGGCCGGGTAGTCGCCATTAGCAGAACTCTCGTCCGTCGAGCGGGGATTTCACCGCAGAGGCGCAGAGAGCGCCGAGTTTTCTCGATGCTGCGTTGCGCCTCTGTGGGAAAACTGGTCTATGGCGAACTGAACCAACGTAGCTCCCGGCATCATAAGGCAAATCATCGATTTGCCTCGCGCCCAGCCAAGTACGCCTCCTCTGCCAAGCTTGCTCCAGATCGCGTCCCTGTGACCCGCTCGCCTGATTCCCCTTCTTACTTGACGCCCCAGCCAAGCTATAGTATACTAATGCATAGGAAATATAGGTAAAAGGTGGGAGCGATCATGGACACAACACCGCACCGGGTCACGAGTTGGATCATGCGCCTGGTTGGCGCTATCGTGCTGCTGGCCGGCGTGGGCATTCTGGCCCTGGGGCCAGCCGAGATGGTTGTCTTCTATCTCTTTTCCGAGGGCGGGCGATTCTATTACGAGGGCTTTGGGTTTGGCTCCTTTATGTTTGGCAACATCGCCAGCCAGATCATGGGCTACTACGCCATCGGGCTGACGCTCATCATCGCGGGCTATGGGCATCTGTGGCTCCGGCGCTGGGTCCGACCGCTGACCCTGGCCCTGACCGGGGCCTGGCTCGTGGTAGGCGCACCCATCACCATCGTATTCATGCTCGTGTTCCTGACCTCCAAAGACCCGGCCGTGACCGATGCGCTGCTCATGCTCCCGGTCCTGGCGCTCATGTACCCGGTAATCCCAGCCCTGCTCGTCTGGTTCTATCGCAGCCAGCGCGTGCGGACGATATTCGAGGCCCGGGACCCACAGTCGCACGCGCTTGAAAAAATCCCCCTGCCCGTGCTGGCATTGATCGTGCTGTGCCTGTTCTACATCGTCGCGCTGCACGTGCCCATCCTGTTCAACGGCATATTCCCAGTGTTTGGCGTGTTTGTGTACGAGTTCGAGGGTATCCTGCTGATCGATATCGCCATCCTGGGCGTGGGCGCGTTGCTCTGGGGCCTGCTCCGGCTGCAAACCTGGGCCTGGTGGGGTTCGCTGGCCTTCTTTGGCCTGCTGGCCGTCTCCACCATCGTCACGTTTGCCCGATCCAGCCTGCCCGAGATCGTGGGCCAGATGCGGTTTGCGCCGGCGGAAGCGGATGTCCTGCAAAACGTGTCCCTGCAAGGCATGCACCTGGCCGTGTTCTTTGGCCTGCCCTTGCTCATCACGTGGGGCCTGATCGCTTACTCGAAACGGTATTTCAGTCGCGAACGGAGGTTGGCGTTATGAAGCTCAAGCAACAACTACGCAAGGGCAGCACCGAGACCCTCATCCTCACACTGCTCAACGAAGAGCCCATGTACGGCTACCAGATCGCCCGGGAGTTGGAGGCCCGGAGCAAGGGCTATTTCCAGATGAAGGAGGGCCTGCTCTACCCAGCCCTGCACCAGATGGAAGAAGATGGCCTGGTGCACAGCGAGTGGCGCGCCGGCCAGGGCGCGCGCCGCCGCAAGTATTACCTCATCACAGCCAAGGGGCATCGGGTCCTGGCGGATTCCGTGGCCGAGTGGCAGACCTTTGCGGCTCAGTTACTGGGTCTCATCGGCGATGGAGACGGTATGGAAGCCCAGCCAATCATCACCGCCGGGAGCCCGGTATGACCGCCCGATCCTGGCGTTTGGCCCTGCTGTACGCCTTGCCTATCACCACGCTGGTACTTTGGTCGTTCTTTTACTGGTTCGCCATCGCTGATCGGTATATCGTCTTTCTCTACTACCACGACATGGGGCCGTTGTACCCGGATACGTCGCCGTTTAGCATCGTGACCAGCAGCCGCTACTGGATGGCCGGGCTGGTCGTCGGCGGGGCAGTCATGGTGCTCTATGCGACGGCGAACTGGCTGCTGGGACGACTGGTGAAGAACTATTGCGCCCCGGCGTGGTGGCAGGTGTGGGTGCTGTGCGCGGGGCCACTGCTCGTCGGCGTGCCCGCCATCACCATGACCGTCAACCAACCGACGCTGCCGGCGTGGAATGCGGTGCAGGTCACATGTGCCACACTGGTGGGCCTGGCATTGGCCCTGCTGCCGGGCCGAGTGGCAGAGGAGCACCCCGGCCAACTCGTTCTGCTGACCTTTGACGGGCTGGGATTGACATTGATACTCCTGAGCGCTATCGCGCTGGAACGGGTGGAGCGGTGGCTGGCGCGGGGCGCGATATGGTATGTGCAGGGGATGGCTGCGAACCTCGTCGCCGGCGTGATATTACTGTTCATCGTGACCGGCGTTATCGCCTGGCGGCGCTGGCCCATCCCCGGCGCAACGGCAGTGTTCGCGACCGGGTTGTGCGTGGCCTACCTGCTGATGCCCCTGGCGCATCACGTTGGCTTTACCGACGGCTATTACTATATTAGCGACCTGGACAACTTTTTCGCCCGCAACGTGGCACTCCAGATCGCAATTTGGCTCAGCGCGGCGGTATTGGCGGTGGGGCTCACCTGGTTGCGTGTACGCCTCGCCGCGCGGCGAGCCAGCCTGCAATGAGGAGCAGTAGCAGTAGGCGGCAACAGCAATTGGGACAAGACAGGAGAATAAGCCGATGAAAGCGCAAAGACTGCTCGCTGCCCTACTTCGCTGGGGCGGACGGGTACTGTTGGTTGGTCTGTGTCTCTTTTTAGGTCTCATTGCCTATCTGCTGATTCAAGAGTCTATCACTCGAAGTAAATACCGGGCCGAGTACCCTCCACCAGGTCAAATGGTGAGCCTCGAAACCCATGATATCCATTTATACTGTGTGGGAAGCGGGAGCCCAACGGTGGTCTTTGAATCCGACCTTGACCAGTATGGGTCGTTAAGCTGGGATTCTGTCCAAGACGAGGTAGGGGAATTTACACGCGCATGCAGCTATGATAGGGCTGGGATCATGTGGAGTGAACCGGGACCACTCCCCAGAGATGGCGAGACGATTGCCAGTGAGCTAAAGGCTGTACTGGATGCGGCCGGAGAAAGTGGCCCCTATGTGCTGGTAGGACACGCATTCGGCGGCGCTTATGTCAGGATATTCGCGGGGCAAAATCCTGACGATGTATGCGGCATGGTGCTGGTAGAGTCAAGCCATCCCGAGATGCTCACGCGATTCGAGGAGTATGGCGTGACGTCGGAAATCCCAGACAGAAATACCAGACCCTTGATCCTGCTCTTGTCTCGTCTGGGAATGCCCGGCCGCTATAAAGGTAATGTATATAACCTACCACCCGATGTGTATGATCCAGTGCAGGCGTTCTTGCCCGAATCAAGCATGACCTGGTTTGATGAAAAGGTTGAAGCGCCAAACACGCTGGCACAAGCGGGACAGGTTAAATATCTCGGCGATTTGCCACTGATTGTGATTGCAGCAACCAAACCGCCCACTTCTATAGAACGGGGGCAAATTCTAGATGATCTGTGGCTTGAATTGCAGCACGAGTTACTCTCGCTAAGCGAGAATAGCGAGATCAGAATTTACAAGGTAGGGCACTATCCCCAGTTTCAAAGCCCCGAGCTGGTGATTCAGGCCATTCGGGACATAGTCGAAAGATGTAGAGAGTGAGTTGGAAATACAAGCCCGGGTAGTTGCTTTATATCAATGAACATCATCTGACAGCGAGGTGCGATATGATCACATTGGATGGATATTTGATCGAGTTTCAAGTTGCCCTGGGCAATTGTGACGAGGCGACGAAACGTGACCTGTTGGACGAGATCGCCGGGCATTTGGAGGATCGTGTGCGCGCCCTGCAACTGGCCGGCGTGTCAGAGGAAGAGGCCATGAATAAAGCAACGAACCAATTCGGCGCGGCCCGGGAAATAGGCGACCGGCTGCAAGCGGTACACGGTCGCGTCAGCCGCCGGGACGCGGTGCTGGCAGCCATCCCGCCGGTCCTGCTGGCCCTGGGATCGGGGATCAGTCTGCTGTTCTTTATCTCGCGCGCGCCGCTGGCCATCGGCGGCACCACGCCGGCCTGGCAGGCCTGGCAGCCGGATGCCGGGATACTCGGGGCCGGGCTGCTCATCATCATCGCGCTGACCGGGCTGACCCTGGCCGGGGGCGCGCTGGTCGCCCTGTTGCGGCGATTACCACTATGGGCCGGTCCCTGGCTGAGTACGATAGCGGTGGCCGGTATGGGGCTGCTCATCGGCCTGGGCGAAGATGCTCCACCGCTGAACAATGCCCTGCTCGAACTGCTCGTGGCCTTGATCCTGCTGGCCTGGATATTGCTGCCGCTGGTGCTCATGGCGTGGCGCGACCTGCGCAGCGGCCTGCTGGCCGGTCTGACCATGAGC
Source organism: Chloroflexota bacterium (assembly GCA_018823415.1). Lineage (GTDB taxonomy): Bacteria > Chloroflexota > JAHJIN01 > JAHJIN01 > JAHJIN01 > JAHJIN01. The sequence goes on along the minus strand of JAHJIN010000154.1, from coordinate 35,847 downwards.
ATGATCTTTGCCCAGAGCCTCGTCACCAACGCCCGGGCCTTGCCACTCCAACGCTTTGACGTGGCCCTGTTAGTGCTGCCGTTGGGGCTGATGCAGGGGGCATTGCTCTACCTGATCGCCCGCAGTAGCCCGGTGCAGCGCTGGAGCCTGACTGCGCTGGCCCTGATCCTGAACGTCATCGCCATTCTGGGGGTCGGTACCATCTGGTGGGACTGGCAAGCCACTCACGGTCGTTCAGACAGCAGCTTTTACTTTGCATTCCTCAGCGTGTGCCCGGTGCTGGCCGCGCTGGCCATCTCGGCGGCGCGGTGGGGCTGGGGCCAGTGGCGCGCGCGGCTGGTGGCTGGCTGAGTTGCCTTGATTGTTCCCGGCCCCCGTTCTGCGGCCATCGTGACCTCACGGTGGCCGCTTTTTTTGATCGCCGCGATCAGGCGCTTGACGGCGCATCATGGCCCGGCTATAATCCCTCCAGATAGAACAGATCCGCGCTATCGCTCTGGAGTGGAGGATGCACATGCGGCGTTATGGCATTATGGCTGGGATCGGACTGGGCCTGCTGGCGACGCTCCTGATGGTCAGCCCGGCCCTGGCTGGCGACCCGCCGCCGGGGACCGGCATCGACCCGGAACTCTTGGCCCACCTGAATCGCACTTGGCTGTTGCTCATGGGTATTGTCACCCTGCTGTTGACGTGGGGGCACCTGGCATTGGGCGTGGCCGGGGCACCCAGCCAGGAGCGCGGCCGTGCGGCCGGCCTGGTGCTGGGCGCCACCCTGGTGGCCGTGCTGGGCTATTTTGCCACCGGGTTCGCCCTGGAATACGGCGGCATTGGCAGCATCCCGGTTCTGGGCGGCGGCGAGGCCCTCCAGGCCGAATGGTTCCCGCTCCATCGCTTCTGGGGCGAAGGCTGGGGGATCGCCGGCACCACCGGGTTCTTGTTGCGCGACCTCGATGAGCCGAACGTGCTGGCGTTCTTTTTCTTCCAACTAACCCTGATGCTGGCTACCGTGAGCATCCCAGTGGCAGTCCTGGCGGCCTGGACCGGCGACCGAGGCCGGCGCGTGCGGAATGGGGCAGCGCTGCTTCTGGCATTGCTGTGGGGGGCGTTCGTGTTTCCCCTGCTGGGCAACTGGGCCTGGGGCCGGGGCTGGCTCTCGCAACTGGGGCACACTCTGGGTGCCGGGCATGGCTATGTGGACTTTGCCGGGAGTGGCGTGATCGTGGGCGCCGGGGCGCTAGCGGCATTCGCGCTTCTGGCGACCCTGGGCACGCACGCGGACCCGGACGAGGCACCGCCGCGCGGCGACGAATCGTGGCTGGCGGCCGGGGGCTTGATGGTGCTGGTGGGCGGCCTGGCGTTGACACTGGGCCATTTTGCCCTGACCGACGCGCGCATGTCGCTGACCCTGGTCAATATCCTGGCCGCAGCGTTGAGCGGCGGGGCCGCCGGGTTCGTGTACATGGGTTTCACGGCGCGGCGGCTGGACGTGGCACTGGGCGTGCGGGGCCTGCTGGCGGGCCTGGCGGCCATCCTTGCCAGCGGGCCGTTCGTGACGCCGGCCGCGGCGATGCTCATCGGCCTGGTGGCGGGCGCGCTGGCCTGCCTGGGGACTTTTGTCGTGGACCGGATGCTGCGCCTGCCCGACCGGACCGGCCTGGTCGCCGCGTATGGGCTGGGCGGCCTGTGGGGCTTGCTGGCGGTGGGCCTGCTAGCTGACGGCACCCACGGCGCGGGCTGGAACGGCGTGGGACCACAGGTCTACCTGGGGGCCGGCGGGCAAGGCATCACCGGCCTGTTCCCGGCCGAGGGATTCGCGGGCGATCCTGCCCAGATCAATGCCCAGTTGGCCGGCGTCGTGGCGGCTGTCGTGGTAGTGTTCGTGGGCTCGCTGCTACTGGCCCGGCTCCTCAATCGCCTGGGCTGGCTGCGCACCCCGCCCGACGAGGAGTAGCCATGCTCGTCTTGAAACCCGAAACCTTTACCACCCGAGACGGCCGGCTCGTGACGGTCCGGCCTATCCGGCCCGACGACGCCCCGCGCCTGGTAGCCATGTTCCACCGGCTGTCGCTGCGCTCGCGCCAGTTGCGCTTTCACACCTATGCCAGCAACGTAGACGACGCAGATGTATGGAAGCAGGCTGTAGCCCTGTCGGACCTGGACCCGCAGCGCGAGGCGGCCCTGGTAGCCGTGGCAGAAGAAGAGAACGAGGAATACATCGTGGGGGTGGCGCGTCTGGCCCGGGCCACACCGGAGGACGTGGAAGCCGAAACCGCCATCGTGGTGCGCGACGATTACCAGAGCGGCGGCCTGGGCACCTATCTCCTCTGGCGACTCATCCCCATCGCCCACGAGATGGGTATCCAGGCCTTTTGCGCCTGGGTCATGTCACACAATGACGCAGTCATGCGCATCATCAAAAACGTGGGCCTGCCCGCCCAGATGAGTGTGCGCCAGGGCGAGAACTATATGGTGGTGCCGCTGGTTCCCAACTACAAGGGCGCCGCATAGCCCGAGACCACGGCACGCAGAACCGGCCGGCTGCGCCACCAGAGCCAGATCGTCTGCAGGAACGTTGCCGCGCTAAACGCACCCAGCCCCACGTACAGACCAGGCGTTTGACCCCCCATCACGCCGGCCCCCAGAATCGCACCGCAGACCAGCATGAAAACCACCACGGCTTCTGTGATGCCCCGCGTGTGCCGGCTGTGGACCAATGTGCCCTGATACCAGCTCTGGAGCACGCTCAAGCCCGGCATGGGCAAGGCCAGCCACAGGGCCGGCTGCGCCAGGGCCACCAGCGCCGGGGCCAGCGATGACACACCTCCCAGCCAGAACGATGACAGGGGCGTGGCTACCACCACCAACAATGCCAGCGTGGTCAATGTAGACAGATACACCGCAAAGCGCCGCAGACTGGGCACCGCCCCTGGCTCGTCCAGTAGCGCGATAACGGCCTCGTTGTACCCCATCCCCACGCTTCGCAGGATAAAGACCAGACCCGATACCACCGGCCACACGGCCAACGATTCCAGCGCCATCGGCATGCGCCCCAGCGCGGCGCTGCCCAGGGGTTGGATCAGCAGCGTGAGCAGCGACGTCAGGGCCAGCGGGACATAGAACCGAGCAAAGGACCGCGCCGTTAGCGGCCGGGGCACCGGGGGCAGCTCGCGCAACCGGCGCAGCACCGGACGCACCCGCAGCCCCACATAGATCGCCTCGCCAATGACCCCGGTGGCGACGGCACTGGTCGCCACCACGATACCGGGCACCGTCCCGGACAGATAGCCCACCGTCAACACCAGCCCATTGGCCCCCAACCGCACCACCGTCCCCACGCCCACCGACCGTGAATGACCAAAGCGGATCAACACGCCCTGGTTGAATCGGCGATAGGCGATGGACCACGTCCAGGGCGTCATGATCAGCAAGCCAATGCGCCCCGGCTCCACGATCTCAGCCGGCGCGCCCAGCAAGCCCCGTACCACCACGTCGTATAGCGGGGTGAACGCCACCAGCAGGTGCAGCAGCGTCAGCAGGGCGCTGGCCCCCATCATGTAACGGCGCAACTTGCGGTACGAATCCCAGTCGCGGCTCAACGCCGTGGACGCTGCCAGCAACATGATGATGGGCGATTCGATAATGAGGGCCAGGGGAAACACGATCCCGCCATAGGCCGCTAGGTTGATCTCGGGGTTGTCCAGACGGGCCACCACCGCGCTCAGGGCCGGCAGTTCCAGGCTCATGAGCAACCAACTGGCCGCCAGGGGCCACCACGTCTGCACGACGCGGCGCATGGGCAAGGGCGATTGCGGCATATGCCTCCTATAACTCCCACTCGACGTCGCCGCACAGGTCTGCCGGGTGCGGTCGAGCCAGGAACGCCTGAAACGCCGGGCGTATCGCGCCGATGGTGCTTCCCTCGCCGTGGCCGGGATAAAACGCGGTCTCGTCGGGCCAGGTGAACACCCGGTCACGCAGGCTGGCAAGTAACTGCTGCAAGGCCGCTGGGCTCACAGAGTGGCCCGGCCCACCGGGGAACAGCGTGTCGCCCACGATAGCGTGCCGGTCGAAACGCAGGCACACGCTGCCCGGCGTGTGGCCGGGCGTGTGGACCACGTGCAGCGGGCAGCGGCCCACGGTCAACACGTCGCCGTCGCACAGGTCAGCATCGCCATCAATGCCAAATGCCTCGGCGTCGGCCGGGTGCAGATGGACCGGCGCGCCGGTCGCGCGGCGCACTTGGGCTAGCGCCCCGGCGTGGTCCGGGTGCGCGTGCGTGAGCACGATGGCCCGGACCACGGTGCCCTCTATGGCGTCGAGAATGCGCTCCACATCCCAGGCCGGGTCCACGATGAGGCTCTCGCCATCGCTGACGAGCACATAGCCATTGGTCGGCCACGGGCCAAGCACCAGTCGGTGCAATTGACATGCATGATCGTTCATAATCCCTCCGAATGTGAGCGATAGAATACCACACAACACCCGGCCTGTCAAACTTGTTGCTAGGAGGCGCATGGTCTGTTATAATGGCCCAAGATTTACGCCGACGCTGCTGCCGTAAGTCGGCAGTCATCGGAGGAAGGTGAGCGTGTCTCTGCCAACCTATGCCATCTGGACCATTGGCTGCCAGATGAACAAAGCCGATTCGGCGCGCCTGATCGAGGCGCTGGAGGACCGGGGCTATGCGCCGGCCCCGGCGCTGGAAGAGGCCGACGTCGTCATCCTCAACACGTGCGTGGTGCGCGAGAGCGCCGAACGCCGGGTGGAGGGCCGCCTGAACAGCCTCAAGGGGCTCAAGCGCCGCCGGCCGGAAGTGTTCATCGGCGTGATGGGCTGCTTTGTGGGTGCCGATCGCGCGGCGTTGGCCCGGCGTTTCCCTCATGCCGATGCCTTTTTCACCGTGGAAGAACTGGACGATTTTCTGGCGCTGGTGCCCAACTTGGCCACCCTGCTCCCTTCCCTGGCAGGGCAGCAGGAATCCAGCATCACAAGGTCCGCCTCCTCACCGCGAGCCGACGCGGTGGGCATCACCGCCTATGTGCCCATCATCTATGGCTGTGACAACTTTTGCTCCTATTGTATCGTGCCATACCGCCGGGGCCGCGAGCGCAGCCGGCCCCCGGCCGAGATCGTAGCCGATGTGGCGTCCCTGGTGAGCCGGGGCGTGCGTGAGGTGACGCTCCTGGGCCAGAACGTAGACTCGTATGGGCACGACCTGCCGGACCGGCTGGACTTGGCCGATCTGCTGGCCCAGGTCCACGAGGTGCCCGACCTGTGGCGCATTCGCTTTCTCACCTCCCATCCCAAAGACATGAGCGACCGGCTCATCGACGCCGTGGCCGCCCTGCCCAAGGTCTGCGAGGCCATCAACCTGCCGGTCCAGGCCGGCGACGACGACGTGCTACACGCCATGCGGCGCGGCTATACCGTGGCCCACTACCGCGACCTGGTGGCCCGGATGCGAGCGCGCATCCCGGACCTGGCCCTCACCACCGACGTGATCGTGGGGTTCCCCGGCGAGACGGACCAGCAGTTTCAACATACCTATGACCTGCTCGCCCAGACCCGCTTTGACCAGGTACACGTGGCGGCATATTCGCCCCGGTCTGGCACCGCCGCGGCCCGCCTGCCCGACGATGTGCAGCCAGAGGAAAAGGAACGCCGCCGCGTGGCCGTCGAAGAGCTGCAAACCGGCATCGCCCGGACGATCAATGCCACATACCTGGGCCGCACCGTTGAGGTGCTGGTAGAAGACCGGCACCAGGGTCAGTGGCGGGGCCGCACCCGCACCGACAAGCTCGTGTTCTTTGCCGACGAGGAAGACTGGCCGGGGCGGCTGGCCCGGGTGGAGATCATCCACGCCGGCCCCTGGTCGCTGCGAGGGCAGTTGCAGACATAAAAAAGCGTCCGCTTCCAATTCCAGGAAGCGGACGCTTTGGGTTTCGACAGGCATTACATCAGGCTACCCGGCTGCAAGCCTAGCATGGGCAAGATGCCAAAAGAGTCCGGTAAAACACTGAACATGATGGCGAACAAATAACCGGCCACGGCCAACACCACCAACGAGATCAAGACGATCGTGATCACGACGAGGCAGCCGCACCAGCCGCCCATGCCGCCCTTTTTCTTGGCCGGGCGCGTGGGCGCGACTACCGGCGGCGGCACATAGGCCGGCGGGGGTGGCGGGGGAGCCGCATAGGCCGGTTGCGGCGGTGGTGGTGCATAGCGTGGGGCCGGCGGCGCCGTCACCACGGTCTGCTCGGCCCCCGGCGTGCCGATCACCGTGGCTGCATCGGGTGCGCTACTGAGAAACTCGAGCACCAGCGAGCCGGTCTGGATCATGTCACCGGGGCGCAGCACATGCGGTTCCGAGATGCGCCGCCGGTCCACATACGTGCCATTGGCCGAGGCCAGGTCTGTGAGCACATACTGATCGCCCTGGCGTCGGATATTGGCGTGATGGCGTGAGACCTGCTCGTCATCCAGGATCACGTCATTGTCCAGCGATCGCCCAATGGTAATGGTATCCTTGTTAAACGGGAATTCCTTGCCCACGGAACCCCCGGCCTGTATGACCAGAAAAGCAGATGGAGAACGATAGGCTGACATACGTGCTAACCTCCTTGTGTCCGATGTGTGCATAAAAGATGATCGCGGCGATACCATGACCGGCTATTGCGCATGGACCGCGATGTTGGACGCCGGTTATTCGACGCCGCGCAAAGCCGCCGCCAACGCGCCGGCCGATCCGGGGCGCGCCGTGCGATCCTTGGCCATCCCCCAGCGAACCAGGTCATCCACTGCAGGCAGCAGGTCTGGCCTGAGCGCCAGCACCGACGGCGGTGGTTCCAGGATCTGGGCCATGATCACCGCCGCCGGCAACAGATCGCGATATGGCACCTGGCCGGTCAGCATCTCGTAGACCATCGCCCCCATGGAATAGATATCCGTGCGATGGTCAATGTCCGCTTCACCCCGAGCCTGCTCCGGCGACATATAGTCTGGCGTGCCCATCACGGTGCCGGCCACCGTCAACTGGCTCGAGGTGACGGCGCGCGAGAGGCCAAAATCCATCAGGTACACATAGTCATCGGCTGCCACCATCACGTTACTGGGTTTGACGTCGCGATGTACCAGACCCTGATCGTGCGCATAGTCCAGGGCCATTGCGATCTGATCCACCAGCCCTTGCACCCGCGACAAAGCCAGTGCCCCTTCCTGGGCAATAATGTCTTTTAAAGAAACCCCATCGATGTATTTCATGGCGATGAAATGGTAGCCCAAGGCCTGGTCCACTTCATAGATGGGCACGATGTGCGGATGTTCCAGGTTGGCGGCGCAGATGGCCTCCTGGTGGAAACGCGCCAGCAACGCCGGGTCACCGGCCAATTGCGGCGACAGGATCTTGATGGCAGCCGGGCGCTTGAGCGTGGTCTGGATGGCCTTGAACACCGTGGCCATACCGCCCTGGCCTACTTTTTCCGTGATCTTGTACTCGGTGAGCATCTGGCCCAAGAGGCTATCCAATGTGTTGCTGGCCGGCGGAGTGACAGAACTGACAACCAGCGGGGTCCCACACCGCGCGCAGAATCGCTGCTCTGCCGGGTTGGAATGGCCACAGGCTGCACAGCGCACCGGGGAGCCGGCAACCGCCGAGGGTGCCAGGCCGGTGCCGCACCGGCCGCAAAAGCGCTTGCCAATCTCGTTCTGGTGTCCACAAGCTGCACAGCGCATGCCCGCGGCAGCAGGCAGGGTGGCCCCACACCGCACGCAAAAGCGTTTGTCTGGCTGGTTATGAAACCCACAGCGCACACATTGGCTCATAGGCTAGATAGAAAACAATATCTGGGTGGCAATGTCCTAGGCACAGCCACCCAGATACCTCGTCTTGCACATTCACATTCCGTAACCATCCAACTATTTGATCAGGATGGTGACCACGATGAGGGTAATGCTGACGATGAATCCGAACAGAACGATGGCTACCGCCACGTTGCCTTTTTTCAATTCTTCCATCTCGTCGATGTTGCGCGTCATCTTGTTAAAGATGAACATGGCGACGGGGATGACGATGGCGAACGCAACGACGGCCACCACGGTCCAGACGATCGCGAACAGTGCATTGATAACAAAGTTCATGATATCGATGGTCGGACCGCCTCCGGTTGGCAATGGCGGCAAGCCCTGCAGCAAAAGTGTCAACATCATCTCACCTCCTTTCTTCACAATATGATGATCGGCTGGATCATTGAACCCAGCCCGGGTCAGTTATCTGGGCGAATAGGCCCGGCCCATTCGCCCAGGATTCGATGATGGTCAGAAGGCAGTCAGCGGGCGCGTAGCCAGGCCGCGAGGCATAGCCGACCACGGCCCGGCTCCGGTGGAAGGGGCAAGGTCAAACCCCCCACCGCTGCCACTGCTCCCGCCCTGTGTAAAGTTCTTTTGGATAAAGCCCTGGGTATCGGTGACGCGCTCGCCGGTGGTCCGGTCGATGATGATCAGGCCGCCAAAGACCTTGCTCCAGAAGGCCTGGACGACTTGTTGGTCATCGGCAGACTGGAGTACGGTTTCCAGGTCAGTGCGCGTGGTGCCCAAGATCAGGCTATAGCGGTCATAGTACAGGATCACAAACAGCCCGTTGGCATCGGGATAGGTCTGGTAGAGCACCAGCCAGCCCAATACCATCTGCTGGCCCACAATGTCATCAAAGGTCCGGGAGGCCATGTCCATGGCCACACCGACGTTATCGGTCTTGTTGCCCTTGTCGTCGGTAAAATAGCCCACCTCGTGGACCTTGTAGCCATATTGGGTCAAAGCGGCAATCACATCGTCGGCCTTGGGGTCAGTGGAGGTGCCCTGGCCGGTGCCCAGGGTGACGATGGCCACACCGGTGGTCGATTTGACCTTGGCGGTCACGTTGACAGTACCATTGGTGGTGCCGGCCGTCAAGATCGCCTGGGCCTTGCCATTGCTATCGGTGGCCGTGACGGTGGGGCGAATGCGGCAGCCCGGCGCTGCCGAGCCAGACAGGGTGAATTCAACCTCGGTGTCGCTGAGCGGTTGATTGTCCTTGTCATACACCATCACGGTCACGTCGGCCACAGACTTGCCATCGGCGGCGAGCTGGGCCGGGAGCACTTCGACCTTGACCGAACTGACCAGGCCGGTATTGGGGTTGCCCTTGCCCGGCGTCACATTGGGAGCAGCCCATTGGGTCCCGGCGCCAAAGTTCTTGGTCATAAAGTTCTTGGATTCAGAGCTAGACAGGGGCTCCCCGGTCTCACGGTCCCAGATGCCATACTGTAGCGTATTGACAAATTCCTCCCAGGAACCGCCGGCATAAAAGTCGTCCCAGTCGCTGGAATTGGCAAAAAACACCACCTCGTACTTGCCCGCCATCAGGCCACACACCAGGGTGGGAACGTCGGGGTACACGACGCGCAGCGCATAAAAGGCGTGGTAAATCTGGTTGGATACTTCGGAGCTGTACAGGTCATCGGCAGCCATGTCCATGCGCGTGTAAGCATAGGCGTCACCGCTGCTAAACTGACCTTCTTCGGCGAAATAGACCTTGTAGCCCTGTGCTTCCAGATAGGCCTTGACGTCTGTCACGGTGGCGTCGGTGGTGCCGCCGGTCTTGGCGCCAACCAGGCTAAAGCCCTCGATCTTGAAGAGCTTGCCTTCTACATAGAACTTGACAGACCATTGACCGGGGTTGTCTGCGGCGTCTGTGCCCGCCACCTGAATGTATTTGCGAGCCACCGAGTCCTCGGTGATGGTATCACTCAAGGTCATGGTATCGTCGTCATACCAGGTGCTCTTGTACTCGACACCGCCGGGGGTATAGAACTCGATGTCGACGGTAAAGTCCTGGGCCGGGGAGCCTTCGGTGGCCTTGCCGTAGAACCAGGCCACCACCATCTTGTCGGTGGTTTGAAAGCTGGTGGCTTCACTATCCGGGTCGTCCGGATCGGTGGTAAACACGGTGCCGGCGGAATAGCCGGCGGTGGGGGCCGCCGCGGCGGCCGCTGAGGCGGTCGCTGAGGCGGTCGCCATCGGTCCCATCAGGCTGACCAACAAGCTGATGACCACTACCAAAAGCCAAGTCTTGCGCATGGTATCTCCCTCCTACTCGGGGGCTGTTTAGTACCGGGGTACCAACAGCTTCATAGTATCACACTGCTCTTACTTTGTCAATATCCGCTCCGGTTCCCGGTTTTCAAAAATCTGGTGCTGCCATTTACCGGCTACACCATGCCCCATATTTTATCCATACACATTAATCACGTATTAGCCAGCGCGGTAGCAAAGGGCAGATCGGCACTACCTGGAGAACAACCTCACAAGAGGCTGTATAGACCGCGCCAGGCGTTCCAGCGCACGCTGAGCACGTCTTTGAGGTTACGCCAGCTGTCGCGCAACGGGTTCACGTTGCGAGTGTCCGAATAGTACCAGTGAACCGGCACGTCCATGACCCGATAGCCGCGCTTGACGGCGATATAGAGCAGTTCCACGTCAAAGCCAGTGACCATCGGCTCGGTGGTTTCGGGACCATCGCCGCGATAGAGTTGGGTACGCGCGAAAATGTCCTGTGCCGCTGTCGCCCGAAACGACTTGAACCCACACTGGGTATCTTGAAAGTTGCCCACGGTGAACAGTCGTACAACGGTGTTAAAGACCCGGCCCATGAGATGCCGGAAGAACGGCTCACCGTGACGCACCGCGCCCAACCCTTCCCGGGAGCCAATAACCACGTCATACCCTTGCTCGAAATAGGGTTCCAGCTTGGCCCACTCGTCGATGGGGGTGGCGTGGTCGGCGTCGGCAAAGAGCACGTATGTGCCACGCGCCTGCTCCACGCCGGTGCGCACGGCATACGCCTTGCCCCGGTGTGGGTTCTGGATGACACGCACCGCGGGATGCTGGCGAGCGAACTCGGACGCCAGGGCCGCCGTCTCGTCCTGACTGCCATCATCCACGACCACCAGCTCCCACTCGAAATCCTGTCGTTCCAGGTAGGTGATCATTTCGGATAGGGTCTTGGGCAAGCGCTGGGCCTCGTTATAGGCCGGCACGACGATGGATAAATAGGGTTGCACGATGATGGTTCCTCCGGTTTCGTGGGGCGTAGCGCGGTTGGCATGGCCCTCACGAGCGCTTCTCACGCTTTCCACTCCCCACTAGACGAGAATGCTTTCGATGTATTCGTCCGAGACGGTGCGGGTGGCTTGCACCACGCGGCGCTGACGCAGCCAGCGTGGGATGCGCGCCAGGGCCGCCAGTTGGCCGCGCAGCCGGGCCCGGGCCGCCGGCTCGCCCAAGTGTCGCACGGATTCCCATGCATGCCGCAACTGTGCCCCCAGGATGCGGGGCCAGTGGCGCCGCCAGACGAACCCCGGCACGTCCTTGACCAGCACATGGACGAAATTGCGGCCGCAATAATAGCTGGCAATGACACCGCCGCCGGTGGCGCTCAGGCGGTGATAGATCCGCGCCCGGGGCGTATAGACGGTCTTGTACCCGGCCAACTGCGCCCGCCAGCCCAGGTCCACGTCCTCGCAGTACATGAACAGGCTTTCGTCAAACAGGCCGATGCGGTCCAGCATGGCCCGGCGATACGCCACCGCCCCGCCGCACCCGCTGAACACATAGGCGGCATCGTCGTACTGACCCTCGTCGCGCTCCCAGACGCCCCGGTTGCCCGGCTCCCCGGCCACGGTGTAAAAGTCGCCGGCGGAATTGAGCACGTCGCGCTTGTCATAGAGCAGCATCTTGGACGCGACGGCCCCGGCCTCCGGGTAGTTGTCCAGCGCGAGGGCCAGCTCCTCCAGCCAGGCCGGGTCCGCCTCGGCGTCGTTGTTCAGCAGGGCGATGATTTCACCCCGGGTGGCGGCGATGCCGGCGTTAACGCCCCCGGTGAGGCCCCGGTTCTCGTCCAGCAACACCTGTCGCACCCACGGATACTCGCGCTCAATGAGGGCCACCGAGTCGTCGGCCGAGGCATTGTCCACCACGATGACCTCGACGCGGGGATACGTCTGGGCCGCCAGCGAGTTCAGCACGCCGGGCATGAACCGCGCGCCGTTCCAGTTGGGGATAATCACGCTGATCAGCGGTTGGCGATTATCAGTTGCCATTTTGGGCTTTGGGGTTTGGAGTTTGGGATTTGAAATACGCCTCCAGGGCGTCTTCCCACGGGCGCAGGGTGATGCCCTGGGCGGCCGCACAGGTGTTGCTCAGCGGAGCAAAGGGCGGCACCGTGGAATCGCGAGCATAATCAGCCAGGGTGATACGGTCGATAGGCACGTCCCCCCGCCCGGCCAGTCTCAGGATCCGTGTGGCAAAATCATAGCGCGAGCAATAGCCCTCGTTGACCAGGTGATAGATGCCGTAATGGTCAGTCTGCACGAGCCGGATGATGGCGTCGGCCAGATCCGGCGCATAGGTGGGGCAGGCCACCTCGTCGGCGACGACGCGCAGCCGGCCGTGCTGGTCGGCGGCGCGGACGATCTTGGCCGGAAAGTTGTTGCCGCCGGGCGCATAGAGCCACGACGTGCGGGCGATGTAGAATCGCGTCAGCAACGTCTCCACGGCGCGCTCGGCGGCGGCTTTGGACCGGGCATACGAGTTGATGGGGTGACGTGGGTCCCATTCGCGGTACGGCTCGGTGACGGTCCCGTCAAAGACCTCGTTGGTGCTCACGTGGAGCAGCGCCGCGCCGGCCCGCTGGCAGGCCAGCGCCATGTTCTGCGTGCCCCAGGCGTTGACGCGAAAGGCCAGGTCGGGGTTGCGGGCGCAACCGTCCACGTCGGTATAGGCGGCGGTGTGAATCACCACGTCGGGCCGGAAATCAACGACGAGGGGAATGATGCTGCCCGGGTCGGTGATGTCAACCTCGGGCAGGTCGATGAGCAGCAGGTCATGATCAGCATCCAGGCGGTGATGCAGCTCGCGGCCCAGTTGGCCCTTGTGACCGGTGATGGCGATACGCATAGGGACTCCGTGATGCGTGAGCGATTCTGGCACCGGGTTGGTACGTCGCCGGCCTGTGACACCTTCGGCTCGGCCGGGCCATGCCCGGGCATGGCGACGAGCGCATTATACCGCACGGCAAGCGGACTGGCAAGCGCGAAAAGCCCCGCCACGTGGCGGGGCTGAGGGGCGAAATGCAGGGACTGGCGCGCGGCTACATGGCGTCCTCGGTTGGGCCGGCGAGCTGCCGAACAAACCGCCCCCATAGCAGCGTGGCCCGCTCGCGCAGGTCTGGCGGCGGCGATTCGGCCCGAGATACCTCGGCGGCGAGCGCGCCCCGGGTCACAGCCTCGAAATCGTGCCAGCGGCCGCAGCGAAAGCAGCGCGGCTGCCCCTGGGCAGACACAAGGCCGCACGTCCGGCAGCGATAGAGCACATCGCCGGCCCGGGCTGCCGTCAGCCCGGCGCGCAGGCTCTCGGCCACCTGCGACCAGAGCCCGGCTGACTGGTACAGGTTCGCCAGCAGCTCGTGCGCCTCCACCAGGCCCGGGTCCACAGCGGCGGCGCGCGCCAGGTAGGCGGCGGCTGCTTCTTCGTCGCCCTGGCGCAGCGCCAGCCGGGCCAGCCCCAGCGGATACGCACCCCGGTCCGGCCAACGGCCCATGGCCCCCCGGTACGTTTCGACGACGAGGGGCTCCAGCGCCGGGTCCTCCGCCGCCGTCAGGACGCGCTCCTCCAGCACCGGGGCCGGCGTCACCCACAACCCGCGCAGCCAGGTTTCCAGCCCTTGCCGGGCCATATCGGCCACGTGGTACACGTCACCCAGGAGCGCGTACCAGAGGGCTGTGTCCGGGGCCAGTTGCAAGGCCAGCGTGTAATCGTCGGCGGCGTCATCCAGTTCGTGCGACTCGAAATGGGCCTGACCGTGGGCCGCAAAGAACGCAGCCAGGGCGGCTGGGTCCTCGCCGGCCTTGATGAGCCGCAGTTGTTCGGTGGCCTCGCGCGCCATCCCGCTGCGGCGATAGACCGCATAGAGCTGGTAGCGCGTCTCCAACCGGGCTGGGTCCAGGCCCAGCGCCCCCTGGAGCTGAAAGATGGCCCGGCCCTGGTCACCCAGGCACGAATAGAGCGCCCCCAGGCGCGTGTGCGCGTCCACATCGTCGGGCTGCAACTCGCAGGCCCACTCCAGGTAGCGCACTGCGCCGTCCAGATCACCCCAGGTCTCAGAGATAGCGGCGAGGGTGTGATAGGCGGTTACGTGGTCATCCAGCAACTCGCGCTGGCCGTCCCAGCCCAGGGCACCGGTGAGCTTGCCATAGGCGTCGGCCAGCCGGCCGGCCTGGTAGGCCACCTGACCTTCCAGAAACAGGGTCTTGGCGCGCCGGACGCGAAAGGTGAGGGTATTGGCGACAGCCTGGGCGATGGCACCCCTCATGCCGCCCATCTCGGCGGCCTGGTCCGACGAGGGCCAGCGGAACGAATCGCGCAGGCGACCGCCGGCCTGCCGGGCGCCCCGGGCCAGGGAGCGCGGCGAGCCCCACAGCCGAGCAAAGAATCGCTGCACCGGCGGCACCAGCAGCCCCACGGCCAGCCCCAGGGCAAATGTCCCCAGCAAGGCCAATAACTCCATGAAAATGTTGACCTGAGCCTGTTCCGGCATGATGGTAGCCTCCCACAAGTCTGCTGACAAATAACGCCCGGCGCGCTAGTCGCAGGTCGTATAGCGGACGCCGTTTTTATCGCTTTGCTTGACCGCGTACATCACGCCGTCTGCCGCCTGGATCACCTGATCGGCCGTGTCGGGCGCAGCCCGGTACGTCACAACGCCTATACTACAGGTGACCGGCCACGCGTGCTGCTGCATGTCAGCCAGCACGTGGTGGTGTATCCGCGTGATGACAACCTGGGCCGCATCCTGGTCGGTTTCGGGCAAAAGCAGCATGAACTCGTCTCCGCCGATTCGGCCAATGACGTCTTGCTGGCGTAACTGGTCTTGGATGCTGCGCACGACGACGCAGATGAGCTGGTCCCCGGTGGCGTGCCCCCAGCGATCATTGACCAGCTTGAAATCGTCCAGGTCCATATAGGCCACGGTAAATGGGTGCTGATAGCGCCGGGACCGGTCGATCTCGCGCTGCAATAGCTCAAGAAAATAACGCCCATTCACGGCACCGGTCAAATAGTCCGTGCGCGATAGCCGGCGCTCGCGCTCCAGCGCGCCCTTGAGCACCGACAGCAGCAGGGCCACGATGGTAAAGATGCCCAGCCGGATGGCTGCGTTCCAATAGGGTACGCCCGGCAACAAGTAGGGATGGCCACTGGCAATGTCGGCGATCAGCCAGGTGATGGCGCCGGCCAGCGCGGCGGTTAGACCCAGGTTTCGGCCGACGAACCAGGCGACCAGGGAAATGGGCAGCAAGTAGAATAACGACAGGCCCAACTCGTAGCCCATCAGATAGTCCAGGATGCCCAAGATTGGGATAAGGGCCAGACCAACAACCAGCCAAAAGCGTCGGCTGCGCTGTTCCAGCCTACCAACGAGCCGTACCAGCCAATGTTCCATGACCACTACCCGACCTCGAGCGGGGGCGTCTCCTGGTGAATTCGCCGGCCAGTGGGGCTGTCATATGCGACGACCCGGCTGCGGCCGGCTCGTTTGGCCGCATACAGGGCCAGATCAGCGTGGACGAGCAACTGGTCCAGGTTGACGACATCGTCCGCCAGGCCGGCCACACCCAGACTGGCACTGATAACCGCGTCATGCTCGCCGGCGCGAATAGGAGCCTGAACCATGCTTTCGTGGATGCGCAAGGCCACCTGGTGCGCCGGATCCAGGGCGGTGCCGGGCAACAAGACCGCAAACTCTTCGCCGCCATAACGGCACAACACATCGGTCTGGCGCAGGTTGCCCTGGATACGCTGGCCCGCTGCGACCAACACCTGGTCGCCCACAGCATGTCCGTAAGTATCGTTGACATCCTTGAAATGATCCAGATCGATCATGATCGCAGCCAGGGGACGTTCGTGCTGTCGGGCGTGCTCAAAGGCCTGGTGGGCCAGGGTGAAAAAGTGGCGGCGATTGAACAGGCCGGTCAACGGATCGCAAACCGCCTGCTCGCGCAGTCGAGTCTGCAAGGCCTGGATTTCGGCCAGGCGTTCGCGCAGCCGCTCATTGGCCTGCTGCAGCTCGATCTCGGCCCGTTTGCGCTCGCTGATGTCGCGCAGCACCACCAGCCGCCCGGTGAAACGCCCGTGCCGGTCCACCAGCAACGAAATGCGCAGGTCCAGGTAACGAGCAGGCTGAACGCTATCTATCACCAGTTCATCCTGCACGTCACGCTGGTCGCAATAGCGGGCTACCACATCAGGCCACGGCGCCAGGGCCTGGCTGGCCGATTGGCCGATGAGGCCTGAGGGCCCGGCGCCAATGAGATGCTGCGCGGCCGGGTTCACGTCCACGATGCGGTTTTGCGCATCCAACACCAGCACGCCGTCTGCCATGTTCTCGATGAGGGTATGACGAGCCACCGGCACCAGATCAAAGAGGCGATACCGAAAGATGGCCCACGACAGCAAGAGGCCGGTGAGGACACACGAAAGAGGCGTGAGGTCCAGGCCGGGAATAGGGCTCAGGCCTGTCAAATAGATCGCGTTGCCGATCCAGGGCATAGCCGTCGCCATGAGGATGACCGCCGACTGAACGCGGTAAACCCGGTAGGAACGAACAGCGGCCCGGATCAACCAGAGTGAGCCGACCAGGAGCAAGGTATAGCTATAGACCGCGTGAACCCAGAACCAGGTTCCATGCCCATAGATCAAGATTTCTGTAGGCCGGGTGGGGCTGGGGGTGATGGTCGTCCAGATCAGGTGATGCCACTCGTTGGTCAGGGCCAGCGCCAGGGTGATGGCCGGCACGATCCAGAGAACCAGTTGGTGGCGCCGGCGCCGCGTCAGCCAGGACCCGAAATCGGTGTAGCGGAGCACAAAGATCAGCCAAAACACAGACACGCTGACGATGCCCGGGTATTCGAGCTTGGCCCAGAAAATCTTGGCCGTCATCTCGACTGCCGCGGCCTCTAGTGTCCGCATCAGGGCCCACTCGCCAGCGGCCAGCATGAGACCGGCAAAGGCAGTGCGCCCGGGGACCGTTCGACGGTGCCACACCGCCCAGGCCAGCACCACGGCCAACCCGGCTGTCAGCAACGACATCACGGCGATGGGGGTATATTGGAGTGTCATGGCAGCTCCACAAACTGGTAGTTCCCCGCTATACTCTCCTGCTAACAGTATACCCGGCACAACGCCGCAAGTCAATAGCAATTTCTGGCAAAAGGCAATTACGCCCCGGCTTCTGGAATTGGAGCACTGCTTGTGGCGCGGCGCGCGCCGGTCAACGCCTAGTCATCATCGCGAGACATCCGCCGGGCCCGGTGCAGTCGTTCCAGACCCCAGGCCAGCGTAACATTGGCTATCACCAGCGCGCTCAACAAGACCACCGTCGTGGTCACATCGGGCTGCCAGCCCAGTTGCAGGGCCAGGCCCAGGGCTGCCAGGGTCAAGGTATCCAGAACAATAATGAGCACATGGCGCATCGGCATGGAAACACCTCCAGCATCCAGCATAATGCCAGCAGTATAGACCAGGGACGGCCAAAAGTCAAACTGGCCTTGGGCTTTTCCAGTTTTTAAATGATCCCAAGACTTGCCAGCGAGTAACCAGTTCTGGCAGAAGATGCTTGCCAGTTGGGAGGAAAAGCCAAGCAACGCAGTTGCCGCAATTCCCGTGAAATGCATAAACCACGCCCAACCGCATTTTGTCTGAGGTTCAACTGGGATCGTTATTTTCTTGGAATTGCCTTATGCTTGGCAAAAGCGGAGGCGTGTGCTATAATCGAACCAGTTGATGGGCCTTTGGATCGGGTCGAAAGCCTTGGGAGAATCACCTATGCCGCCATCACGCTCGGCGCTAATCTCGCCGCCTATTGACCGGTCGCGCGTGCTGGGCGAATGGACCGCCGAGATTATGCGCGGCCTGGTGATATTGGTTGGGCTGGCGCTGAACAACCTGGGCTGGTTGAATCCAGACCCGGCCACACAAGAGTCAATCAACATCCTGGCCCTGACAGTGGGCGTGGTGAACGTGGGGCTGGTGGTGCTCTTGTTGCGGGGTCGCGTGCCGCCCGGGTGGTTCTCGCAACTCATGGGTGTGAGCGACACGATCCTCCTCACGTGGGGAATCCTGATCAGCGGCGGTGCCGGCAGCCCCTATTATGTGGCATATTTTCTAGTCTTGTTGGTAGTCGCCCTTCGATTTAGCCCGCGATTCACCCTGGGCATGGGCGCCCTCATCGTCGTGAGCTATGGGACGCTGGCACTGCCGGTGTTGACGAGCATACCGGCCGCAGGTCCCCAAGACCCGGCACTGATCCACCTGATCCTGGCCCGCTGGTGCGCCCTGATCCTGGCGGCGATATTTAGCTCGCTGTTGGCCTACCAGCAAAACGCCCACCGCCAGCGCCAGGTCACTGCTCAAGCCCAGAGCGAATACCTGCGGGTGCTCTTGTCGATGAATGAGGCCCTGGATGCCCCGGCCGATTTGCAGCAGGTGCTGCGGATCATCGCCGAGCAGGCCGCGCGCGCCGTGGGCGCCGGGCTGGGCCTGGTCTACACGCGCGCTGCCGAGCCCCACACATGGCAATGCGCCGCCCACTGGAGCCGGCTTGACCTGGCGCCCGAGCTCCTCGTAGACCCGGACCTCCTCGATCGGGTCATCGAGAGCCCGGCCACCCACGTCATAGACCACCTAACGGCGGCGCCGGGCACTGCCAAGCGCCCCGGGCCGGCCCTGCTGCTCCCCTTGCGCATCGGGGATCAGGTCGTAGGCGTGCTGACCGTGGCCCGCATCGGCAAGGCCGGGCCCTGGACCCCCCAGGACGAGCAATTGGTCATCGCGCTGGCCGATCAAGCGCGCGTCGCCATTGAACGCGCCCGGTTGATCGACGATTACCAGCGCCGCCTGGACGAGCTGGCCGCCCTCACCCAGATCGGGCAGGCCCTAGGCGCCTCACTCGACTTGCACAACGTCCTGGAGACCTTGTATCGCGAGATCAGCCGGCTCATGGACACGACCAACTTTTACGTGGCGTTCTGGGAGCCGGCCACCGACGAGGTCGTGTTTGCCTACGAGATGGCCGGCGGGCTGCGCCGGCCAGGCCGCTGCCAGCCGCGCGCCCAAGACCTGTTGGCCTATGTCCTGGATCACCGGGTGCCGGTCCTGCTCGCGTCCGAAGACAACGCCTTATACCAGAATCTGGGGATCAAACCTATCGAACGTCAGGCCAAATCGTGGCTGGGTGCGCCGCTGTTGGCCGGCGACAAAGTCCTGGGCGCCATCGTCGTGCAAAATTACGACCGGCGGGGCGCCTATGATCACGCACACCAAGAGATTTTGGCCAGCATTGCCAACCAGGCCGCCGTCGCCATCGAGAACGCGCGCCTGTTCGAGCAGGTCAACCAGCATTTGCAAGAGACGCAAATCTTGTTTGACGTGAGCAAGCGTATCACCGGGGTCCTGGCCCTGCAAGACCTGCTAGAATCCATCATCCAGGCCGCCATTCGCGCCATTCCCGCTGCCGAAAAGGGCAGCCTGCACTTGTGGAACCCCGACACCAACTCGCTGGTGATCCGGGCCTACGTGGGATACAGACCGGAGATCGTGGAAAAGGTGCAATTGCGGCGCGGCGAAGGCTATGCCGGCTGGGTCATGGAACACGGCGAACCTTTGCTGGTCTCAGACGTGCAGGCCAACGGCAAAACCGCCCACCGTAACGAAGGCCAGGTACGCGACATCCGGTCGGTGGTGTGCGTGCCGCTGCGCGTCAAGGGTCAGGGAATTGGGGCCATCTCGCTGGACAACTTGACCACCACCCACGCTTTTACCGAGGAAAACGTGCACACGCTCACCACTTTTGCCGGGCAGGCGGCTCTGGCCATCGAAAGCGCCCGGCTCTATGAGCGGGTGCGCCAACAAGTAACCGATCTGCAAAGCCTGTCACACGCCATCACCGTCGCTTCGGACGAGACGCGCCAACTGGCCGATAGCGCGGCACAAGCCCTGCAAACGCTAGGCGAAAAATCAGAGGCCATTCGCCAGATCGTGGCGACCATCCAGCGCTTTGCCGGGCGCACCAACCTGCTGGCCCTCAATGCCGCCATCGAGGCGGCGCGCGCCGGCGAGGCCGGCCGGGGCTTTACCGTCGTGGCCGACGAGGTGCGCCACCTGGCCGAAAGCTCGCGGCGCTCGGCCGGCGATGTGGCGAGTTTAAGCCAAGAGATCCTTGGCGGCACACAAGCCTTGATCCAGTCGATGGAAAAAGTGACCACGGCCGCTGCGCACACGGCCACCCTGGCCCAGGAAGCATCCCAGGCCGCGGTGCCCAATCACGATGTCAGAGAAACATGAGAGGCAACGGTATGGAAGACTTGGTCGGAATCCAAATCGGACAATACAAAATCTTGGCGTTGCTCGGGCAAGGCGGCATGTCCACGGTGTTCAAGGGCCTGCAAGCCTCGCTGGACCGCGAGGTGGCGATCAAGGTGCTGCCACCCTACTTTTCTCACGACCCGCAGTTTGCCGTGCGCTTTCAGCGCGAGGCGCGGTCGGTAGCCAAGCTGCGCCATCCCAACATTCTCAATGTGTTCGACTTTGGCGAACAAGATGGCTATACCTACATTGTGATGGAATACATCGAGGGCGGCCGCACGTTAACCCAGGTTCTGGACGAACGGCGGGTGTTGGACCTGCCCACCGCCATGCTGATCATCCAACAGGTCGCCAGCGCCCTGGATTACGCCCATCAGCGCGGGATCGTGCATCGCGACATCAAGCCGTCCAACATCCTGGTGCCGCGTGACGACTGGTTCCTGCTCTCGGACTTTGGCATCGCCAAGGTGACCGGCGGGGGCAACCTGACCAAGACCGGCGTGGGCATGGGCACGCCCGACTATATGGCGCCGGAGCAGGGCCAGGGCCTGGAAGTGGATGGCCGCGCCGACGTGTATTCGCTGGGCGTGATGCTCTATCGCATGGTGGTGGGTGACCTGCCTTTCCACGCCGACACCCCCATGGGCGTGATCATCAAACACATCAACGAGCCTTTGCCCGCGCCATGCGACAAGAATCCCGGCGTGCCCAACAGCGTGGCAGACGTCATCTGCAAGGCCATGGCCAAGGACCCGGCCGACCGCTACCAGAGCCCCGGCGAGATGGCCCAAGCCCTCAAGCAAGCCGCGGACCAGGTGCGCCACAGCGTGGGGGCCACCATCCCCGGCCTGCCACCCGCCCCCCCCAAGGCCCCCCGTGCTCCCGAAACCGCCGTGCCGACCGCAGCACCCCCTCGGGGCCGGCCGCGCTGGCTGTGGCTGGCCGGCGGCGGCGTGTTACTCGCCGGCGCGGCCGTCGTGTGCCTGATCCTGAGCCTGGGCGGTCTGGCGCTGCTGCCCGGGGCGCCCACCGCCACCCCCACGCAACTAGTCCAGGTGCCCACAGCCACCACCCTGTCGCCGCTCACCCCCACATCGCAACCGGGGCAAACCATCATCGCCGATTTCGAGTCGGGCGTGGACCAGTGGTCGGCCAATTTTGCCGGCGAAGGCTCGACGGTCGAGCGCAACGCCGATACCCAGGTGGTTCACGCCGGTGCGGCGTCCCTGCGCATTGACTATGACCTGGCGGCCAATGGCTGGGGCGGCTGCGATCGGTCCTTTGCAGACCCGCAGGACTGGAGCCACGCCGACGGACTATCACTGTGGCACCGCGCCGACACAGCCGGGCGCCCGGCCACGCTCACGCTGTTCTCCGGCGATCCCGCCGCACCCGCCACCTACATCTATGATTTTCAGAGCACCACCAACTGGACCCAACTCGTGCTGCCCTGGAACGCCCTGGTGCGGGCCGACTGGTCCGCCGAGGGGCCGGTCACCCCCGATCCCACGCAGGTGACCGGCATCGCCTTTGCGTTTCAGGAAAACCCGGCGCCCCGCCAGGGCGTGTTGTGGATAGACGACATCCGCCTGGCATCTGGCGCCATTCCCACGCCGGCCGCGCCCCCGGCCACCAACACGCCGGCGCCCACCCAGGCACCCACCGAAACACCGCTGCCCACCGAGGAGCCCACGGCCACCAACACGCTGCCGCCGGCTGCCACCAGCACGCCCGGGCCCACGAACACGCCCAAACCCACCAGCACGCCAGAAAAGCCGGCCCTCACCGGCAAGATCGCCTTCCCGGTGCTCAATGCCGACGGCTACCACTATGACATCTGGGTGGTGAACGCCGACGGTACCAACCTGCGCCGGATCGCCGAAAAGATGCGCCAGCCGTGCTTCCGGCCCGACGGCGTCACGCTGGCAGCCAACGGCGAGGCCCCCGACGAGGCTCACATCATCATCATGAACGCCGATGGCTCCAACCATCACCCGGCCTCCGAGCACGTGGAAGACAGCCATCCGTCCTGGTCGCCCGACGGCCGGCGGCTGGCCTATGACACCACCGCTGCCCCGGGCGGCGGCTCGCAGATCGGCATCATCAAAGACCCCAACGCCCGCACCTGGGAGATCATCCCCGGCCCCGGCGTCAGTGGCATGCACGGCAAGTACCCCACCTGGATGCCCGACGGCCGCATCATCTTTAACACGGCCAACTATTGGGGCGACAACACCCAGGGCGGCTTGTACGCCATCGGCGACAGCGGCGGCACACCGGCCTGGATCACCTCGTCCGGCCAGGACACTGCGCCGGCCGCGCGCGGCGGCACTCTGGCGTTCATGTCCATCCGTACGCCCGGCGATTACGAGATATTTACCACCAGCGTCTATGGGCTGGACGCCGGACTCAAGCAACTGACCGATAACAACGCCCAGGACGGCCTGCCGGCCTGGAGTCCCGACGGCCAATACATCGCCTTTGTGTCTGACCAAGGCGGGGCCTGGGGCCTGTGGGTGATGCGCGCCGATGGCACCGGCCGCCAGAAAATCATCGACCTGCCCGGCACCCTGGGCGGCGACTGGGGCGACGAGCGCGTGTCCTGGGCACCGTGACAAATCTACGAATGAACGAATAGCGCATACCTTGCACTCGTCTATTCGTCCCTTCGCAGGTGAGGAGAGTATCATGTCTACCCATGCGCGATGCCACGTGATCGGGCTGGCGGTTGCGATTGGTTTGCTGACCCTACTGGCCTGCACGCTGCCCGGCCAGGCCGGTCCGCAGGCGGCCGGCACCAAACCCACAGTAACCATCATCGAGCCGGCGCCCGGCACCCAGGTGACCCCGGGCACGGCCGTTGCCGTGCGGTTCATGGCCGTGGATGCCAGCGGCATCGCCCGGGTAGAGCTACTGGTAGACAATGCCTCGGCCAATAGCCAGGTCGCGCCCCAGCCAGTGTCAGCATACCAGGGCACGTTCACCTGGATCGCCACCACGCCGGGGCCGCACGCGCTGCTGGTGCGCGCCACCAACACCGCCGGCGCCACCAGCGACCCGGCCGTCGTCAGCGTGCTGGTGACAGAGGCCGGGTTGCTGCCAGCCCCCACCGCCGGCGGCCCCCTCGCCACGGTTGCGCCGCCCCCGGTCGCCACCCAACCCAGCGTCTCGACCCTGCGCGTGGCCCCAGACGGCAGCGGCGATTATCCCACCCTGGCGGCCGCCGTAGCCGCTGCGCCAGCCGGCGCGACCATCCAACTCGCTGCCGGCACCTATAATCTAACTCAACCGCTGGACGTCGCCAAACCACTCCGCTTGACCGGCGCGGGGATGGATGCCACCTCGGTCGTGGGTCAAACCGGCGAATACGTCGTGCGATTCACCGGGCCAGGAACCCTGACCGCAGAGGGGATCACCTTCCGCTACGCCGGCACCACCTGGGCCAGGGTGATGGTGATCAAGGACGGCGAGGTGGATCTGGTACGCTGCCGCTTTACCGGCGCGGTACGGGACTCGGCCACGGAAAAGGGCGGCACCGGGCTGTGGCTCCAGGGGGACACCCGAGGGCAGGTCCGCGAGTGCCGGGCAGAGAGCAACGGGCTCCACGGCATCTATGTGCAGGACCAGGCCCAGCCGACGCTGGAAGGCAACATCTGTACCGGCAACGACTATACTGGCATCGTATATTTCGACGACGCCAGCGGCGTGGCCCGCCAGAACGAGTGCTCAGATAACAAGGCCCACGGCATCAGCGTCAACAACCAGGCCCAGCCCACGCTGGAGGAGAACATCTGTCAGGACAATGCCGAGTGCGGCATCTATTACACCGGCAGCAGCAGTGGCGTGGCCCGCCAGAACGAGTGCTCGGGCAACAAATGGGGCATCTATGTTCAGGAAACGGCCAATCCGGTCCTGGTAGACAACAACTGTCACGACAACTCCAAGGTCAATATCGAAGACAAGCGGTCAGCCCAGACGCCCAAGCCGACGACCGGCCCGGCATCACCCACTGAATCGCCGACCTCTGCCGTTCTCACCGGCCAGATCGCCTTTCCGGCGCTCAACGCCGACCGCGTGCATTACGACATCTGGATCGTCAACGCCGATGGCTCCAATCTGCACCGGGTCGTCGAAAAGATGCGCCAGCCGTGCCTGCGCCCCGACGGCCTGCTGCTGGTCGCCAATGGCGAAGCCCACTTTGAAGAGCACCTCATCACCATGAAACCGGACGGGTCCGAGCACCAGCCCGTTTCGCAACATGTAGAAGACAGTCACCCCTCCTGGTCGCCCGATGGGCGGCGGCTGGTCTATGACACCACGGCTGCGCCGGGCGGCGGCTGGCAAATCTGCATCGTGGACAACCCGGCCGCGCGCCAGTGGCACGCCCTGTCCGGTCCCGGCGGCGCGTTTGGCGGGCTGCACGGCCAATATCCCACCTGGATGCCCGATGGCCGCATCATCTTTAAAACGTCCAACTATTGGGGCGACGATACCCAGGGCGGCCTGTACGTGGTCAGTGAGGGCGGCGGCATGCCCACGCAGGTCACGCGCTCGGGCCACGACACGGCGCCGGCCATGCACGGCAGCACCGTGGCGTTCATGTCCATCCGCAGCGGCGGCGATTACGAGATCTATACCGCCAATGTGAGCGGCGCCCTGGACGACAGCCTCAAGCAACTGACCGATAACAATGCCCAGGACGGCCTGCCGACCTGGAGCCCCAACGGCCAGTACATCGCCTTTGTGTCCGACGAAGGCGGGGCCTGGGGCCTGTGGGTCATGCGCGCCGATGGCACCGGCCGGCACAAGCTGCTGGCCTTGCCCAGCCCCCTGGGCGGCGACTGGGGCGACGAGCGCGTGTCTTGGGCACCGTGACAGCCGACTACGATTCGTCCATTTGCCGGAGCAATACGTGATCCTGAAACGCCTCGCTATCGCGACCATCGTCGCGCTGATCCTGGCCTTGCTGGTCTGGAACGTCTTGTGGCGCGGCGAGCCGGGCCTGGAACACCGGGGCTTTTATGGTGCCACCACCGTGGGGCATTGGGCCGGGATCGTGGGCGCGGTGATGATTGTCGTCTCCCAGACCTATTCGCTGCGCAAGCGAGCGCGCCGGCTGCGGTGGGGCAAGCAGCGCACCTGGCTCACCATGCACATGGCCCTGGGATTGATCGGGCCGCTGCTGGTCGAATGGCACTGCTGGCACGATTTCTGGGGCGTGGCCGGCCTCACGCGCCTGGCCCTATGGGCGGTGGTCATCAGCGGCGTGCTGGGGGCCTATCTGTACACGCGCATCCCAACCACCATCGCCGATGACGCCCGGGACACGGTGAGCCTGGGCGAGGAACGGGCGCGCCTGGTGCAAGAGATGGAGGTCCACGCCCAGGCACGCGACCGCATCGCCGAACGCCTGGACGACGTGGGGATTCTGGACATACTATCCGGCACGCAGCGCAAGGGCGTGCGGCTGGGCAAGGCCCGGGACCGGGGGTGGCGTTCTTTTGCCCAGATGCTGCGCTTTACCCGCGCCCACCTGGCCGACGCCGCAGCCACCCGGCGTGCGCTCAAGCAGCAATACCGGGCCGAGCGCCGCGCCCTGGACACGCTCTACCAGCGCATGTTTGCCCGGGTAGACCTGGAACGCAAAACGGCCAGGCTCCTGGTGGTAGACGAGTTGCTGGCCGTATGGCACGCCATCCACATCCCGCTGGTGCTGTTGTTGCTATTCACCACGGCGCTGCATCTGTTCGCCGTCTTTTACTACTAGCGGACCGCCGAACGCCGACGGCTGACAATCACTCGTCAGCCGTCGCCAGAGAGCAAGCCCATGCTCCGCATCCTGATCATCACCCTCATCCTGGGCGCTGTCACGGTAGCAGTTCCCTTTGTGCTGCCCCAGATGCTCATGCCCAACCTGGTCTCCGGCACCCATGCCGACACTGAGACCAACTGCCTAGCCTGCCACGAACCGGGGCAGGGCACCAGTCCAGATCGCTGCCTGGCGTGCCATGAGGACATTGGCGACCAGCGCGGCAGCGGCGTCGGTGTCCACAGCGGCCTCGATCCATGCATGGCCTGTCACAGCGAGCACCACGGGCGCGACCACGACACCCGGGGATTGGACTCGCGCACGTTCGACCATACCCGCACCGGCTTTTGGCTGGCGCCCCTGCACGATGGCGTGGCCTGCGACGAGTGCCACGGCGACACGGCCGAGTATCAAGGACTGGCCCCGGACTGCCTGGGCTGCCACCCCGACTGGCGCTATGGGGGCTATGACCACGCCACCGAACGCACCGGGTTCACGCTGTCACGCTTTCACCGCAACCTGGACTGCACCAAATGCCACGATCGTGGCCGGGGCCTGGCCGCCGGGCCGTATCAATCCTGCGTCGACTGCCACGGTGTGTGGACGACCGACAACTTTAATCACAACGTCACCAGCTTTGCCCTCACCGGCACCCGCCAGGCATTGCAGTGCATCGCCTGCCACGAGTCCAGCGATTACACCGGGCTGGACCACGACTGCCCCGATTGCCCCTGGTAATCCACGACCCAAGAGGAGAAAAACATGAACATTACCATCACCACATCTCTCAGCGAGACCGGCACCCAGATATTGCACGTCCATGGCAATATCGACTCGAATGCAGCGCAAGCCCTGGAAACCGCGCTGTGGAACCTCATTGACGCCGGGACCACCCAGATCCTGGTAGATCTCCATGACTCGAACTATGTGAGCAGCGGCGCCCTGCGCACGTTCCTGACCGCTCACAAAGAGGTCCGCCAGTCCCCCGGTGGCGATCTGCGGCTTTATGGAGCCAACGAATATGTGCAAAAGATCTTTGACCTGGCCGGCTTTACCCAGTTTCTAACCCTGGCCCCCGACCTGCACACCGCCGAACAGGGCTTGTAACCCGAGGAGCACCTGGTGCCCAAGACCATCCTGATCGTTGACGACGATCCCGTCACCCGTAGCTGGTTGACGAATTACCTGCGTCAGCCCGGCTACAAAATCCTCACCGCAGCCACCGGGACCGAAGCGCTGAAAATCGCCCAGACCCAGCGGCCCGCACTCGTCCTGTTGGACCTGGCCTTGCCAGACATGAACGGGCTGACCGTCTGCCGGGCCTTGCGCCGCGATCCCGCCACCAACAACGCCCGCATCGTCATCTTGAGCGCCCGCACCGACGTTGAGGACGTGGTGACCAGCCTGGAAGCCGGCGCCGATGACTATATTGCCAAAAGCCCCAAAGCCGTGGAGCAACTGCGCGACAAGATCCAGTACTTGCTACGGCAACCCGTGGCCGCAGAAGCCAAGCCCCAACTCGGCCGGGTGATCAGCTTTCTGGCGGCCAAGGGTGGCATCGGCACCACCTCTATCTGTGTGAACCTGGCCCACGCCTTTGGCGCTCTGGTGGGGGCCAACCGGCTGGTCGTGGTAGACATGGTGTTGCCCCTGGGATCGGTGGGCCTTTCCATGGGCATCCGGTCCGGCGAATCGATCCTGCCGGTCCTGGCCGAGCGCCAGACCATGCTCAATCCAGAAACCGTGCGCCACTATGTGTACAAGCCAGACCGCTGGAACCTGCAACTGCTGCTCAGTCCCAGCCGCCTGCACGAGGCCCAAGCCGTCGAGGTGACCCAGATCGTGCCCCTGTTCAACACCCTGCGCACCATGTTTGACTATATCTTTGTAGACTTTGGCCGGTCCCTCTCGCGCATCAGCCTGCCCATCTTGCGCGACTCGCAATGCATCGTGTTGATCCTGGCCGCCGACCGGACGACAATAGACCAGACGCACACATACGTGGAATATCTCACCTCGCCCGAGGTAGGAATCCCGCGCGAGCGCTTTGTCCTGGTCTACAATCGGGCCGTGGGCCGGGCCGGCCTGGATCTGCCCGAGATCGAAGCACGTCTGGGGCTGCCAGCCGCAGCCTCGGTGCCTTATAGCGAAGATTGCTTTACCGATGCCTCCAACCGGGGGCGCCCGCTGGCCGAGCTGTTTCCCTATCACGTGAGCGGGCTGGCCCTCAAGGAACTGGCAGAACGGCTGGAAAAACAACTGGCCTAGGCGACACGACCCGCATGAACCCAACCGAGGAGAGCGCCCCATGATGCGCCCGGCAGCAGCCCCGGATCGAATCCAACTAGTAGTCTTTTGGCTGGGCGATACCGAATTTGGCGTGCCCATCGATCAGGTACGCCGTATCGAACGCCTCTTGCCCATCACCCGGGTCCCCCGCGCCCCCAACTTTTTGGAAGGCGTGGTCAACATCCAGGGCGACATTGTGCCCGTGATCGATCTGAAGAAACGCTTTGCCCTCGCCGATACTCCCTGGGAAAAGCAGGCGCGCATCGTGGTGGTAGCGCTCGGCGACCAACTTGTAGGCATGCTGGTCGATGCAGTGCGCGAGGTCATGTGGCTCTCCACCGAGCGCATCGAGCCGGCTCCCAGCCTGGTAGCCGACATCAACGACGTCTACCTGACCGGTGTAGGCCGTTTGGAAGACCGGCTGATCATCCTGTTGGATCTGGATCAGGTGCTCACAGTTCAGGAGCAAACCGACCTGGCCCAAACCGACTGGAGCGCACCGCCCAGGCCCGAGGGCACAGAATGAACGCCCGCGTGTTGCTCGTAGACGACGCCGCGTTCATGCGCCGCATGATGCGCGACATCTTGACGCGCCAGGGGCTCGACATTGTGGGCGAGGCCCCAGACGGCGAGTCCGCCATCGAGCGCTATGTCGAGTTGCAACCAGACCTGGTGCTGATGGACATCACCATGCCCGGCATGAACGGCATCGAGGCCGTGCGCGAGATCTTGGCCCACGACCCGCAGGCGCGAATCGTGATGTGTAGCGCCATGGGTCAGCGCGACCTGGTAATGGAATCGCTGGATGCCGGGGCACGCGATTTCATCGTCAAGCCCTTTTACCCCGACCGCGTGCTCGCCACCATCCGCCAGGTGCTCGAGCATTCCGACTCGTCGCCGTCGAGGTGAAACCATGCCCACGCGGCTCCGAGTTCTGGTGGTGGACGATTCGCGCCTGATGTGCAAGCTCATCACCAATCTGCTGACCAACGACCCCGCGATCAGTGTGGTGGGAGTGGCGCACGACGGCGAGCAAGCCATCCGCCTGATCCAAGAACTGCACCCCGATGTGGTGACGCTGGACATTGAAATGCCGGGCCTGAACGGCCTGGATGTGCTGCGCCACGTGATGCGCGAGTTCCCCACCCCGATCATCGTGGTCAGCGGGCTCACCGCACCCGAGGTCGCCATCCAATCGCTGGCCCTGGGGGCCGTAGATTTCATCCTCAAGCCATCGGGTCACATCTCGGTGGACCTGTTCAAGATCCAGGACGACCTGTTAAGCAAGGTCAAGATCGCCCCGCTGGCCCGCCTGGCCCAGGCCGTCACGCCGCCTCGCCCCGCCCTGCCGCGACCGGTCAAGATCGCCCGGCCGGCGCTGCCCAGCCATTTTGTGGTGGGTGTGGCTGCTTCGACCGGCGGGCCCCAGGCCCTGGAACAACTCTTGCCCCGCCTACCTGCCGACCTGCCGGCCGCCGTGATCGTGGTACAGCACATGCCCCCGGGATTCACCCACTCGTTGGCCCAACGCATGGATCGCCATTGCGTTATCACGGTCAAAGAGGCCGTGCATGGCGAACACGTGGCCGTGGGCCGAGCCTACATCGCTCCCGGCGGCTATCACCTCACGGTGCGCGCCACAGCGTCCGGCGAAGGTACCATTTACCTGGACCAATCGCCGCCCATTGGCGGGCTGCGTCCCTCGGCCAATGTGATGTTGCGTTCTGTGGCCAAGGTATACGGCTCGCGGGCGCTGGGCGTAGTGCTCACCGGCATGGGCACAGACGGACGTGAGGGACTCAAGCTCATCAAGGAACAAGGCGGCGTCACCATTGCCCAGGATCAGGCTACCAGCGTGATCTTTGGCATGCCCAAGGCCGCCATCGACAGCGGGTTCGTGGACCTGGTGCGGCCGCTGGACGAAATCGCGGGGCAAATCGTGGCCGAATTGCAGGCTCGGATTCACCGGCCAGCCTCGGCTGAGGCGAGCGATCCCGCTCGATAACGACAATGGACCTCTCTCAATACCAAGACCTGTTCATTAGCGAAGTCCAGGAGCACCTGCAAGCCCTGAGCCAAGCCATCCTGGCCCTGGAGCAACAGCCCACGGGCGATGAAGCCGTGGAGCGCTGCTTTCGCGCGGCTCACAGCATCAAAGGCATGGCCGCCACGATGGGTTACGAAGAGATGTCTCGGCTGGCCCACGCTGCCGAAGACGTGTTGGACCAGGTGCGCAAACACGCCGTGAACGTCACGCCTGAACTGGTGGATCTGCTGTTTCAGGCGTTGGATGGCTTGCAGGACCAGGCGCAGGCCATCGCCCACGGCCACCCGACCCCGGCCCCAACAGGCCCGGGACTCGTGGCCGCGCTGCAATCATTCCGACCCATGCCCCGCGCGCCGGTCGCCCCGCCCGCGCTGGCCCCCAACTGCCAGGTCACCGTGCAAATTGCGGCCAACGCGCGACTCAAAGACGCCCGGGCCTTGTTGGTGCTCAAGCGGCTGCGCGAAGTGAGCACGGTGGTGTCCTGCCAGCCGTCCGAGGACGAAATAGGCGCTGACACCGGCACGTTTGACGGCGCGTTTACCGTGGTGCTATACGCCGCCGACCCGGCCCGGGCCCGGCAAGCCGCCGAATCTGTGGCCGAGGTGCAAAAGGTCACGGTCACGCCACTAGCGCCGACCGCGCCGGTCCAGCCAACCCCGGCGTCGCCCCCAGCCTGGGAAGAACTGGGGCTAGGCCAAAGCGTGCGCGTAAACGTGGCGCATCTGGATCACTTGCTACGGCTGGTGAGCGAGCTGGTCGTGAACAAGAGTCGGCTCTGGCGCGTCGAGGAACGCTATGACCTGCCCGACCTCAAATCGGCCCTGGAAGAGCACGACCGTATCCTGGCCGAGTTGCAAGATGGCGTGCTCCAGGCCCGCACCGTGCCGGTGGCCCAGGTGTTCAATCGGTTTCCACGCATGGTGCGCGATCTGGCGCGCCAGCAGGGCAAACTCGTCGAGTTGGACATCGAGGGGGCCGAGATTGAGCTGGATCGCGGCATTTTGCAAGAACTGGGCGACCCACTTTTGCACCTGCTACGCAACGCCATCGACCACGGGCTGGAGTCGCCGGACCAGCGCCAGACGGCGGGCAAAGCACCCGCCGGCCAGATCCAACTCACAGCCGCACGCCAGCAGGACCAGATCGTGATCACGGTCCAAGACGATGGGCAGGGCATGGACCCGGATCATCTGCGCCAGATCGCCATCGAGCGCGGGCTCATCACGCCCGGGCAAGCCGTCGAACTCTCGGACGCGGAGGCGCTCCGCCTGATCTGCCGGCCGGGCTTTTCCACCGCCACCCAGGTCACCAATGTATCAGGCCGGGGCGTGGGAATGGACGTGGTGCGCCGCCAGGTAGAAGCGCTGCGCGGTCAGCTCGCGATCCAATCCGAGCCGGGTCATGGCAGCCGGTTCATCCTGCGCCTGCCCGTCACCCTGGCCATCATCCAGGCGCTCCTGGTGCGCGTGGGCGCCGAGACCTTTGCCATTCCTCTATCGCACGTGCAGCACACCACAGAGGTGCCGGGGGAAACCGTGCGCGAGATCCAGCACCAGGCCGTGGCCGCGCTGCCGCAAGCCCTGCTTCCCTTGCGCCCGCTGGCGACGCTGCTGGGCCTACCCACGCCTGACTTGAGCACCCACGATGATCAAGAGCCTTTTTATGCCCTGATCATCGAGCGTGGCGGTTTGCAGCTGGGGCTGGTAGTAGATGAACTGTTGGGGCACAAAGAGATCGTGGTCAAATCGCTGACCGGCATGCTGGGCCAGATCCCGGGATTGGCCGGCGCGACCATCCTGGGTGATGGCGAGGTAGTGCTCATCCTCGACCTGAACAGCCTGCTCGCTCTGCGTGCCCGACCTGGCACCCGTGTCGGGAGGCCCATATGAGTGCGCCAGTTGAGGCCTACCGAGCAGCCAGCGACCGGACGTCCCTGGCCAGCCCGGCGGACCGGGTCATGGTGGGTATTGGCGAATTGGTCGTAACCCGGCCCCCCACACGCCTGGTGGCGCTGGGCCTGGGTTCCTGCGTGGCTCTGGTGCTCCACGACCCCACCGTGCCCATTGGGGGCCTGGCCCACGTCATGCTGCCCACCAATCCACAGCCCCACGAACGGCCCGGCTCACCCAAGTTTGCCGACTGTGCGTTGACCGGGCTCGTCGAATGGATGCTCCGTGAAGGCGCGCGCCGCGAATATCTGATCGCCAAGCTGGTAGGCGGGGCCAGCATGTTTGCCTCCACCCGTGCCGCCAGCATCGGGCAGCGCAATCTCATGGTCCTGCGCCGGCTCTTGCGGCAGCAAAACATCCCGTTGCCCGCCGTGGATGTGGGCGGCCAGTGGGGGCGCTCCATTGAGTTTGACCCCCAGACCGGGTGCGTGCGGGTGCGCTCGTTCCAGCGCAGTGAGCGGGTGATCTAGAAACGCCTTGCGACCAAAGACCGAACCGGCGCTTTTCCTGGGCCGCACTTTGGTGTATAATAAGTTCTTGCAGTGGGCGCCGCGTGACGGTGCCTGTTCACGGAGGGAGCATGAAGGTCCTCATCACGGGCATCACCGGTTTTGGCGGCAGCCATCTGGCCGAATATGCCCTGGCTCAGGGGGCGGAGGTCTATGGCACCGCACGCTGGCGCAGCAATCGCGCCAACATCGCGCACCTGCTAGACACCGTCACCCTGCTGGATTGCGAGATGACCGATGCCGCGGCAGTGGCCCAGGTGATCCACCAGGTGCGCTCAGACCGCATCTTTCACCTGGCAGCCCAAACCTATGTACCCACATCGTGGCGCGCGCCGGGTGCCACCCTCACCACCAATGTCATCGCGGCTCTCAACGTATTCGAGGCGGTGCGCGCCGGGGGGACCAACCCGCTCATCCTGAACGTGGGCTCTAGTGAAGAGTATGGCCTGGTGCGACCCGACGAGGTGCCTATTACCGAAAAGCAACCCTTGCGGCCCCTGTCACCCTATGCGGTGAGCAAGGTCACGCAAGACCTGCTGGGATACCAGTACCACCGTTCCTATGGGTTGCGCATCGTGCGGACCCGGGCCTTTAACCATTCTGGCCCGCGCCAACTCGACGCGCTCGTGATCCCGGCCTTTGCCCGACAGATCGCCGAGATCGAAGCCGGCCACCGAGAGCCGGTGATCTGGGTAGGCAACCTGGAATCGCGCCGCGATTTTACGGATGTGCGCGATGTGGTGCGCGCCTACTGGCTGGCCCTCGAGTGCGGCACGCCGGGCCAGGTCTATAACATCTGTTCGGGCCACACCCACACGATTCAAGAGATCCTGGACATCTTGCTATCGCTGGCGACCGTACCTATTGAGGTGCACATAGACCCCCAGCGCATGCGCCCATCCGACGTGCCCCTGGTGCAGGGTGATTTCTCCCGGTTCCACGCCGCCACCGGCTGGCAGCCCCAGATCCCGCTGCACCAACTGCTCGCCGATGTGTTGGCCGACTGGCGCGCTCGCGTTGGTGCATCAATACAATAGTAAACTGGCACATTGGTCGGCCGCTCATCGACCAGCCGGCCAACTGACCAGTCTAGCATAATCCACATCATCAGGAGGTAAGAACTTTGACGAGTCAAAAAGGTGTAACAGTATGGTTTACCGGCCTCTCTGGGGCTGGTAAGACGGCTATCGCCAGATACCTGGAGCCCATTTTGCGCGAGCGGGGGCTCAAGGTAGAGCGGTTGGACGGCGACGTGGTGCGGCAGAGCCTCACCCGCGACCTGGGCTTTAGCAAAGAAGATCGCGACAAGAACATCGAACGGGTGACGTTTGTGGCCAAACTGCTCACCCGCAACGACGTGCTGGTGCTGCTGTCGTTCATCTCGCCATATCGGGTCATGCGCGACCACGCCCGAGACGAGATTGGTAATTTTGTAGAGGTCTATTGCTATTGTACCCTTGAGGCACTCATGGAGCGCGATGTCAAGGGCTTGTACAAAAAGGCCATCGCCGGCGAAATCCCCAACTTTACCGGCATCTCGGACCCCTACGAAGAGCCGCTGAACCCCGAGGTGCGCATCGATTCCAGCACCGAAACCCTGGAAGAGAGCGCGGCCAAGGTGCTGGCCTATCTGGAAGAGCACGGCTATGTGCCGCCGGTCCCCAAGCTGGATGGCAGCACATACACGGTCGAAGAGGAACAACTCATCGAGGAGCGATTGGGCGCGTTGGGCTATCTCTAGGCTCCCATACGCAATAAAACGCCCCCGGCGCCCGTGCCGGGGGCGTTTGTCTATCAGGCGGTTTCTCCGGGCGGCCCAGCGTCCGGGGCCGGCAGCTCGCCCCAGGCCACCTGGAGCCGCCGATGAAAGAACCGGCCCATGGTATAGATCACTGCCGCCACCGGCACGCCAAACAACGCGCCCCAGATGCCAGCCACCTGCATGCCCACCAGCAACGCGCCCAGCACCAGCAGCGGCGACAGGCCAATGCTCTGGCCCATCAGCTTGGGCGAGATCACCTGGAACAGGGCAAACTGGTACACCACCAGGACCACGGTAACGATGGCGGCCACATACCAGGGCGTCTGGAACCAGGCCATGCCGGCCGGCAGCAACAGGCCCAGCATCGGCCCGAAAAAGGGAATCACTGCCAGCAGCGTGGCAATCAGGGCCGTGATGGCGGCAAAGTTGGTACCGGCCAGCAGCAGGATGATCCCCACTCCAATGCCATACACAATCGCCAGCACGATCTGGCCCCGCACGAACCCACCAAAGCTCTGGTTCACCGTCTGCCGCAACAGTGCCCACTCGTCGCGCCAGTCGGGAGGCAGCATGCGCCCCATGCCATCGCCCATCTGGCGACCTTCCAGCATGATATAGACGCTGATGACCAGGATCAGCACGAAATTCGAAACCACGCCGGTCACCCGCGTCACCACATTCATGGTATTCTCAAGGACGACGGACCCCCACTGCTGGACCTGTTCCAGGATGGTCTTGGCGTCAAACATCGTGTTCAGGTCTATGGGAACCCCCCATCGCCCCAGTTCGCTATCGATCTGGTTGACGAACGCCAGCACCTGGTCCAGATCCTGAGGTATCTGCTGCTCCAATTCCTGGCCCTGGTCGATGAGGATGGGAGTCAGCAGCCCGCCGATGATGACCAGAATCAGGATCAGGCTGGCATAAACGGCCAACACCGCCAGGCCACGCGGTAACCGGCGGCGCTCCAGGGCATCGGCGGCCGGGCTCAACAGGAATGCAATGAGCCAGGCCATGAAAAAGATCAG
>JAHJIN010000153.1 GCA_018823415.1 Chloroflexota bacterium | reverse complement strand
TAGATACTCTGGTTTTCCACGAGGCGTTTGGCCTCGGTTATGTCCACGGCAGACGTCAAATCCGGGTTGATCTTGTTCACGGGCCGTCCGTCCAATTGGCGAGAGGTTTCTTCGCCGTTGTCGAAGCCAACCATCGAGATGTTGACAGCCGCGCCGTCGAGTATCCAGTCACGGTCGGACTGTGCCCAGAAGATGTCGCCGGTTTCCTTGATGCGTTCCAATACTCGTCGGTTTGCGCCGCCGCGAATAGAGTTCGTCGCCAGCAGGCCGGCCCGCTTTGCTTGCCCGGTCTCAATCATGGCGCGGGCCTTCTCGAACCAATAGCACACCAGGTCGCTGAAATTGGGGATGCGGTCGCCATACAGCCCGAAAAGCGACTCGGTGTATGCTTCGCCCAACTCGGAGCGGATCTTGCCGCCACCCAGAAACGGTGGGTTCCCAATAATCACGTCCGACGCCGGCCATGTCGGCTCCACCGGCTGCCCGGCCGCGTCATAGGTCAGGATAGCGTCCATCTGCCGGATCGTTTCCAGGGGCTTCAAGACGGGCTCGGGGGGCACGCCAAAGCCGTTATCGTGCAGCCATTGGATATAGCCAATCCAGATGGTGGCCTGGGCCAGCTCGTGAGCGTACTCGTTGACCTCGATACCGTGGAGCTGCTCCGGGTTCACACTGGGGAAAAACCGCCCCACCGCCAGGTCCCCGGCCAGGGTGATGACCTCTTTTTCCAGGTCCAGGAGCTGCTTGAGGGCCACGTAGAGAAAGTTGCCGCTGCCACACGCCGCGTCTAGCACCTGTACCTGGGCCAGTTCGCCGGCAAAGCCCAGCAGCAGGCTCGTCAACTCCTGGTGGCGGTTGCGCCACGCGCGCGTGCGCGTGCTCTGGGCCTCGTCGCGGCGCCGGGCCAGATCCACGGCCTGCTCGCGCACCTCGGCCCACCGCCGGCGCAACGGCGCCATCAGCACCGGCTCGACGATGAGCAGGATGTCTTGCTTGCTGGTATAGTGCGCGCCCAGTTGCGAGCGCTTGGCCGGGTCCAGGCTCCGCTCAAAGAGCGTGCCAAAAACGGACGGTTCGATGCTGGACCAGTCCAGGTCGCAGACCCGGGCCACGGTGTCCAGGCTGTCGCTGTCCAGCTCTAGCACGCTGTCGTCGTCAAAGAGCCGGCCGTCAAAGTTGCGGATCTCTTCGGCGCCAAACCAGCCCCCGGTGCTCATGGCCTGGAACAACTGGCGGATCTGCCCGGCAAAGGCGCCCGGCCGCCGCTGCGTTTGCTTGACCAGGTGGGTGAACAAGCCCCGGGGCAAGAGGTCAATGTCCTCGGCGAATAGGCAGAACAGCAGCCGGATCAAAAAGTGGGCGGCCTGTTGCGGGTCGGCCCCGTAGCGCCGCAACAACTCGGCCAGGCGTGCAAACTCGCCGGCTGCCGCCTGAGTGACCTGTTCCGGGGTCTGGGGAGCGCGAAAGGCCGTGGGGTCGTCAAACACGGCCCGAAGTTGGGCCAGGCCTCCGGGCGTCAGCAGGTCATCCAGCGCGAGTTCGACCACGCGCTTGACGGTGTTGGTAAAGTTGGTATGGTTCATCCCCTGTCACCTGGAATCGGGCAGGGGGTAACGCCGAAGCGTAACGCATCGTTGAGTAGGTGCCGCTCCACCGCGAGATCATCGGTTCTGGACGCCACGCTTGGTGATTGGCCGTCGAGCATCCAGCAGACCGCGGACTGCGGTAACCACTTATGCAGCGGCTACACGGCCCACTGGACACCGACCGGGTCGCCCCCCCAGCAGCTGGCCCTGCATCCCGATGGTTCGGCGGTCGAGTTGAATTCGGGGTCCTGGGTGAGCCGCGGGCCCGGCTGAACTTGCATGGTCCTTCTTATGCAGAAGGGGCAGTCAACCGTAGCCCAGCGGCCCACCCACGGCCCCAGTAGAGGAGCACGCCTGGCCGTTAGTGCATGGTAAAACCGATGGGCAGACGCCAGCCCATAATCAAGCTCCGGCAGGCATAGTCGCGCCCCAGGCGAAAGATGCTGTAGTCTTTTTTGTGCCGGGCCTCCAGGAGGGTCCGCCGTCCCGTGGCGATCACCCATTGTCCGACATGTACCAGCCACAAGGTGGCCGTAGCCATACTCAGCAGCAAGGTCTGCAGGCGCTGCGGATGGATCAACTGGGTACACTCGAGATCAAAACCATAGCTTTTCCAGTCGCGGAAGGTGGGCTCGATCCAGAAACGTTTGCGGCCCCGCCGCCAGGCGTGACGATCGGCGTGTTGGTCCAAGGTCACATAACGCGGGCTATCCTCGTTGGAAGTCCAGTCCGCGATCAAGTTGACGGGGCCAAAGGCATGCTTGTGGGTCAGGGTCACATCCTGCAAGTATCGTCGCTGCCACCGCGCGAGCGGAATCGACCGCAAGGGTTGCCAGTCGTCAGTACCCTGCCGAAACAAGATATCTGACTTGAGGCCCAGTTGCCAGTGCCATTGCTGGGTTTGGCAATATCGTTGCACCTCCACGGCCCGAAATTCGCTGTCGCCGTATAGGGTAATGCGCGCCTGGGCCGGCAGATGCGGCTGAACCTGTTTGAGTAAATCGATCTGGGTCTCGGCGCTGGTGCCACCGAAGGGCAACACGCGCCAGGCCAGGGGCAGGGCCCGGTGCCGAAAGGCTGCTGCCAGCAACAAAATGCTCCGCTCTTGCCCCATGTCGGTGCGGTCAAGCACCAGACTGACTTCCGCCTCCGACCAGCAGGCGAATAACTGGCGGACCAGAGGCTGGTAGCAGCGCTGCTGGGTCACCGCCTGATTGTCCAGCCAGCGGCGCAGACGCTGGACCAGGTTTTCGCGCTGCCCGGGTACCGGCAACCACGTCGCTAGTGTGGGCAGATGGCAGTTCGGGCTGTAGGCCAAAGCCTGCGTGATCAGCGCCTGGTTGCGCACCTGCGGCAGTGAGGCGCGAAGCAACCGGCCCCGCAGATGCAATGTTAACCGACGATGCAACTGTTGATAGGTGGTCATGATAGGCTCCTTTCCGATGTGGTATTTTCGTACACCGCACCTTATCTTACCACATCAGGTGCCTATCTCTGTTACCCCGGCGGAAAAGTGACAGGGGTTAAAGTTGGTATGGATGACGATCCGCTCCATGTCCGAGACGACGAGGAGCGGCGGGTTGAGCAGCGCTTCCCGGTACTGGAGCAACTGCTGATAAGCAGCGTCCAGGTCCTTGTGCTTGCCCTTGTATTCCCAGGCAAAGCGGCCCTTGTAC
The DNA here is from genome assembly GCA_018823415.1 of Chloroflexota bacterium. Taxonomy (GTDB): domain Bacteria; phylum Chloroflexota; class JAHJIN01; order JAHJIN01; family JAHJIN01; genus JAHJIN01. The sequence goes on along the minus strand of JAHJIN010000153.1, from coordinate 26,758 downwards.
CATACGTCGGCCCAGCCCTGACCGCCGCGCGCCTTGCTGGCCCCGGCCTCAAAGGTAAAGCTCTGGCCGGTGGGGTCCTCTTCGGCCGGCGTGCGATGCCCCACCAGCTGGCACAGGTCAATGAAATGCTCCTGGGCGCCGGCGCTTTCCTTGAGCGTGGACTGGCGCCACTTGGCGACGAAATCTTGAGGGGTGAGGGTGGGTTGGGTCATCTTGGCCCTATCATATCACGGCAGGTCGATGGGTGTCAATAGCTCGTTGCAGACTCCTCGCCGACTGTCTTGACGGATGGCACGTAACCCGTTATACTGGTACGCAGCAAGGCGAGTTCCGAACCAGGCGGGCACTTGGCAGATACTCAAAGAATAAGGAGAAACAAGAGCATGAGCGAACGAGAAACGGGAATAGTGAAATGGTTCAGTGCCGGAAAGGGCTATGGCTTTATCAAGCGGGACTGGGGCGAGGACGTACTCGTGCGATGGGAAGAAATCACCCGGTCCGAAGGAGGATTTCCAAAACTGGAAGAGGGACAGCGCGTCGAGTTTACAGTTGAAGATGCCCCCGGGGGCCCCCGGGCCGTCGATGTAGTCGTATTACCGGAATAGGGCCGGCACCGGCTGAACCCCAGGAAACCCTGTTATACTGGCACACAGCAAGGCGAGAACCCCGAACCAGGCGGGCACTTGCAGATAGCAGCATTCACGCAAAGAAGAAGTAGGTCAAGTCATGTTGGAAATCACCAGCGAGAAACACGGATGTTGTGATCTGGTCAAAGCGACCGGCCGTATCGACAAGTACACAGTGGTGCAACTGAAAGATGCCTTTGACGCCATCACCCAAGCCGGAAGATTCGAGATCGTGTTTGATATGGGTGCTGTTAGCTTCATCGACAGCTCCGGTCTAGCTGTGATGGTCCGAACAGCCGGAACGTGCAGGCAGTCCGGAGGAAGGTTGGTCCTGGCCGCCGTGGTCCCCATGATTCGCAACGTACTGGAATTGAGTCACATAACAGGGGAGCCCCACAGGTCGGTCGTGACAGGGGAGACTATCCCTCCAATCTTGAAGATATACGACACCCCCGGCGAGGCAATTGACTCTTTTGACTCTTTCTACTAGCAGCGGGTGCCCTGGCTAGAAAGAAATAAGAGGAGGAACAAGAGCATGAGCGAACGAGAAACGGGAATGGTGAAATGGTTCAGTGACAAAAAGGGCGTTGGCTTTATCACGAGGGACGTGGGTGGCGACGTACTCGTGCCCGGCTCAGCCATCCTGGCAGGAGGATTCAAAACGCTGGAAGAAGGCCAGCGCGTCGGGTTTATCGTTGAACAAGGAGACCCCTACGGGCTCCAGGCCAAGGATGTAGTAGTATTGCCCGAGTAAGGCCGGCCCCGGCCCCCGGGACACCCAGAGCCGCTCGGTTAACCGAGCGGCTCTTTTTTGCCGGCGCACGGCCGCGACCGGCGCCGGTTGTCTGGCTGGTAAAAACGGCGCTAACCCGCAGCGCCCTCGGCGAGCCGGCGCAGGTCATTTCGCAGCCGGGTCAGCAGGTCGTGCAGTTGCATCTGCTCGGCGTGGCTCAGGCCGGCCCACGGCGCAAAATAGTAACGATTGGTGGCGTCCTCGGCCTGCTGGCGCACGGTCCGGCCCTGCTCCGTGACCTGGTAGCCCTCCTCTGCTGTCCCTTCCACCCAACCCCGGGTTGCCAGGTTGGCCAACGCACCGGCATAGATGGCGGCAGAATGCCCCCGGAAGGGCAGCTTTTCGGCCAGTTCCTCAGCGGTGCGGGCATCGCCGCGCCAGACAAAGGTGAACGCTTCCCAGGCGTGCCCGCCGACGTTGTAGGGCCGCCACGCGGCCAGATGGACGTCGTCGCGGAAGGCGTTCAGGTCGTCCAGGTGCTGGTCAATGCGGGCCAGCGGCGCGTACTCGTGCTTGGGGTGTATCCGGTGCATCCGGGTGATGCCCCCGTTGCCCACGATTTCCGGGGCCTTGAGGCTGGCCTCTACGATCTGGTTCAAGAAACCTTCTGCCCGGGCCAGGTCCTCTTCGGACAGGACCGCCAGTTCACCCAGGCGCGTGTAAAAGGCGTGGTTGAGCGTTTGCCAGGCGGTGCGGCCCTGGTCGGTGATCACGTATTCGCCACGGCCCCGGGCGGTCAGGAATCCCCGATCGGCCAGGGCAGTCAGGACGTTGTCGTACTGCGCCGGGTTGCCGTAGGGACCCTGGTAGGCCATGCGAGCCGCCGAGACTGGGTCCGGCTCAAAGCGCAGGGCCGACATCAGGGCGAAAAAGAACCCCGGCTGGTCCAGGCCCTGCTCGGCGATGCGCGGGCCTACCACGTCTCGCGTATTGGCGCCGATCCCTTGGCTGACCTCGCCCAGCAGGTTGTACAACTGGTCCAACGTGGCTGCGCGCAGATGGTCGCCGGCTCGCGTCAGCAAGTCTTGGAGCTCGGCATGTTCGCTTTCGTTCAGCGCAGACCAGCCGATGAAAAAGAGCCGGTCCGTTTCCTCTTCGGCCTGTTCCCGGACCTCTCGGCCCTTCTCGGTCAGCTTGTACGCACCATCTTTCTCCATGACCCAACCCCGGGCGACCAGGTCACCCAGCGCCTTCTGGTATTCCTCGGCCGTGTAGCCGCGATAGGGGCCGAACCGGTCGGCCAATGCCTCGGCCGTACTGCCCTCCTCACGCCAGATAAAGGTCAGGGCCTCCCAGGCATACCCGCTGACGCCGAGGGGTTGCCAGGCGCCGATGTGGGCGTCGTCGCGGTAGCGGGCCAGGTCGGTGAGATACTGGTCGGTCTTGGCGGCACCGGGGCCATCATCGCCTGGATCGGTCCAACGGCTGTACAGCAGCGCCCACTTATACGGCGGTTCGGGCGAGGCCAGCGTGCCCTCGACGATGCGGCGGAGCAGGTCGTTGAGCCGGTCCTGCTCGCCAGCCGGCAGGGGATCGACGGTGCCGATCCCCTCGTGCGCGGCGTCAAAGATGCTTTCAACGGCCTCGCGGCCGGTCCCGGTGAGCCGGTAGGCATCGTCGCCCACCCGCTCCAGCAGCTCCAGTTGCTCCAGGGCCTCTAACGTCTCCACAAGCCGGTCTCGCTTGCCGTAAGGGGCCATCTCCTGGAAACGGTCCACGGTAAAGGGCGCCGGGTCGCTGCCCCGGGCCAGACTCAAGCCGAACCAGTTGGCCGGCAGGTCGGCCTCCTCCGCAGCATTGCGCATGGCCTCGCGGTAAAATGGCCCAAAGGCCTGCATGGTCTCTGATGCAAGGGTCCATAGTGCTTGTTTGTCAGACATGATGTTCTCCCTTTCTTTGTTCTCGATGGTTTATTTGCGTTCAGTGCCGGTGGTCAGTATTCGATAAAGTCGGCGACGGCATCGCGGCCGGTCTCGGATACACTGGTCACACCAAAAACCCAGGGGCCATTGGTCCATACGATGCCATAGGTGTTTGCCGCGTGCCATTGGGCAAAGGCCGCCTGGCCCGGCGCGTTACGATACCGCTGTGATTGGGCCGGGGCACTCGCCACCCGGTCCTTGAATTGCGTCACGAGTTGCCGCGCCTGCGCTTCCGAGGCCGCCTCGGCGGCAAACATTTGCACCTGTTCGGCGCCGGAGGCCGAGTAGGTGACGCCGGCGGCCCCGGCCGGCAGCGCCACGCCGGCGAAACTGGCGGTCGGGCTGGCCGGGCCGGCCTGGTACTGGTGAGACAGCGAGTACGCGCGCGCCGGAAAGACGCTGTCTGATGTGGTGCCGGCCGGCACAGACAGACGTTGGTCGATATTGTAGGGGGCCGGGGCGTTGATGAGAGCCGCCAGGCCGCCCGCGCTGATCAGCGCGTATGCGACCGCCACGCAGCAGCACGCCAGCAAAAGCCCCCCGATGATGGCAACGATCGCGTTTCGGTTCATCTGCGTTCCCTACACGCTCCTCGCGGCGTCTGCCAGTCGTCGCCCTAGCTCGTGGCAGGCCGCCAGCACCGTGTGGTCTGGCCTCCCGTATGACTCGATGGTCGCGCCCACCGGCGAGCCCATCCGGCCAAAGAGCTCCTCCAGTGGGCCGCGCACGTCCCCACCGCCGCCGTGCGAGTAGAACAGCCCATAGGGCTTGTTCTCCATCCCCCGGCGATTGGACTTGCGGGCGATGTACCAGTCATCCAGGAACACCTTCAAACCACCGGCGATATAGCTCCAGTAATCCGGCGACCCAAAGGCCACCGCGTCAAAATCGCGATACTGCTCCGGGTCGAACCGGTGCTCGTTCGTGTTGATCAGGGTTACGTCGGCGCCCGCGCTTTCGGCGCCCTCCCCGATAGCCCGGGCCATTGCCGCCGTGTTGCCGTATTCCTGGGAATGATAGAGAACAAGCACCGAACCCATCATGACCTCCACAAGCAGCTATGCTTTCAATGTCCTCAGCGCGCCGATGGCAGAGGGCAGATTGGGATCCACTGCCAGGGCCTTTTCATAGTTCTCGATGGCGAGGGCCTTGTTCCCCATCACCGCGTACGCTTCGCCCAGGCTGTCATAGGGGTTGGCGGATTCGGGATACGCTTGGATGTTCAGCTCGAATACGTCTATCGCCGCCTCGTGCATGCCTCGCCAGAGCAGGTGATAGCCCAGCATGTTCAACTGGTTCTCACCGAAATCATAGGCGTTGGGTTGGTTGGTTTTCAACTCCTGGTATTGCTCCAGGGCGGCTGCCATGCCTTTTTCCACGATGGTAGTGGTGAGGGGTTCCGCGATGGACCTCGTCGTCTGGCCGGTCAGGCTCTCGCACACGCTCGTGATCCAGGCCTCGGTGGTGATCGCCGGGCTGCTCCATTCCGCCCAGTCCTTCAGCAGATCTTCCTCGACCATGTCCTGGGCGCTCTTGCCCTCAGCCAGGGCCTGCCGGATCCGATCAGCCGAGTCGACGGTCATTCGATAGTGCGCTCGCAGTTCGTCCAGGGTATAATCGCGGCCATGCCCGGCGATGAGTTTGACGTCGGCCGGGAACCGAGCGATCAGTTTGCCAATGCTTTCGATGTAGCGTTCGACATCGCCGCCCCGGGCCGGGTACAGACCCGGGAACGTGTCCGAGAAAAGGAGATCCCCCAGGCACGCGACACCCACATCGACCAAGTACACGACCATGTCGCTGTCGGTGTGCCCGGGCGCGGGGATGATCCGGATATCCTCGCCGTTAAAGCGCAGGGAGAGCTCGTCTTCCAGGGTGATGATGGGCAACTCTTGTCCCGGGAGCGGACCCAGGGCAAAGTACCGGCCGCTCAGTTCGTCTCTCGCGTTCTGGTGGGCGATCAGCGTGGCCTCCGGGCCAAAGAACGCGCACCCGCCATAGTGGTCCAGGTGCGGGTGGGTGACGAGAATGAGTTTCACGTAGCCGTCGCCCAGGGCGCGCACTTGTTCGTTCAGCCTTTCGGCCGTCTGTGCCCACCCGGCATCCACCAACAAGATACCGTCCGGGCCCACGCAGGCAGCCAGGTTGACGGTAAAGGCGTCGGGTTGATCAGCAAGTGCGAGCGTGAACTTGTGTAGCGTGTCAGAAACCTGTTCGATTTGCATGGGATCCTCCTGCATTGTTATGTGGTGATCTCGTCGACGTTTTTCACAGGGATACCTCCACCAGATCCATGTGCGCCGGGTCATTGGTCCCCAGCCCCAGCTTGGCGCTTTGCGCCAGCCAGGGGTTGGCATTGCTCTTTGCTGCACTGGGATTCTGGTCCTTGGCAACGATGGCCTCCACGAGCAACTGGAGACCCAGCACATCGTGGGCCACCGGGTCAAAGCTCATGAGGATCGAATCGCCGGGCACGGCACTTTGCCAGCCAGCCGTGCAGATCGTCAGCGCATCGCCAATGATGAGCCTGGTGCGATCGCGAATGGGCGATAGGGCGTTCAACTCGGCAATGCCAGGGCCTGTTCGCGCCCGATGAAAAAGGGCAGGCCGGTCAAAGGTACCAAAGTGGTTCTTCATGGCAAAGGTGACGCCAGAGTAATCGTGATACTTGAGGATGGGGATGTTGATCAGGGCATCGCAGCCTAGCAGAATGCTGCTGAGCCCGATCCCGCTGTTCAGAATCGCCCAATCCCTGGCGTACTTGGCCGGCGTGGCATCTGTGCCATAGCAACGCACGCCCTGGCCGTCCTGATTGATCGTGTAACCCGCCCTCTTTAACTCCCGGCTGGTCCGGTCGTAAATGACGATCTGTTCGGCCGGGATGCCGGCCTCCTGCAGGCACTCGGCCACGGCCAACACCAGGGGCACGTGCGACCAATAGAGGCTGGTATCGATGGTGTTGACCTTGATGGCGACCCGCTCGTGGGGCTTGAACAGGGCCGCCCAGGCTTCGCGGGCGTCGTTCAGGCCGGTCAGCCGGGTGATGGAGGCGTCCAGCATCTGCCGGATGACGTTTGGCGCCAGATCCTCGCCGGCCCACACATTGGCGTGGCTGGCGCGCACCACCTTGCTCGGCACGTCTGGATAGAACTGGATGACCGCCGGGCGTGGCGGGATCGGTCGGGCAGTGGGCGCCACAGTGGGGGTAGCGGTTGGCCCCACGGTGGGCGCGATGGTGGACACGGATGTGGGAGACGGTGCCTGCGTTGCCGGCCTCGTCGGCGCGGCCGGCTGTTCCGAGGGACTGCACCCGGCCAGCAGGCCAGCCAGCGCAGCCAGCTGGAAGATAAACTCGCGCCGAGTGATCACCGGTGGGTGCAAGGTAGTAACGTGCTCGCGGTCAGGCATCGGTCTCTCCTTTTCGCCCCTGCTGCACCGCTCAGGGCGAGACCGGCACGGGCTGCTTTTCCTCTGCGACCGGGATAAAGCGCGGCCGCGTTTGGAGGTAGAGCAGATAAAAGCCGGTGGCGGCTATCGCCAGGATAATGCCCCCGGCATACCATACCCAGTTGGGGTCGTAATTGTCCAGGATCAGGCCGGCGGCCCACGGTCCCACAGCCGAAGGGATGGCCCAGCTCACGGTGAAAAAGGCCATATAGCGCCCGCGCATGTCTTCTGGCGCGAAACGCGCGGCCACGGCCTGGCTCACCGGCATCACAACCATCTCGCCCACCGTGATGACCAGCATGGCCACCACAAAGAGCAGGTACGAGGACACCAGGCCATACAGGGTAAACCCGATCATGTACAGGACCGAGCCCAGGGCCAGCATGAGCATGGGGGCGTGTTTGCTGACGCGACGGGTGACCCAGAACTGGAGCAGCACCACGGTCCCGGCGTTCAGACTGAGCAGCAGCCCAAAGCCCTGCTCCGGGACGCCGTGCGTGTCTCGCAAATAGACCGACAGGGTGCTATACATCTGCTGATAGACCACCAGCATCAGCATCGAGGCCAGCAAAAAGGCCAGGTACACCTTGTCGGCAGCGACCACGCGATAGCCGGCCAACGTCTTGAGGAACGACTGCTGCGGCTGGCCGACCGTGGCCTCGGGCTTGGTTTCGGGTATCAGCCGGTACACAATGACCGCCGTGATCAGACTGCTGATGGCGTCGATGACAAAGAGCAGCAGATAAGACTGGGCGGCCAACAGCCCGCCGATCATGGGACCGATGATCCACGCCAGGTTGGCGATCACGCGCAAGAGGCCATAGCCCTCGGCGCGCTTTTCTTCCGGCAGCATGTCGGCTACCATCGCCTGGTGCGCTGGGCCTGCCACGTTGGAGAGCAGCCCCACAAACACGGCCAGCGCATAGAACACGGCCAGGTCGCTCACCAGGCCCATTAACACGCTGCTCAGGGCGCTAAAGACCAGGCCAAAGATGACCATGCCCTTGCGGCCAAACTTGTCGGTGAGCGCGCCACCCATCACGCTGCCCAGCAGGCCCGAGACGGAAAAGATAGCCAGCAGCACGCCGGCCTCGGTCATGCCCACGCCAAACTTTTTGGTCACATACAGCGCAAAAAAGGGAAAGATGAGCGTGCCCCCAAGCCGGTCGATGAACATGGCGACGATCAGCACCCAGAACTTGCGGGGGAACTCGTGATAGGTTGAGGTCATTCTGTTGATCATGTCTTGACTCCTGGTTATTTTCCCAACAGGAACAGCGAGAGCGCGCGCAGGGTGTCCTCAATGCGCTGTTCGCCGAGGGTGTAGCATTTGGCCCCTTCACACCGGCGCTCGTGGAGATAGCCGGTGGCGGCTAGCTGGGTCAGATGCCGTGAGGCGGTGGACTGGGTGAGGTCCAGACGCTCCATGATGTCTGACGAGCGTTGTTCGCCCTCTTGAGCGACCAGCTGAAGGATGCGCAGGCGCGTGTCGTCGGCCAGGGCGGTGAGCCGGACCAGGATCTCGGCGCGGCTCAGGTCCGGCGCGTGCATGATGGCGCCTTCGGGGACCCTGGCGCCAAACAGCACCCACAGGGTATCCTGGGCCTCAAACTTGACGTGATAAGGTCCCACGTGTGCGGATGGGACAAAGACAACCCGGTCGGCACGGTCCAGGATCGATTGCCACTTGGCGTCTGGCTCGCGCCCCAGAACCAGGTGCGCGGCCTGATATTTGGACTGGCTGCCCAGGTCGAGTTGTTGAAAGGCCTCCACGGATGCCTGCAACATGGGCAACACCCGCTCCCACTCTGGAGACAGGATCTGTTCCCACATGCTGCGCAAATGGGAGACAATGAGCGCGCGCATGGCCGGCGGGTCCATGAGATACCCATAGGCTGCGGATTCGATCTCGGGATCGATGCTCTCTTCCGGGAATCGCTGGCGCAAGAACCCCAGGAATGCGTCCACATTGGCCAGGATGGGGTCCGGGTCCAGCAGCAAACGGTCGGTGATGAGCGCCGGCGGCAGGCCACATTCTTCGTGCTTGTTGACCTGGGCATACGCATTCAGGACCCGGTTCCGCAACGTGAGGGGATCCTGGGCCGCCAGGTGGTCGATGTAGGCCGGGAAACTGGGCCGGCTCTGATCGGGACAAACGGCATAGTACAACCCATTCATCACTAGGACATTGCGGCGGCGCTGGTCTGGCGGCAGCGCGGCGATGGCGCGCGCGACCCACTCATCAAGGCCAGAGATGCGGTCGGCCTTGACGAGCAGCAGCAGGCTGTTCAAGGCATTGATGGCGGGTTCCAGGGCCACGCGAATGGGTGGATCGGCCCGGGTGACGAGAAAATCGGGTTCTGGGGCGGGCATGGTCTCCTCCTGTTGCACGTTACCCATTTATGCGTGTTACCCACTTTATCGGGTAACACGCATATTATACCAGAACCGGTTGGCGGTGTCAAGCCCCCAAAAACAAACCCGCCCACCGGGTCCTCCTATCGGGACCGGGTGGGCGAGCATAGGACCGCCGTCCTTGCCAGAACCGCCAGACCGGGTATTGACAACTCTCTCCCCCCCCCCTGGTATACTACGAGTGGCCCCGGTTGCCGGGACTAGACCGCCCCATCGGGCGCGGCCCCATTCATCGAATCATAGGAGGTGACACGTGCGCTATCAGAAACCGATGGTGATGGACTTGAGCGCGCGGGCGCGGGCCGCCGGCCAGGGTCCGCTGGCCTGTATCAGCGGGTTGTTGGCGACGGGTGATAATGAGTCTTGCGGGACGGGAACCGACGCCGGGTTCACGTGCGCTGGTGGATTCGCTGGAGCCGTTGGCGCTCTGTGCATTGGAGGGGACTACCCAAGTGGGGGTATTGAGGACTGCTTTGGCGGGTCGAAAGCCTTCTATTGCGGGGCAGGGTCGGAAGCCGGCGGCGGCCTGGACCCAGAAGGCTGCCGATCTGGGCCAGCGCCCACCTGAGGCTGCGCCCACCAGTACCCGTCTAGCGCCAACCCGCCCACCGGGTCCTTTTATCGGGACCGGGTGGGCAGGTCGTTCCAAAGGGACCCGTTTCCTCCCAGGAAACGGGTCCCTACTGTGCCATCAACCCCGCGCGCGCCAGTAACTCATCCACCTCCCACGGCGTCAGGCCCTCCCACCGGAACCGCTCCAGGTCCGTGTACCCGCGCTCATCGAACACCACGCCTTCGTCTTCCAAAAGCTGCTGCTGCACGGAGGCGGCGTGCTCCTGACATGAGGTGCTGATGCGGCCCCGGGCGTTGATGACCCGATGCCACGGTACCCGGTCCAGCCCGGGCTGGGCGTCAGAATCCATCGGCAGGGCGTGTAGCGCCCAGCCCACGGTCCGGGCCGCGTGCGGCGCGCCCAGCATGGCCGCCACCTGCCCGTAAGAGACCACTTTGCCTTCCGGCACCTGCCGCACGATCTCGTAAACGCGCTCGAAAAAGTGGCTCATCATTCGTCCGTTCGTCTATTCGTCAATTCGCTGTAGGTCGCCAACACGATGCCCTGCTCCTCGACCGCTTCAAGCACACGCGAGTCGGTGAGCGTGACGAGTTCCACCGCCCGGTCCTCCGTGTACGACGTGAACCGAGCCAACTCGTCGTCTGGCCGGGCCGGGTGACACATGAGCTCCGTGGTGCCCGGCGGCAAGGCCCGCAGCGCGGCGACGAGAGCTTCCGGCGTCAGGTGCCGGCCCATGAGCCGCAGTCCGCGAAAGTGGTCGCTGCTCCGCAAACCGTTGCGTTGGAGCCGGCCCCGGCCCAGCATCGCCAGCAAGCGCAACGCCCAGACCTCCGGCGTTCGTTTCGCGCTCCCCGGCCCCCACCACGGCTCCACCGGCCAGCGCACGGCCGGGAACCCGTATGCCTTGGCCTCTTCCAGGACGATGCCCAGCAGCGCCGGGTGCAGATGGACGTGGTGGTGGGTGTTCACGTGGTCCGGCGGGTCTACCAACTCCAGCAACGCCTCCATCTGGGCACGCACCTCGGCGCGGAGCGCGGCGAGCAAATGGCGGTCGGGCCAGGAGAGCCGGGCCAGCACCACCGGTAAAGAGCGAAAGCCGGCGGTCGTCGCCAGGCCGGCGCGGACGGCGTCTTGAGTGAGGGCCGGGCCGGCAGTGAGTCGCAGGTGCAGCCCGACTGCCAGGCCAACGTCGCGGGCCAGCGCCGCCGCCGGTGCACTGTGCGGCAGCCCCACCATGAGCGCCGCCGCCGTGACGATGCCCTGCTGGTGCGCGTGCACGATCCCGGCGTTGGTGCCCGGCGAGGCGCCAAAATCGTCGGCGACGACCACCAGGGCTGACGCAGAGCGGGTCACTGAGCGTACCGTCCGCGCTGGTCGTTCCACTTGATGCGGGCCAGGTCGCGCAGGGTGCCCAGGCTATCGCGCACCGGGCGCACGGTGCTGCCATCGGCGTGATGGATGCGCACCGGCACCTCTCTGATGCGGTAGCCGGCCCGCTGCGCCAGATAGATCAGCTCCACGTCAAAGGCAAAGCGGTCGATGGTGAGCTGGGCAAAGAGCTGCCGGGCCACGTTGCCGCGAAACGCCTTGAACCCACACTGGGTATCGGCTATGCCATTGAGCACAAAGGGTCGCATGAGGAGGCGGAAGGATTTGCTGATGAACGCCCGGCCGCCCGGCACGTCGTCCGGTGGCGGCGCGCCGTTCACCCAGCGCGAGGCGATGGTCAGGTCGCACTCGCCGGCCTCCAGCGGGCCGAGGAACCAGGGCAGCGCGGCCGGGTCCACCGGCAGGTCGGCGTCGGTATAGAGTACGAACGCGCCGGTGGTCTCGGCCATCACACGCTTGAGGGCATGGCCCTTGCCGTGGTTGGCGCGCGCCGGGTGGGGCGCCACGCGCACCGCCGGGTGGTCCCGGGTAAACGCGCGCACCACGTCCGCCGTATCGTCGGTGCTGCCGTCGTCGGCCACCAGCACCTCGTAGGGCCGGCTCTGCGCCGCGAGCCACTCGTCAAAGCGGGTCAGTGTGGGGAGGATGCGTTGGGCTTCGTTGTAGGCCGGGATCACGACAGACAGGTACACGGCGTCTCCTCATGGGGGTGAACGATGAGCACCGGGCACGGGGCGGCCAGCGCAATATCGGCCGACAGGTTTTCTACCAGGAATGACCGGATGCCCGGCGTGATGTGCGACCCGATAATCAGGAGGTCATAGCCACCCTGGCGTGTCTCGGCCAGGATCTCGTCCAACACCAGGCCGTGGCGCACCACCGCGCGCGCCGTGATGCCCCGGGCTTTCAGCAGGGCCAACATGCTGCTCAGGTGTGCCCCTTCCCGGGTGCCGTTGCGCACCAGCTCATCGGCAGTGGCCTCCAGGTCCATGATCGGAGCATGCTCGCTCACCGGTACCTGGGACATGACGTGGAACACAGTGATGGCAGCCCCCAGCCGTTGGGCCAGGTCGGCAGCGAACTGGACCGGCTGCTCGCTGGTGGGGCCGATGGAGGTGCAGACCAGCAGGCGCTGGAATTCGGCGGCCGGTCCGTTGACGAGCAACACCGAAGCCGGCACCTGTTCGACCACGCCCAGGCTGGCTGGTTTGAGCAGTCGAGCCAGGAGCCCCCGGCGTCGTGGACTGGCCGTAACCACCAGGTCATAGGGCACGGCGGCTGCCTGCTGCATGATCGCGCGCGCGAACGATCCAGTTGGATAGTAGAGAGCGACTCGTAGTCCGGCGGCCTCCAGCCGGGCGGCCACGGCCTCGGCCTGGCGGCGGCACTCTTGTTCCTGGCCCCTGGTCGGCACGGCCAAAATGTCGACGGCCGAGGCCACCCGAGCTGCCAGGCGCGCACCTACGTCGAGCGCCCGGGCAGTCGGGGGCGAACCGTTCGTGCAAAGCAACATCCGCATGGGGTCTCCCTCACATCAGAATCAACAGCACGGGCGTCACAAGCATTATGCCCAGAAACACGGCGAAATTACGGGGGCGCCGGGTAACCCAGTCCAACGCGGCCGAGATAACCCGCTCGTAGTGGTCATAAGCCAACAGCACGATGACCAAAGCGATGGTGGCTGCACAGAGCATGTGGATCAATACCACGGTCACGCCGCGAGGGTCGCCCAGCAGCACTGCTGCCACCAGGGTATCGATGAATGTGGATACATTGGCCCCCAGGATGTAGGCCATGATGTTTTCCCGGCGCATATAGCCCCGCACCGAGAGCGGCACCAACAGTCCCACCGACACGGAAACCGACATGGTCACCAATGTCACGACCACGCCAATGAGAAACATGAACGTGGGGCGATAGACCAGGCGGTGAATCTGCCGCAAATCGGTGTTTTCCAGGTTGATCTGGGGCAGCGCCAGGTCGAACAGCTTGAAGCTGAGGAGGATCAGGGCCGCGCCCAGGACAAAGAGCATCCAGCCGGGCAGTACGGCTGCCAGTGGCCCGATGATCATGCCCAGGCCCACGTCGAGCAGGCCGCCCAGTTGCGCCAGAGCCGACAGGTTCAGTTGGTCTAGCCAGCCCCGGTCCAGGACCCACAATCCCACCGGTAGGCTCACCAACAACATGGAGCCGGTCAAGAGCAGCGAGAGCACGCCGGCCGTCAGCGAGGTCCAGCGGTCGCGCCCGCGCAGGGCATACAAGAAACCCACCTGTAGCACGGTGAGCGACGCGCCCAGGCGCGAGCCGGCGATCATGGTGAACGCCTGGGGCGGGGTCAGCGTGTTGGCACTCAGCATGGCTACGGCTATCGCCGCCACCGGGGAGCCGCTTTGCACCAGATAGGCCATGAGCCAGCCCAGGCCCAGGCTATCGAGGACATTGGTGATGGACAGTCCTTGCTTGAGAAGCGGTTCCAGGGACCCGGCGCCGGCTTTGATCACGCCCAGGGCAAAATAAAAGAGCAGGAAACCGCCCAGCCCCAGGGCGATCCGCCGGCCCCAGACCCACCAGCGGCGCGCGGGGGCCGGTTCTGGGCTGTTTGGGCTGCTGGCGATGGCACCCGGTTCGTCTGCCCCGGCCGCGTTCAATTCGCATGCTCCGGCGAGTCGATGGCCTGAACCGGATTGAGGGCATAAGCCAGCACCTCGCTCAAGCGCAGGTCATCCAGGATGCGACCGGCATCGTCCACCACAGGGATCACGTCCAGGTCATGGTGGGCCATCTCAGTCAGCGCATCGGCCAGGGTATCGTCTGGGCGCACGCCGGCATGGTCGCTATCCGGGTCCGCAATGTCCGAGGCTCGGGTCGCCAGGACCAACCGCCGTATCTGGCTGGCCCGGCTCAAGCTAAACGACTGACCGGCCCCTGGCAGCGGCAGGCCCAACTGCACCCGCGCCCAGTTCAACAGATCGGAATGGCTGATCACGCCGGCCAATCGCTCCCGACTGTCTACCAAAAAGATGCCGCGCAGGCCTGGATCGGCGGCAAAGGTCTGGAGCAGCTCCTCCAGTGGTGTGTCCTGGGACCGTACCAGGGCGTGCATGGGCACCTGCTTGTATAGCTCTGACACACGGATCGTTTTCATGATCGCGCTCCTGTTATGTCCAGGGCCATCTGCCACTGGGCCAACGATTGCCGCTCAAAACCCAGGCCCTCGAACAGCGGCGCGAATTCCTCCGGGCACAGCGCCGGCACGTGCCAGGTCTTGCCCGGGTACCGCGTCATCACCGCTTGCAGCAGGCGCGTGGCCTGCCCCTGCCGCCGGGCCGCCGGCTGTACCACCACTGCCCGGATACCCACGTGCGGCGCGTCGAGGTTGGAGATGCCCACCCAGGCGTCGCCCATCTGGTAGGCCCGGCCCGGCGGCCCCATCTGGGCTAGCGTCTCGCCGGAGAGCTGCCACGGCAGGTCCGGCAGGCCATAGGCCGTTACCAGCCGGGCCAGCTCGCGCAAGTCGATCTCGATCAAGTCGCCGGGGGCAGGCGCATCGGCCCCAGACCGGACACAACTGAACAGCCGGCGCACCCGGCCAAAACCACACGCCTCGTATAGCCTGACCGCGGCCGCATTGCCCTCGATGACCTCCAGCACCATCGCCCGCTCGCCGCGCGCCCGGGCCTCGGCGATGAGTTGATCCATGAGCCGCCGGCCCACGCCCTGCCCTCGCGCCTCGGGCACCAGGGCCATGCCGGCCAGCCGGCTGGTCCAGCCGCGCCGGGCGATGAGGGCCACACCGGCGTCCTCGCCGTCACATTGCACGACCCGGCTGGCACCCAGGTCAACGCCGTCGTGCCGGATCATGTGGTAGAACATGGGCACGTCGAACGCGATGGGCACCAGATAATCGCCAAAACCCCGGTTCAGCAGCGCCACGAGTTGCGCGGGTTCGCGGTCCGTCGCCGACTGGATCGACAGGTTCATCGAGCCTCCTTTTTGCGCCCCACAAAGGCCACGTGCGGGTACGGCGTCCACGAGGGCAGCACATGCCGCTCAGCGTCAAAACCCACCTCGTCCAGCAGGGCCAGGTGTTCCTCCGAACTGAAAAAGTGCAGGCCATGCTCGCTCAGGGTGAGGCCCAGGGCCGTCATGAACTTTTCCTGGGCATAGGCCACGGCGTATTTCCAGCGGGGGTGCTTGTCGTTGGTCTTGAGGACCAGCACGCCGTCGGGGGCCAGCAGCGCGTGGCTCTGGCGCAGGATGGCGGCCTTGACGTCGCGGGGGAGCAGGTAAAGCACGTCGGTGATGGTGACGGCGGCATAGGGGCCGGGCGGGGCGTCGGCAGCCATACCCTGCATGAACGCGACGTTGGGCACGTGCGCTCCGGCCTGCCTGGCAGCCTCGATCTTGACCGACGACGGGTCAATGCCCAGCACGTCCCGGTCCGGCGACGACAGCGCCATCAGGTTAGTGAACAGCCCGTGCCCGCAGCCAATGTCCAGCACGCGGCCGGCGCGCGGCACGTGGGCCTCCACCGCCTCCAGCGGGCACAGCCAGTGCCGGATACGCGTGTGCAGGGCCGTGCCCAGCCCCTGATCCTGGTATAATGCCAATGCTTGCTCGATCAATCGCTCCTCCCGCGGGCATTGTAGCATAGGCTACATCGTTTGCCAAGCGTGGAACGACCGCCGATGGCAGACCGCAGACCGCCTGATTCTCGATAGTCGGTTATCGGCCGTCAGCGGTCGTTAGTGCGCTACGATGAACCGGGCCACCGGCACGCGGTCGCCGAGGGACTGGCCGGTCGCGTCGACGGCCGGGAGCCGGACGTCGGTCGTCGCGTCGTACAACCCCACATAGATGGTGTAGGCGCCAGCCGGGGCACCGGGCTTGAGCGGCACCTGGAACGCATCGGTGACGACCTCGCCCACGGCCCAGCCGCTGGTGGGGACCGCGCCACCACCCGGCGCGCCGCCCGGCTCCACGTCCACCTGGCCCCGAATCTCGCCGGTGGCATCCTCCACCAGATGCACAAAGATGGTATAGTTGGCATCCAGGGGCGCCAGGCATTGCCAGTACAGCGTGAGGGGCGCGGCGCCACCGGGCGATACCTTGTCCGTTGGCAGATCGTACCCCAATAGCCGCACACCACCCAGGCGCGCACCCGTCTGGTGGCTCATGGCCGGGATGTCGAACGTGCGCGGGCGCTCGGTGACGTGGAGCGTGCCCAGGGCCACGGCGTCGCCGGCCGGCAGGAGCGTGCCGACCACCGGCAGGCGCACCTTGTCCGCGTCGCGCAGACCCACCAGCACGCGATAATCGCCAGGGGGCGCGTCGCCGGGCACACGGAGCGCGCCGGGGTTGCGCACCCACTGGCCCGGCTGCCACGCGGCAGTCGGATAATCGCCATCCAATGGCTCGGCCTCGCCCTCGGCCGCGATGAGACCGCCCGGGGCCTCCAGTTGCCAAAAGATACGGTAGGCCCGGCCGTCGGGCGCGACAGCGTGCCATAGCGTCGTCAGCGGGACCGTGGCTCCCTGCTGGAACGTGCCCTCGCCGCCGTCATAGCCGGCCAGCACGAACCGCCCGCCCAGGTTGGCCCCTACCGGCCGGGCGATGGAATCGGCCGGCGCGTCGCCGGTAGACGACATGACCGTGATGGGTTCCAGCGCAAGGCCGCCCAGCGCGTCGCCGCCGGTGAGCACCGGGAGCAGCGCGCCGCCCTCGGCGGCATAGACCACTACCTGAGGCCGGTACGCGCCGGGGGTGGTGCCCCACGGGATCGTGAGCTGGCCCATGACCAGAGCCAGCGTGCCGGCCGGCATCGTCGGGACCGGATACCAGGCGCTCACCAGCCGGCGCTCGTCCTGGGCCACGACCCGGCCCTGGTCGTCCAGCAGCCGCAGGGCCACCAGCCAGCCGTCGGCCGGCACGTCGGCCTCGGCACGAAAATAGAGCGTATAGACCACGTCGCTGCCGCCCGGATAGCGGAACCCGGCCCCCAGGAGCGCGCAGCCGGTGTCCGGCGTCTGGCAGCGCACGTCGGCGCCCAGGAACGCCAGGGTGTCGCCCAGGTTGGCCTCGTGCGCCTGCGAGGGCGCCAGGTCCGGCGTCTCGCCCAGTGGCAGCACCTTGACCAGGTTGCCCCAGGGCACCAGTGCGGCCTCATCCTCGATGCCGTCGAGCCAGCCCAGGTGCGGCCCGGCCAGATAGACGGCGTGCCCGGCGTCGCGCCAGGCCAACACGTGGCGTTTGCGCGGTGGCGAGAGGCCTAGCAGATCGGTCCGCAGGCCGTCCACGTTTTGCAGGTACCAGAACGGCGTCAAGTCGCCCCAGTGGGCCGCCAGCGCCGCGCCCTCTTCTAACGGATAGGCCAGCACCTCGCGCCAGGTGTCGCCGGGGGCGGTGAACTCGTGTTTAGACAGCCGCTCGTGGTTGTTGGCCCACTGGGTCAGGGGAACGAACACCAGGAACACGGCCAGCACCAGGATGCCCCACACGCGCCAGGCCCGGCGCAGTCGATCCTCCGGCGCTGGCGGTGCCGCGTGCGGCCCGGCCAACACCTGGATGGCCCGCTGGCCCTTTTCCACGATCCAGCTCAGCGCTACGGCCAGGCACACGGCCACGACGAGATAGCACGGCACAAAGTACCACACGATGGCAATGTTCCAGTAGACCAGGTTGAACGCCACCAGCGAGGCATAGCCGGCCGCGAACAGGACGAACAGCCGCCAGCGCCGGCGCAGCAGCACCAGCGCGCCCAAAAGTCCCAGGACCACGCCCTCCCAACCAAATTGTTCCAACGAAAAGCTCGCGTACATCGCCAGGCGTGATTCGAGGCTCTCGGCGCGCACGTCCTGCGCAAAGCCCAGGCCGGTGATCTGGCGCAGCACGCCCTCGGGCGTGTGGCGGTAAAACGGCGAGACGACGCCGTGCAGCGCCGCCGGGGTCTGGTCCAGCAGGCGCAGTTCCTCGGTGCCCTGCCCGGCCAACGTGGGCGGTCCGGCGCGCAGCGGCACGTACAGGTAGAGCAGCAGAGGCAGCAGGGAGATGAGCAGCCGGGGGAGGATACGCCGGGGCCGGAAGAACGCCCGGCCGTCCACCAGCAGGATAAAGAGCACGAACGCCGGCCCAAAGAGCAGCATGGTCTGGTGGTGCGTCAGGCTCAACCCGTAGGTGAAGGCAAAGGCCAGCAGCACGCGCTCGTCGCGGTCGCCATCGCGGTCGCGGAACCAGCGGGCCAGCAGGTACAACGTGACGGTCACAAACAGCGCGTTCAGGGGGTTCACCGAGGCAATGACCGCCAGCGACCATAGCGTGGCCGACAGGCCAAAGGCCAGCGCGCCTGCAGCAGCAAACGCCCGGCGCCACCCGGCGCTCACCGAGGGTGTCACCAGTTCCAGCACCAGCGCCGCCAGTGGGTACGTCAGCGCCGTGGTCAGGGCCGCGCACCCGGCCGAAAACAGGTTCATCCGCCAGGCCACGGTCCCCAGCGGCAGAACGTGCGTCCAGGCCCAGCCCAACAGCGTGTAAAGGGGATAGCCGGTGGGGTACGTCACGCCCAGCACGTACCCCACGTACTGGAACAGGCCAAAGTCGTTGTCCAGCACACCGGGGGCCAGGCTGGGGAGATAGGCAGCCAGCGCCAGCAGGAACAGGGCCAGCATGATGAGGAAATCGGTCTTGCGCGTCATGATATTCTCGCCATAGTTGAACATACTCGCCAAATCAGGTATAATCGTGCCAACAAAATGGACACCCCTATCTCGAAACGACAAAAACTGGCCCTGGTCACGGGCATCTTTTTGTTGCTGTGGGCCGTTTATCTCCTGGTCTACAGCGGCACGCTGCTGGTCATCGACGAGCAGCACATTTTTGCCGTGGCCGAAAGCGTCGCCCTGCACGGCACAGTGGATGCCAACCAGGTACGCTTTGCCCCACATATCCTGCCGGCGTCCGGCAAGTTTGGGCTGAACGGCGATTATCACACGACCCACGGTTCAGCCATCTCGTTCCTGGCCGCGCCCATGGTGCTTTTGGCACGGATGCTGCCCCACGTGGGAGCCGTGCAGGCCAGTTTGCTGCTGAACCCACTGTTCACGGCCTTGACCGCCGTCCTGGTCTTTTGCTACGTCCAAAGACTGTTTGGCTCCTGGCGCACCGGCCTGGTCACCGCGCTGATCTTTGGCCTCTGCACCTTGGCCCTGCCCTATGCCAAGACCCTGTACATAGAGCCTCTGTCCGCGTTGACCTTGTTCGGGGCCGCATGGGCTTTGCTACTATACCGCGATCGAGGCGACTTGCGCTCGCTGGCCCTGGGTGGTGGGCTGATCGGGCTGGCCGTCATGACCAAACCGACCAATGGCGTCGCCTTGCCGGCATTCCTGCTCTACGCGATCTGGGTGTTCCTGCGCAACCGAGCCCGCGTCGGGCGTCCGATACCCCGCGAGGCAGTGCTGGCGGCGCTGGCGTTTGGCCTGCCTCTGGCGGCTTTTCTGGCTGGTCTGGGCGTCTTTAACGCCGTTCGTTTTGGGGACCCGCTGGACGTCGGGCACGTGGCCTACAGCCTGCAATTCAACACGCCGCTTTGGGAGGGGCTTTATGGCTTGTTCGCCAGCCCGGGCAAGGGGCTCTTTTGGTACACCCCCATCCTTTTGCTATGGCCTTTCGCGCTGCCCGCTTTTCTGCGCCGTCACACCGCCGAAGCCCTGCTGTGCCTGACCGTCAGCGGGACCATTCTCGTGGCACACGCGATGTACTTTATGTGGTACGGCGGCACGTGCTGGGGGCCGCGGTTCGTCGTGCCGCTGATCCCGTTTTTCCTGGTGGGAACGGTGCCCGCCCTCCGCTGGCTCCAGCATCGCTGGCCGGGCCGATTAGCGCTGACCCTGCTCGTCGCCCTGAGCGCCGGCGTTCAGGTCCTGGGCGTGGCGGTGAAAGCCAACCACTATTTTTCGCTGCTGGAGAAACAGTTTCCCAACGCCGAGACCAATACCGCCCTGCTGTTCGATCCTCAATACTCGCCGCTGCTGGGGCACGCGACCCTGGCCTTGAATCCCCACAACTATAATTTTGCCTGGCTGCGCGGCGTCGATGGCGTGCTGGTCGTCGATTGGGTGCCCATTCTGCTGGCCCTGGCACTGGCCGGGCTAGCTCTGGCCGGCCTGTTCTGCACCCGAACCCGCATTCGTGCCCTGGCCCTGGGCATCGCCCTGGTCGGCGCGGTGGTGGTCCCCGGAATCTCCCTGGTGCGCTATTATAACGACCCCCGCTACGGCGGCGGCGAGGCGCATTGGGAGCTGTTAAGGCGACTGGAAGATGTCACCGCTCCAGGCGATGCCGTCGTTTCCCACGACGCGGGCCGCACAAACTTTTATCTGAACTATAGCCACGTGACGGTCCCCTGGTACGGCGTGCCCCGCGAGTCGCTGCCCCTGAGCCCGGAGACGGCCACGCTGATGGAACGCCTGGTTCGCGAGCGGTCCCGGCTCTGGGTGATCCTGCCGAACACACCCCCCGGCGACCCGGCGAGCGGCGTGGAGCGCTGGCTGGCGGAACACGTCTGCCCGGCCACGGACGAGGCCTTTAGCAAGAATCTGCGCCTGACCAGTTTTGCCGTGCCCGATGGTCAGGTGTGGACCGATATCGGCGTCACGCTGGGCGATGTGGTGCAGATGGAAGCCTATGCGCTGCCGGCCCACCCCCTTCGTCCCGGCGACGTCCTCTGCCTGGGACTGCGCTGGCGTTGCGTGGCCCCCCCGGACACCGATTACACAGTGTTCGTGCAGGTGCTGGGACCGGACGGGCTGCCGGTGGCCCAATCGGACCGGCAGCCGGTGGCCGGGTTCCGGCCCACCAGCGGCTGGTCGCCCGGCGACGTCATCACCGACTGCCACGGCGTGCCCTTGCCGCCAGACCCTTCGACAGGCTCAGGGCAAGTCCTGCCGCCGGGCGAGTATCGCCTCATCGCCGGGCTGTACCGGTCCGACACCGGCGCGCGCCTCCCCACCCCCACCGGCGATTTCGTGGACCTGGGCACGATCCAGGTGACCGTTCCCTGACGTTTCACGGTTCGCGCCCCAGCACCACCACCCACAGCCAGTTGCGCCATCGCTCCCAGATGCTCCAGGCCCGGGCCTGCTCCCGAGCATTGGTCGGGCGAGCGCCGTACTGCTCTTCCTCGTAGCGGGTCGCCAGGTCCGGCAGCGTGTCCCCCGGGTCGGGCGCCCGTCGCCGCAGCAGGCCCGGCGCCCGGTCCAATCCCCCGGCCAGCCGTTGCCCCAACGTCGCCAGATATTCGCGCGGCGTCTGCCACGGCCGGGGACCGGCCCCGAACCGGGCCGCGCGCCGGGCCAGTTGCGCGTACGCCTCGCTCACCGTGACCTGTTCCGCGCTGACGGCCGGCCGGCGCACAAAGTAGTAGGCCATCACGCCGACGGCCAACGCCAACGCCAGCAGCAACGCCCCCAGCAGCAGCCAGACAGTGGTCGATGGTCCCTCTTGATACTCTCGAGGCTGCCACTGCTCCAGCAATTGCCGGGCCGTGGGTGCGCCTTGCTCGCCGCCCAGCGGCCGGATCGGGACCGCCAGGGCCGGCGTGGGCTCGAACTCGACCCAGCCATAGCCCGGGAAATAGACCTCGACCCAGGAATGAGCATATTTTTGCAGCACCACGTAGCGATAGTTGGCGTGGTCGTATTCGCCGGCGGCATAGCCGGTGACATAGCGCGCCGGCACGCCGGCGGCTCGACAGAGCACCACCATCGCCGTGGCAAAATGGTCGCAGTAGCCACGCTGCCGGTCGAACAGAAAATAGTCCGCCACATCGCGGCCCGGGGGCGGCAGCGGCGTCTCGGTATCATAGGTCAGCGTGCGCAAGTATTCCTGGATGACGGCGGCCTTGTCATAGGGCGTGCCGGCGCCGGCCGTGAGGTCGTGGGCCAGGGCGCGCACGCGGCCGGGGACGTTGGGCACGGTGCCATAACGCTCTTGTACCCAGACCGGATAGGTGGCCGGCGCGGCACGCAACTGGGCCACCGTCGCCCGGGCCGCCGTCAGGGTGGACGTGACCATGTATGTGCTGGCCGATGGCAGCTCGGCGGACAGCAGGTCGCCGCCGGGGCTGTCCGGCGGGTCGCCCAGCGCGCGGACGAAATGGTTCACGCGCACCGGCTGGTTGGCCGCGACCATCAGTTCCAGGCCGGGCTGATGGCGCATCACGATCTGCACCAGGCTATCGCCGGCCACCGGGGCCGACGTCAATGGTTCGCCGGGTTGTACCAGGTACGTCAGTGACAGCGAGGTTTCCCAGCCCCGGCCGGTGTAGCGGTCATAGACCGCATCACGCCAGTAGTGACTGGGAACGCTGACCTCGTCTTCCAGCACGACTGCCAGGTTCCGGGGCAACGGGTGCGGCTCGTCGGTGCTGATGGTGAGGACCAATTGGTCGCCCAGGATCACGGTGCCGCCCACCGTGTGCTCCAATCGCCCCGGGCTATCGTCCATGCGCTGCGCCCCGGCGAACACGCGTCCGAGCGACCCCTGGGCCAGAGAGGCCGGTTCGTACAGGTGCAGCCAGATGGCCTGGGAGATGGGATTCTCTATCGGCAGCGCCACCGAGGCCGCCAGCAGCACCAGCACCAGCACGATGCCCAGGGCCTGGATCAGGATATCGGGATACAATTCGCCCGAATAGTCTTTGGCCTGGCGGTCCCACCGGCGCTCCAGGACCGTGAGGCTGGTGCGGGTGAGGAGCAGAAACGCGCAGATCAGAAGCAACAGAAACGCCCAGCGGCCATCGCCGCGCGCCGAGCCGGCCACGATAACCAGCAGCACCAGGCCCATCGGCAGCAGCGCCGCCAGCGGCGAACGCCGCCGGGGTAGGCTCCAGCCGGCCCACCACGACACCCCCCATACGATAACGACGAGCAGCAGGAGCAGCACCACATTGTCATAACTTTTTTCGCCGGCTGTCAGGGCATTGCCCCAGGCTGCCGCTCGCGCCCAGAACAGCAGCAGTCGATCCTGCCAGAAAAGCCACAACTCGGCGGCGCGATTCCACAACCAGACGGGTGGAAACAGATCCACCACCAGGGCCAGGGTGAGGATCGTGCCGATCACTGTGCCGATTGACCAGCCCAGCAGGCTGGGTATGCGCGTCCGGGCCAGCATAAACCCGCTCAACGCCGCCAGCCACGCCAGCAACACCAGCACGAAATCGCCGTCCAGCCACTCCTGGGCCATGATCCCCCAGGGCAGGCAGGTCACGGCGACGATCAGCAGGACAATGCTGAACCGGCTCTCGCCGCTCACGCTTTGCGACAGGCGTGTCAGCGTACGCATGGCGCCCTCCGCGGCCTAAGGCAATTCCAAGAGAATAATGATCCCAGTTGAACCTCAGAGCGTGTTTTGAAAGTAAAAGTGTGTGCCTAGACAAAGACCGCAGGATTGCGAGCCAGGCGTTGGAGCATCAGCCGCACCATCGCCACGTAGATCATCGCTGCGCTGGTCTCGGGCAGCACTTCGTAGTCCTTGCTCAAGCGGCGAAAGCGACCCAACCAGCCAAAGGTCCGTCGACCACCCAGCGGCGGGGTAACACGACGAAACCCTCGGCATCGTCACTGCGTTTGACGATCTCGACCAGCCACCCACAATGATCGAGCACCCAGTCGAGAAACGGCCGCCCACTATAACCGCCATCGGCCCAAATCAGGGCCAAGCGCGGGAAGCCTTTGGCACCGGCCCGGTGCAGAATCATTTTGCCGCCCGCCCGCTCTTGGATATCGGCGCGATGCACCACGACGGTCAACAACAGACCCAAGACATCCACCAGGATATGGCGTTTGCGGCCCGTGACTTTTTTCGCGTTATCGTAGCCCCGCTCGCCTTTGACCGCGGTGGTTTTCACCGATTGGCTATCGATAATCGCCGCGCTGGGCTGCGCTTCGTGTTCTTCCTGTTCCCGTACCGCGTCCCGCAGGGTGTCGTTCCACTGCTCCCACTGGCCGGTCTGGCGCCACTGGCGAAAGTAGCCATAGACGGTCTGCCAGGCGGGCAAGTCATGCGGCAGCAGGCGCCAGGCACAGCTGCTACGGAGCACGTAAAAGATCGCGTTCACCACCTCGCGCATATCCACGGTCCGGTGGCGCCCGCCGGGTCGTGCTGGCGGGATCAGAGACTCCAGGAACAACCATTCCACGTCGTTCAGGTCAGTCGGGTAGGCCTTTCTCGTCATCCTGGGTATCCTCCTTGTGCTGGCTGGGTAGTACGTCATGCGGGCTGATTATACCCCAGCTGGCGCGGTCGGATACCAGTATCAAGTCACGGACAACGGATTTAGGACTGCAATAATGATAGTGGCTATAGCTCGTACTAATTAACTTTCAAAACACGCTCTCAGACAAATTGCGGTTGGGGGTAGTTGATGTATTTCACGGGGTATAGTTTGAAAGTCGGTTGATTGGCGTGCCAGGCAGAAACTGGCGGGTCCGGCCATTTTGCGGTAAACTTCTCTCCAAGTTGTCTGTGGAGGGAATCTTATGAAGTGGCATATCATCTGCCTGCTGGTCATTGGCTGGTCGCTGGTCTACCCCCTTACTGGGGACTATCGGGCCACTGGGGCGCACCTGCCGGCCGCGGTGACATATCAGGCGGCACAGCCAATGTGCCGCGCCCCCCAGAGCGCGTGGTATTGGTGGGCCGAGTGGCAAGCTACCATCTGGGGGTATGGTGCTTGTCCGGGGCGCGTAACCCTGTGCCGCTGGCAACTCCGCCGGTGGCGGTCGGGCTCGCGCCCGCCCCAGAGCCAGGATGCCCGGTCAGCAGCAGTTCCAGCGACCACGGCGCCGGTTCAGGAGGGCGCCGGGGCGTCAGGCCACCCCACGGCTCCGCCGCCACCGCCCGCCTCCGCCGCCTCGCCGACCCGGGTCCCCTTGCGCCTGGTGGTCCGCCCGGGGGTGATCCTGACCAAGCCGGGCCTGCGGTTACGGCCGCTGATTGGGCGTTTGGGGGCGGATGTGAGCGCCTATCGCGCTTTGTGGGCCGACCAGACGCGATTTCAGGCGGCCATCGCCCCGGTGCTGCGGTCGCCCTGCCCGCTGTGCGCTGGGCCGCATGGTTTCCGCCGCATTGGCAGCGACCGCCGGTCGGTGATTCCCCCGGGCTGCAAAGAGGCCGTCTGGTTTCGCGTGCAGAAGGTGCAGTGCCGGGACTGTGGGGCCATCACCCGCGTGTTGCCGACTTTCTGTCTGCCCTACAAGCGGCATCACGCCCAGACCATCCAGCACGCGCTGGAGAACTGTTGGCGGCGCAACACCAGCTATCGAGACACCACGGCCATTCTCAACCAGTCCCGGCCGCCAGAGGGTCAATATGTGGGCCACACCTTGCCCTACGAGTGGACCATCTGGCTGGGCGGCTTGACCATCCACCTCCCCCAACTCCTGGTCTGGCTCGGCCTGCAACTGCCACGACACGGCCTGCTGGACGAGTACTTTATGGCCCAGGATAACGGGACCGCCCAGCACCGCATCTTTGCCGTCACGTTCCAAGACCCCGCCTCCACCGCGATCTGGAACATCGTCCGGGTGGACCACAACGATACGGCGGCTTTCAAGCAGACCTTGCAGCAGTTGCAGCAAGTCGGGGTGCAGTTGCGGGCGATCACTACGGATGGCTGGCCCGCGATCTTGAAAGCGGTGCGGGAAGAACTGGCGGGTACCATCCACCTGCTGTGCTACTTTCACGCCCAAAAGAACGTCTTCGAGACCCTGGAAAAGTACCGCCAGGCCAAAAAGCTGTCAGCCAACGCGCCCGAACTGGACCAGTGGCGCCAGGCTTTCTGCGCGGTGTTGGACGCGCCCAACGCCAAACTTTATCGAGCGCGGTTGCGTCAACTGACCCAGCGGGTCGCGGCGGAGCCCATCTTGTTGGCGCGCTGCCAGTCGTGGCAGAAAAAGAGTCACTACTACACCTGGCGCCTGCGTAGTCCGTTGCTGGCCGCGACCACCAGCCTGGTGGAGTTGACCTTCAAGCAACTCACCCGCAAGGTGGAGAGCCTGTATAGCTTCCGGCAGTCCCAGTGTGATGCGGCCCAAAAGTCGCTCACCGTCTGGGCGCTGGTGCGGGACTTTGGCCCTTACCTGCCGGGGGCCAAACATGCGGGCCAGAGTCCCGCCGAGTTGGCCGGGGTGGACCGCCAGGGCCTGCCCTGGTTGCAGTACCTCAACCTCAAATTGTCGGCGGTGACGTGAGGCCAGCTGGAACTCCCCCGGGGCTGACCGCAGCGGTCGGCCGTGTCCGTCTGGGCCCGGGCGACCCGGAAAGTGGTCAGGGCCCTCGGGGGGGCCGTTAAGCGCTTACTTGGCCCCGGGTAAGCCTCGGGATCTGCTTTGGGAACTGGATCAGGGGCCAGATAGGGCTGGACTGAGCCACCCACCGACTTTCAAACTATGCCATCCTGATCTACGCCACGGTCCTCTCGTTGCGCACAACGGCGGTGTATGGTGTGGGGCTGAAGCTGTGCGACATCACGCGGCAGGCGCTGGACAAGCGGATCCTCAACAGCGGTCCCTGGCTGCGGCACCTGCTGGCGGCC
>JAHJIN010000152.1 GCA_018823415.1 Chloroflexota bacterium | reverse complement strand
TCGGCCGTCCATCCTGCAAGACGGTGCAGCGCACCTGCACCCAATCTCCCGCTTGAGCCGGGTCCATCTTGGTCCTCCGACAGCCAGGTGTAGGGTTGTCCCCGTCGTCCATCCCGGCCCCTAGTCCGTTGGCCGCCGCTGCCTCTGCCGCGGGCTTGAGAGAGAGCGCCGTCGTCTCAATGCGGCGCTGGCCCCAGGCCGCAGGTCATGCTCCGCCGCCTCCCGGAGCTGCGCGGCGGATGTAGCCTGATGGATTTGTCATCATGTACCCTTTAACTTTTAGTTGCAGCGGTTTTGGTGATATTTTGCAGTGGCATGTTTCGCACCACTCCGACAGACTGCTAGGTAGAGACCTACTGTCACCGCTGGTGGACCGGCCGGCCACGAACGCCAATTACGCAGTCTCAGAGCACCCGGTACATTATAGCCCGAAAGATGCGAGTTGGTCAAGTAGCGATACCACTGTCCTGTAAACCACAGTAAATTCATACCCCCCCCTGACGAGTCTTGACCTGGTACTGAGCAACCGCAGCGATTGGCGATCGACGCTTCCATCAGCAAGTGCCTGCGCTACGGCCAGTGCTGGGACCATCTTCCCTCAATCAATCCCCATTGGGCACCAAACCTTGCCTTCTGGCGGATCCCATAGTATAATGCTTCTGTAGGACACAACACCTCGTGCCGGATCGCGCTCCCCGGCCGATCGGTGCCCCGGGAGATTCGGCGTCGGCCAACCGAGTGCGGTGGTGGCCACGCCCCCCCATTGCTGGTGGCTCGCGCGGCGCGGGGGTCGTGTGGCACAGGACCGCGCGACCAGCGCCACAGGTTGCGAGGAACTGCCAGCGGGAGAGGGAGAATGGGTCGGCTGCCCACGAGCAACAGAACCATCCTGGCTATATCGCTGCTGCTGGTTGCGGCCACGCTACTGCTCAGTTCGTTGGCCTACGGGTCGCCGGCCGACACCCTCCAGGTCACCTACCTCGACGTGGGCCAGGGAGACAGCATCTGGCTCCATGCCACCGATGGTACCGATGTCCTCATCGACGGTGGCCCGGTCGCCGCCGGCCCCTCCGTGGTAGCCTACCTCCAGGACCAGGGCCTGGACGACATCGAGGTGCTGGTCCTGACCCACGGCGACGCCGACCACGTCGGCGGCCTCATCGCCGTGCTGCGTTCCACGATCCCCGTGGACCAGGTGCTCTACAACGGCCTCGACCACACCACGGCCACCTACGCCTCGTTCCTGGCTGAATTGCAGACCCGGGGCCTCACCCCGGTGCCGGCCCAGGCTGGCCAGACGTATGCCTGGGGGCCACTGGATGCCACCGTGCTGAACCCCCAGGTACCCGGGACCGGGGACCAGAACGAGGACTCGGTGGTCCTGGCGGTGGCCTACGGCGCTGTGCGCTGGCTGTTCACTGGCGACATTGGCAGCGCCACCGAGCAGACTATCCTGCTGTCGGACACTCTGCGGGCGGGGGCCGCGGCCGACGTGCTCAAAGTGGCCCATCACGGCTCCCGCTACAGTTCCAGCGCGCCCTTTCTCGCTGCGGTCGGGGCCGAGCTGGCAGTTATTTGCGTGGGCGCCGACAATCCCTACGGCCACCCGGCGGCAGAAACCCTGGCGCGGCTCCAGGCCGCCGGCGCGCGCATCATGCGCACCGACCATAACGGGACCATCATCATACACACCGAGGGTCAGACCTTCCAGGTCGAGCCCCACTACTGGGTCTTTCTGCCCCTCGTGGCACGCCAGTGGCCGCCGTTGCCTGATGCGCCGGTCCAGGACCCCAGCGCCACGCCGCGCCCGCTGTCGGCCGCAACGCCGTCGGCGGCAACGACGGCGACAGCGGGGCCCTAATCCATTTCCCAGCTATGTCATGGCGCCGGGCCAGGGGTGAGGTGGTTGTGCTGCGGGCCCGGCTGTTCCAGCGCCGCCGCCCGCGCCACCAGCACGCTGACCACGTTCTCCTCTCGCTGCAAGCGCCCCTCTGCCAGCAGCAGTGGCGCGTGCCGTAACACGTCCCGGTATCGCTCGTACACGCCTGGCCGCACGATCAGGTTGACCAGGCCGTCCTCGTCCTCCAGGGTTAGGAACACATGGCCTTGGGCCGTGGGCGGGCGCTGGCGGACCACCACCAGCCCGGCCACCCGCACGGCCTGGCCGTCCCGCTGTGCCGCCAGCGCGCCGCTGCTCAATACCCCCTGCCGCCGCAGCGCCGCCCGGTACAGGCTCAGCACGTGGTCACCGGGGGCCAGCCCCAGCAGATCGTACTCCCAGCCCAGGCGCTCGGCGTCGCTCAGCGCCGGCAAGGCCGCCGGCACCACCGGCAC
>JAHJIN010000151.1 GCA_018823415.1 Chloroflexota bacterium | reverse complement strand
CGCGATAATCGGTCCAATCCGCGCGTCGTCAAACGCAAGATGTCCAAGTTCAAACTGAAACGGCCCGAACATGCCCACTGGCCGCAACCCACCAAATCGTTCGCGGAAGCGGTGGTGATCCTTAACTGAACCGTCTTGGGGCTAATCCTGGGATAGCGCAGGGCCGGTTGGCGTATCGCGCACCTGCCAGCCCCGGGCCTCGAGCTGGTTTCGCAAAGCGTCGGCGGCGGACCAGTCGCGGGCAGCGCGAGCAGCCTCTCGCTCCACCGCCAGGGCCAGCACGTCCGGCGGCGGTCCCGGGCTGGCCGGGGCCTGTGCCTCGGCTTGAGCAGCTTGCACACGATCCCATATCGCCGGCGGCACGCCGATTCCCGGTTCGGGCACGTGAAACGGCCCCAGCTCGGCCGTGACACAGGTTTGACCGCTGGGCAGTCGCCGCTGCTCGCCCTCACGCACGAGAGTGACCCCGCCCCGGCCCACCACGTGGCAGTTCCCAGCCTCCAGGTCCATCACCAGGGCCGTGTGCTCGTCAATGCCCACCACCGTTACACCGGCTGGCAGCAGGGCCAGCAGCCGCGCGAAGCGTTCCTGCCCCATAAAGCACCGGCTGGTGTCCAGGTGCACGCCGCCTTCGGCGTTGTTCCAATGCGGGACGAAGATCAGCGAGAGGCCATATGGCCCGAACCAGTCCAGCCCGGGCTGCCAATGCAGATCCGCGCCGGCCTTGTAGATCTCGTACACCGGCAGGGTGTGCGTGCTGGCGGCCAGGGTCATGGCACTGGCCAGGACCACCGCCACGCCCTGATGATGCCGGGCCACCAGCGTGTGCCAGGCCAGGCTGTCCTGCAACTGGCGCACGGCATACGTGGGACTGCCCGGCCCGGCAAAGATGACGTTGCTCCGCAACAGCGGTTCCACGATAGCCGGATCATCGGGGCTGAACGGCGTGCCGCGTTGGCGGGCCGGGACCACGGTGACCTCGGGTTTGTAGTTTTGCAGGCGCTGGCGCAGAAAATCGGCCACCTGATCGGCCACCCAGGCTGAGTTGGGCTGAAAGCCGGCTGGCGTTTCCAACACTGATACCTGGACCGGCGCAGGCACGCGCTGGAATAACCAGTCGAACGCTCGCCGCCCACTGGCAGAGGTTTCGCCGGAACCAAACAGCACAACCAAACCAGGTGTCATCATTTACTCCTCTTCAAACATCACAGGCCGCAGGACCCGTGACGACTGACGTTCGCGCAGCGCACTGTGTGTGACGTGCTTTACGGTAGTTTGCCTAAAAAGTCGCTCACCGCCAGCAGAAACGCCGCCGGACATTCCTCGTGAGGTATGTGGCCGCAATTGGGGACCACCACCAACTCGGCGTTGGGCAGCTCGCCGGCCAAACGCACGCTCTGGGCCGTGGGCACGATGCGGTCATCGTCGCCGGTGATGACCAGCGTGGGCATGCGAACCTCGTCCAGGCGCGAGGCCAGGTCCGGGGACCTGGCAGCCAGCAAGTATTCCCAGAACGCACGGTCCCAGTTCTCGGCCTGCAAGGGCCTGGTGTAGCCGGCCCACATCTCTGGCGTAAGCCCGGCCGGGTCGTGCCAGGCCGAGCGGCCAAAGCCCTCGCCCCAGGACGGGAGCAAGGCGCGGACCAGGAGCGGCCCGTACCAACGCATCTGCGGGCTTGACAAGATGGGCCTGGCCCAGTCTGGCAAACCCCCGCCGTGACCATAGATGGCCGGGTCCACCAGCACCAGTGCCGATACGCGCTCGGGATAGCGCAGGGCCGTCGCCACGGCCACGGTGCCCCCGGCCGAGTTCCCCACCAGCACGGCCTTTTCCACCCCCAACTCGTCCAGCAGCCCCACCGTCAACGCCACCTGCGCGTCAAAGCCGTAGGGGTCCTGGCCGGTCCACTCGCCGGGGATGGGGCGTTCGGTCTGGCCAAAGGCCGGCCGGTCAAAGGCCACGACCGTGCCATGCTCGGCCAGGGGAGCCATCACCTCGCGCCAGGAGTAGGTGCTGGCGGCAAACCCGTGCAGCAGTACCAGGGTCGACTCGCCAGAGCCGGCCGTCTCGACATGCACCCGCAGGCCATTCACGTCGACAAAGCGGCTGTCGGCGGCGGCCAGTTGCTCCGGCGGCACGGTGCCGGGGGCCGGGGGCAGCGGCACCACCAATGGCACGACCAGCACCGCCAGCACGAACACGGCCAGCGCAATCAACACCACAGCCAGGATACGTTTCATCGTCCTTGCCCCTCCCCTTGCAGGTGGGCCAGCAGGTCCACAGTGGCCGCCACCATCTGGGCTTGCTGATCGGCCCGGCTGATGGTGGCCGTTTGGTCGTTGAGCTGGTCGCCGTACCAGCCAAACTGGGCGTGGTTGCCGCCGTCGACGGCGACAAAGCGGGTGGTGGGCGGCAGCAGTGGGCGCGATGCATCGATTTTGGCCGGGGTAGACCAGCCATCGCGTGTGCCATAGATCGAGACAGCCGCCAGGCTGGCGCCGGACAGGTCATCGGCCGGGCCGGGGTACGAGGCCCACAATACCAGACCCTGCACCAGCGCCGGGTTGCGGTGGACAAAGCTGGCCGCCATCGCCCCGCCCATGGAATGGCCGCCCACGGTCCAGTGGCCCACGGAGGGCATGGCGGCGATGACGGCAGCGGCGCTATCGGGGGCCAGCACGGCCAGGTCCTGGGGCATGGGCACGATGACCACCACATAGCCCTCAGCGGCGATGGCGCGTGCGGCCGGGGCGTAGGCCCGGGCGTCCACCCGCGCACCGGGGTACAGGATCAGGCCCACACCCGGCTCCTGGCCGGTGGGCTGGAAGACCAACCACGGCTCGGTCGCCACCGTCACCTGGGCGTCGGATTGCAGGGCCGCCAGCGCCTCGGGCATGGGGCCGGCCGGCACCAGGGGCCACGCCGAACAACCAGCCAGCAGCAGCGCCAGGAGCAGCCACAGCAAAATAGCAAGCCGGTTACGCGCTTTCATGCGTCGTCCTCGTTTCGCGAGTGAATCCACAGCTCATAAACCTGGCGGCGGGGCCGGCCGGCCTCGTCAGCGGCCTGGCGCACGGAGTCCCGGTTCGACCAGCCATCGGCCACCAGCGCGGCGACGCGGGCCAGCACGGCGTCGTCGTCCCACGGCTCGTCTTCGGGCGCCCCGGCGACAACCAGCGTGTATTCGCCCCGGGGCGCACGTGCTTGCCAGTGCGCCTGGGCCTGGGCCACGGTGCCGCGCCACGTCTCCTCATACAGTTTGGTCAGCTCGCAGCAAACGGCCAGTTTTCGGTCCGCCCCTAACGCCTCGGCCATGTCGGCCAGCGCATCCAACAGGCGGTGCGGCGTTTCGTATACCACCAGGGTATGCGGCAGCCGGGCCACGCGCTGGAGCCGGCGCAACCGGTCGGACCGGCGGCGCGGCAACATCCCCAAAAAGACAAAACTGTCGGTGGGCAGGCCGGCCACCGATAGCGCGGCGATGGCCGCCGTAGGGCCGGGGATGGGCACCACGGGAAAGCCGGCCTCGACGGCGGCGAGCACCAGCCGATAACCCGGGTCCGAGATGCCCGGCGTGCCGGCCTGGCTGATGAGAGCCACGTCGCCCTGGGCCAGGGCTGCCAGGATGGCGTCCAGCTTGGGCAATTCGTTGTGCTCCCAAAAGCTGGTCACCGGCGTGTGGATGCGATAGCGCGACAAGAGCACGCCGGCCGCACGCGTGTCCTCCGCGGCGATGAGCCGGGCCTGACGCAGCGTCTTGAGCGCGCGTAGCGTGATATCCTGCAGGTTGCCAATGGGCGTGGCGACGATATAGAGCGTGCCCAAGTGCCCTCCAATATGGAGGGGCAGAGGAGATCGCTCCCCTGCCCCTCTGCTCCCTCACTCCTCTGGCAATGCGTTATTGGCCTTGCTCTGCCAGCTTTTGTCGTTCTTCTTCCACCAGCACCCGGCGCAGGATCTTGCCCACCATCGTCTTGGGCAGTTCGGACCGGAATTCCACTTGCCGGGGCACCTTGAACTTGGCGAGTTTACCCTTGCAAAAGTCGATAATCTCTTCTTCCGTAGCGGTCTCGCCATCCTTGAGCACGACATAGACCTTGACCGTCTCGCCGCGATAGGCGTCGGGCACGCCGGCCGCCACCACTTCCTTGACCTTGGGATACTCGTACAGCACTTCTTCGATGTCGCGGGGATAGACGTTGAACCCGCCGGCGATGATCATATCCTTTTTGCGGTCCACGATCTGGAAATAACCATCCTCGTCCATGCTGGCAATGTCGCCGGTATAGAGCCAGGTCTGGCCCTGGGCGTCGGTGCGCAGGACCATAGCCGTCTCGTCGGACATGTTCCAGTAGCCCTGCATCACCTGCGGCCCCCGACATGCCAATTCACCGATCTCGCCCTGGGGCACTTCTGTCTCACCGGTGGCGAGGTCCATGATCTTGACCTCGGTGTCGGGCCACGGAATGCCAATGGACCCGATCTTGTTCTGACCATAGATGGGGTTGGCC
This sequence comes from Chloroflexota bacterium, assembly GCA_018823415.1. Taxonomy (GTDB): domain Bacteria; phylum Chloroflexota; class JAHJIN01; order JAHJIN01; family JAHJIN01; genus JAHJIN01. Next base: position 4,426 of record JAHJIN010000151.1, on the reverse strand, counting down.
GTGACCACCGGGCTGGCCTCGCTCAGGCCATAGCCTTCGATCAGCCGGGCGCCGGTGATCTCCATAAAGCGCTGCTGCACCTCTACCGGCAGGCCGGCCGCGCCGCTCACGCAGGCGCGAATGGAGCGCAGGTCATAGTTTTCGATGCCGGGAAAATTGTTGATGGCCACATACATGGTGGGCACGCCCGGATAGAGCGTGGGCCGGTGCTTGACAATGCTCTCCAGCACGTGGTGCAACTCGCGGGGGTTGGGAATGAGCACCATCGACGAAGCCAGATAGATGGCGGCATTCATGCAGCAGGTCATGGCAAACGAGTGGAACAGGGGCAGGGCCGTCAAAAAGCTCTCCTGGCCTTCCTTGGCATCGGTGAGCCAGGTGGACACCTGCACCGCGTTGGCCATGATATTCTTGTGGGTGAGCATGGCTCCCTTGGACACGCCGGTGGTGCCGCCGGTATACATTAACACGGCCAGGTCTTCGGGCTGCACATCGACCGGCTGCGGCGTGGCCGGCGCGCTCTTGAGGAAATCCTGGAACCAGACCGTGTCCGCTTCGCCGCTGATGTCGACCCGGTGGCCCATCTTTTTCTCCATGGCCACGGTAAACAGCAGCTTGAGCAGGCCGGGGAAATACTCTTTCACATTGGCGACAATGACTCGCTTGAGGCCGGTCTTGGCCCGGATGCGTTTGACCATGGGGTAAAAGAGGCTCATCGTGACCAACGTCTCGGCGCCGGCGTTGTTCATCTGATGCTCCACCTCGCGGTCCACATAGATGGGATTGGTGGGCACCACGACCGCTCCGACCTTGAGCGCGCCATAGTAGGCAATGACAAACTGGGGCACGTTGGGCATGAGAATACCCACCCGGTCGCCCTTTTTCACGCCCATCTGCTGCAAGCCAGCGGCAAAACGATCCACCGCTGCGCCCAGCTCGCGATAGGTCATCTTGGCGTCCATCAATCGGCCGCCCAGGGGTTCCACCACCGCGCCATAGATGGTGGCGACATTGTCTGGGTATTTCTGGACCGCGTGATCGAGGTTGGTATACAGAGGCCATTGGGGGTAGTCGAGGCTCGCCGGTACGCTCGGTTCGTAATTCTTTAGCCAGATCTTTTCCATATCGTCTCCTCCTGCGGATGTGATTAGGGAACTCGTCTAAATACCATTATACGGGATCGAACCCCAATCTGTCAATGTTTTGTTGGACCACCGCTCAGGTAACGCCATGCTCCACGGTAAAGACCTGGGAATACAGATTGGCGGCCCACTGCCGGCCTTCCTGGGTCGCATACAGGTAGCGCAAGGCGTCCTGGATATATGGGCTGATGACGTTCCAATAGAATCGGGCGAATCCGGTGCGCAGGTCTTCGGGGTTTGTGTAGCCAAACTTGGCATTGGCGCCGGTCTCTTCGAACTCGTAGAACAAGGCCGGCGTCTTGTTCAAATAGTTAGGGTCGCCCAACTGACCCACGAAATCGGCGGCCCGCACCAGCCCGGCATAGCCCCGGGTATCGCGATACCCATCGCCAGCCGGCACCGGAAAGCGGGTCATCTCGATATAGCCGGCGATCCGCTCGGCGTCAATGTCGCGGATCGCCTGGGGGCCAAAGCGCTCACGCACGAACACCTTGCTGCGGTCCACATGATAGGGGGTGAGCGCAGCGTCGGTGCCGCCCTTGGGGATGATGATCGTCTCGTCGCCGATGCCGGTCACGTATTCGCCATCCTGATCGCCCCGGCACACGCCGCGCACATAGCCAATGTCATGGCACAGGAGCGCCGCCACATAATGAAACCAGTCCCGGGGCGTCACGCCGCCCTCGCACAGGTGCTTGCCCTGAATGATGGTCAGGCCCACCAGGGTCACCTGTACGGTGTGTTCCATATTGTGATAGAGCATGTCGGAATTGGCAATATTCTCCAGGGCCAACCGGGCCACCCAGGTCCCCATCTCGCCAAACGGCGGCTCGGTGAGGCCATAACTCTGCTGGTACACGGTCTCGATCTTGGAGGCCAGATGGTCGATGACTAGCTTTTGGGTATTGAGCATGGCAGGTTCCTTCTAGGAGCTATCCAGCAGGCGCGTCCAATACCAAGGTGTCGCCGGCATAGAGGCGCCTGAGCGCAGTGATGAGGCCGTCAAACTGCCAGAACGGGATCACATCGGCCCTGACTGCCGGTTCGCCGGCCGCGCTAATGGCAGGGTTGACGGCCTCCCACAGGTCGCGATGGGTGTATAGCTCGTCGCACTGGAGCAGTGCCGGGTCGTCCGGCCCCACCGCCACCGGGTCTGGCAGTGGGTTGTGCAAGACCATGTTGGTGTAAGGATAGACAAAGCGCGGCGTCTCACGCCAGTTGACGGTCGGCCCCTTTGGGGCGCGAAACAGCGTATCGCGCAGCTTGGGCCAAAAGGGCACATAGTCGTTTACCCGGGCCACCAGCACATGTTCCACGGAGGTGGTAGGTTGGGCGGCCATCACCGTGGCATAGGTAGCATCGAGAGTCAGGATGACCCGGGCCTGAGCCGCCATGAGTTGTTGCGCGAGCTGGTCAGCATCCGCGGCCGGGTCCAGCGGCACCACGACCACGCCCAGCTTCCAGAGCGCATGGGCCGCGATGAGAAACTGGGGCATGTTGGGCAGGTGTATGGCAACGCGCTGCCCGGGGTCCACGGCCAGAGCCTGCTGCAGCGAGGACGCCAGCCGGTTCATCTGCTCGCGCACCCGCTCCAAGGTCAGCGGCACGTCACGGTAAACCAGCGCCGGCCGGTCGCCATAAGCGTCGGCGGCCTCTTCCAGCAGGCGATAGAGTAGAACTGCATCTGACGGCAACGTGTCACCTCCCCGGTCCTGCAAACCTCGACTGTTTGGCCGGTCCAGGGCTAATAGCCCAGGGCGCAGCCGTCTGTGCGACCATCGCTCCCGGCCACGTATACACCGGCCGGGTCACGCCAGATCATTTGCCCACACCCGAACACATCCACATCGGGATCGACATCCACATCGTGACCGCGCTTTTGCAGGCCCTCCACGATGGCCGGGGCCACCATGGGCTCCAGCTTGACATAGCGGTCGGCCCACCAGAACCAGCGCGGCGCGTCCAGGCTGGCCTGCGGGTTCAGGCCATAATCCACAGTGTTGACCACCATCTGCACATGCCCCTGAGGCTGCATGTGACCGCCCATCACGCCAAAGGGGCCGACTGGCTCGCCATTGCGTGTCAAAAAGCCCGGGATGATGGTGTGAAACGGCCGCTTGCCGGGGCCAAGCTCGTTGGGGTGCCCGGGTTCCAGAGTAAAGCCGGTGGCCCGGTTCTGGAGCGCGATCCCGGTCCCCGGGACGATGATGCCAGAGCCAAAGCCGCCAAACACCGACTCGATCAGGCTCACCATCATACCATCGGCATCGGCAGTGCAGAGATAGGCGGTACCCCCGGGCACAGGTGTCCCTGGCTCAGGCAGGCCGGCCTGTTCGTGGATCAGCCGGCGGCGTTCCCCGGCGTAAGCCTTGGTCAGCAACACCTCGGTGAGCACCACGGCGTGCTCGGGGTCCGCGATGTACCGCCGGGCATCCGCAAAGGCGAGTTTCAGCGCCTCGATCTGAAGATGATAACTCTCCACAGACTCGCGCGGCGTGTGAGCCAGGTCAAACCCTTCCAACAGGTTCAGGGCCATCAACGCCGCCAACCCCTGGCCGTTCGGCGGGATTTCCCACACATCCAGGCCGCGATAGCGGGTGCTGATAGGCTCCACCCACGTGCTGTGATGACGGGCCAGATCGTCTACTGTCAGCACACCTCCCGATCCCGCCGCAGCGGCGCTCAGGGTCTCGGCCAACTCGCCATGATAAAAGGACTTGGCTCCGGTCTCGGCGACGAGTTGCAGGCTGCGCGCCATGTCTGGGCAGCGCCAGACCTCACCCACCTGGGGCACGCGACCGGCCGGCGCAAACGCGGCTGCCCAGTGCTGGAGCTCGGTCTGCGACAAGGCGCTTGCGAGTTTGATGTGGCCCCATTGCCAGTTGTATTGGGCAATCGGCGAAACCGGATACCCCTGCTCGGCATATGCAATAGCCGACTTGAACAACCGCTCGAACGGCAGCCGGCCAAACCGCTGGTGCAGGTCGCGCCAGGCGGCCGGGGCACCGGGCACAGTAACCGGCAGCCAGCCATATTCGGGGATCTCGTCATGGCCGTGCCGCTGGAGCAGTTCGCATGTCAGGCGTTGCGGCGAACGCCCCGAGCCGTTCAGACCGTGCAGGTGTTGCCCATCCCACACCAGAGCGAACGCATCACCGCCCATGCCGCACGACGCCGGCTCGACGACGGTCAGCGTTACCGCCGTGGCAACGGCAGCATCCACCGCATTCCCACCCGCGCGGAGAATGGCAAGACCGGCCTGGGCGGCCAAAGGTTGGCTGGTG
>JAHJIN010000150.1 GCA_018823415.1 Chloroflexota bacterium | reverse complement strand
CGGCTCATCAGCGCCGGGCAACTGGCCTGTCCTGAGCAGGGTCGAAGGGCGGGCCAGAAAGGGCAACCCCGGCTGACCCTGGAGACCCTGGCCGCGCACGCGGCGGGGCTCATCTGCCTGTCCGGTTGCCGCCGGGGGCCGGTCGCCGCGGCGCTGCTGGCCCGGGACGAGGCCCGGGCGCGCCAGGCCGCCGGCCGCCTGCGCGACATCTTTAGCCCGGACTGCTTTTTCATCGAGGTCCAGCGGCACTATCTCCCCACCGATGCCCGGCTGGTTGCTGGGCTGGTAGACCTGGCCCGGGAACTAGGCCTGGCCGTCGTGGCTACCAACGACGTCCACCATGCCGACCGGGCCGGCCAACGGCTGCACGACTTGCTGACCGCCGTCCGCCACCACGCCACCCTGCCGGAAGCTCTGGCCGCCGGGCTGCTGCACCCCAACTCGGAGCGCTACCTCAAGTCGCCCGCCGAGATGGCGGTACTCTTTGCCGATTTACCGGCGGCACTGCGTAACACTATCGCCATCGCCGAGCGCTGCCAGGTGAGCCTGGATTTTGCGGCGCAGCGGCTGCCGGCCTTTCCCGTGCCCCCGGGCCATACCCCGGACAGCTACCTGTCGTCCCTCTGCCACGCGGCCCTACCGGGCCGGTGCCAGCCGGTCACGGCTCCGGCTCAGGCCCAACTGGCCCACGAGCTGGCCGTCATCGCCGGCACCGGGCTGGCCGGCTATTTTCTCGTCGTCTGGGACATCGTGCGCTTGGCTCGCGAGCGGGGCATCCGCTGCCAGGGGCGCGGTTCGGCGGCCAACTCGCTGGTGGCTTACCTGCTGGGCATCACCCCGGTGGACCCGCTGCGCCACCACCTGCTCTTTGAGCGCTTTTTGAGTGCAGGCGCGCGCACCATGCCGGACATCGACGTGGATTTCGCCGCCGACCGCCGCGAGGAGGTCATCCAGTATGTCTATGAGCGCTACGGCGAGGCGCACGTGGGGATGGTGTGTAACGTGGTCACCTACCGCGCCCGCTCGGCGTTGCGGGACGTGGCCAAAGCCCTGGCCTTTCCGCCGGACGTGGCCGGCCACGAAGTCAGGCGCCAGCGCCCGGCCAGGTCCGCCGGACGTGGTGAGGTCGCAGACGTGGTGGACCGGGCGGCCCAGGCCCTGGAGACCCGCGCCCCGGCGGCGGCCGCCGCGTCCCTTGCCAGCGCCTCGTCTGAAGATGTCCACCTACCCTGGGCGGTCCTGGCCGAAGTGCTGTGCGAGATGGAGGGCGTGCCGCGGCATCTGAGCATCCACGTGGGCGGGCTGCTCGTCACCGCCGCGCCCCTGCTGGAGGTGGTGCCCCTGGAGCGGGCCACGATGCCCGGCCGGGTCGTGGTGCAGTGGGACAAGGACAGCGTCGAGGACGCCGGCCTGATCAAGATCGACCTGTTGGGCCTGCGCACGCTGGGGATGGTGGAAGAGGCGCTGAGCTATATCCGCGAGCGCGGCAGCGCGCTGGACCTGGACCGGTTGCCGCTGGACGACCCGGCGGTGTACGCGCTGTTGCAGCGCGCGGACACGGTGGGCTGCTTCCAGGTGGAGAGCCGCGCCCAGGCCCAGATGCTGCCGCGCCTCCAACCGCAGTGTTTTGCCGACCTGGTGGTGGCGGTGGCTCTGGTGCGGCCCGGGCCGATCCAGGGCAATATGGTGCATCCCTATCTGCGGCGGCGGCAGGGGCTGGAGCCGGTGGAATATCTCCACCCGGCGCTGGAGCCGGCCCTGGCAGAGACGCTGGGGGTGATTCTCTTTCAGGAGCAGGTCATTCGAGTGGCGCTGGCTGTCGCCGGGTTCGCCCCGGCCGAGGCCGACGCGCTGCGCCGGGCCCTGGGCCGTGAGTCGGCCGCCGAGCTGGCGGCGCTGCGGGCGCGGTTTCTGACCGGCGCCCAGGCCCAGGGGCTGGACGAGGCCGCCGCCGCGGCCATCTACCAGCAGTTGACGGCGTTTGCCGGCTATGGCTTTTGCAAGTCCCACGCCGCGGCTTTTGCCCTCCTGGCCTACCAGACCTTGTACCTCAAGGCCCACTTTCCGGCCGAGTTCACTTGCGCACTGCTCAATCACCAGCCGCTGGGCTTTTACTCGCCGGCGGTGCTGGTGGGCGACGCCGGGCGCCACGGGGTGCCGGTGCGGGGCCCGGACGCCAATCGCAGCCAGGCAGTGTGCACCCTGGAGGGTTCCGGTCCGCGCCGGGCGGTGCGGCTGGGCCCGTGGTACGTCCACGGCCTGGGCGAAGTCTGGCCGGCGCGCATCGTGGAGCGACGCGGAGAAGCACCGTTCCGCGACCTGCGGGACCTGTGCCGGCGCACGCGCCTGCCCCGGCCGCTGGTGGAGAATCTGGTGCGGGCCGGGGCGCTGGACGGCCTGGGCCGGGCGCGGCGGGACCTGGTGTGGGAGCTGGGGGCGTTGGACTACCAGGAGGAGGACCTGGACTTGGCGGTGCCGGTGGTGCCGGCGGCCTTGCCGGCGTTGAGTGACGCGGAGCGGCTGGGCTGGGAGTACGATCT
>JAHJIN010000001.1 GCA_018823415.1 Chloroflexota bacterium | reverse complement strand
TGAACTGAAGCCATGTCACATTTGTCTATGGTGGATGGAACTATAAGCTATTGTGCTTCCGGTCGAGTGCCCAGGGTCACGGTGAGCGTCAACTCACGCGCACTGCGCTGCACCGTCACCTGCACCGAATCGCCGGGCTGATAGTGCATCAACAGGTTTACCAGCGGCGTGTTCTCGGAGAGCCGTTCCCCGTCCAACGCCAGGATCACGTCACCCTCTTGCAGTCCGGCACGCTCGGCTGCTTCGCCGGCCTCAACCGACATCACCTGTGCGCCCCACTGGTCCGAGTTGTCTGCCAGGGGCGTCATCTGGTAGCGAATGCCCAGGTAGGGCCGCGCCACCTTGCCCTTGTCAATGATCTGCTGCGATACGTTCTTGACCGTGTCGCTGGGCACCGCAAACCCCAGGCCTTCGGCCACGTCGCCGGTGCCGAAAGAGCTGGCGCCGCTGCCGCGCACCACCAGGGTGTTGATCCCCACCACCTGGCCCTGCAGGTTCAGCAACGGGCCGCCCGAGTTGCCGTGATTGATGGCCGCATCGGTCTGGATAAGACCTTCCATCACATACCCGGGGCTCAACTCCACGTCGCGATTGATGGCACTTACCACGCCCACCGTCACCGTGCCCTTGAAATCGCCCAGGGGACTGCCAATGGCGATCACGGTCTCGCCGGGTTGCAGCGCCGTCGAGTCCCCCAGTGGGGCCACGGCCGGCATCGACCCATCCACTTTGATGACCGCTAGATCGGAAAACTCGTCGACGCCTATCAGTTGAGCCGAAGACTGCTTGCCATCGTGGAAAATGACCTCCAGCGACCGGGCACCCTCCACCACGTGGTTGTTGGTGATGATATAACCCCGTTCGTCAATGATGACGCCAGACCCCGAAGCCTGCGCCGACCCGGCCACGCTCCGCGTTGCCAGCGTATTGACCACCGTCACCACGGCTGGTTTCGCCTTTTGCACGGCGTCAATCACCGCCGAGTTGGCTTCCACGCGCAATTGCTGAGTGACCGGCGATACCTGGCTTGACGCCGACCCCGGCAGCGCCGCCCGCGGCTGCTGAGAGACGGCATATCCGGCCACGCCGCCTAGAATGGCCCCGCCGACCGTGCCACCCACACAAGAGAAAATCATCGCGGCCACCAGGGCCGCGCCTACTAGTGTTCGTTTCATATCAACCCCCGTAATCATGTCATGCTAGGGGCGGGGAATCGAACCGATGATTCCCCGCCCGTAAAACGAAGCAAGCGCCTCGTGATTTATATTGCCCGCCGGGGACACCGTCCGCGTGATCGGCGCGAAAGCCCGGGCCCCGGCGGGTTTTGAGGAGAGGAAGGAGCATGGTGGGCGGTGTGATTCCGCCGGTCACACCGTCCCGCCGAGTGTATTATGCCACACGTAGGTTAAAACAAGATGAAAAGATGTTAAAAGAATGATAAGAGTTTTCGTCGAAACCAGGCCGTATCTTTTTCGCCGATTTCGCGTTAAACCACTCGGCGGGTACCAAATCGCCGCCTATTCGACCGGTTCACCGGCCCGGCGATTGGAGAAGCCAGCCAGAACCACCATCAGCACGTCGAGCCTTGCCCAGGAGGTGCAGTATAAGACAATAGCAGCGGGGATGATAGGCCCAGGTAATGGCACGTTTTCGCGGTCCGATCAACACCTATAACCACTAATCATTACCTCAAAAGGAGAGGACAAACGTGAGCAAGCGAACGATCCTGGCGCTAGTCGCCGTCGCGGTTTTGGTTGTGAGCAGCACCACAGCGGGGTTGATGAATCCTTCTCCGGCCCTGGCGGGAGGGCCAGTGGGCTTTCGAGCCCTGAAAGGCGCCGAAGCAGCGGCCTTTCGCGTGCCTGCCGACGCAAATCGAGTATCCAGCGCGTCTATGGCACGCTATGGCCTGACGGCCGAACGCTATCAGCAATACTATGGCAAAGCCCTGGTCCTGGGCGCCCAACTGACCGTCTATCGAGATGCCAAGGGCACAAACGTGGCCGTCATTGGCGCTCACTATCCCAAGCTAGATGTACGCAACCAGGTCAAGCTCAACGCCAAAGCTGCTCAAAGCATCGTGACCAAAAAACTGGGAGCCGACGGCGAGTGGTTCGTAGACTTGATGGTGGATCCCGAGACCGGGATCTATTTTTATCGCGTAGAGAATCAACGCTTTGACAGTCGCTGGTTCTACTGGGTAGACGCCCAGAGCGGCGCGGTTTTGAATGCCTATAACGGTCTGACGGATGGCTATGGCATTGGCGTGCTGGGCGACGTCAAGGACCTGACAGGCCTTACCACGTATGTCAGCGGCGCGTACAAGATGATCTCGGCCGACGGGCGCCAGACCACCTACGACGCCGGCAACCGCAAAAAGCTACCAGGCACGCTGGCGAGCGACAGCAACGACATCTGGGACCTGGCCGGCCGCACGTCGCCGGGGCAGCACGCGCTGGTAGACGCGCATTTTTACGCCCGCGTCACCGACAACTATTACCTGGGCACGCACAGCTTTAACTGGCTGGCTTATTATCCGCAGGGCATGGTCTCCTCGGCCCACCTGGGCCGGAACTATGCCAACGCCTACTGGAACGGTTCCCAGATGGCCTACGGCGACGGCGACGGCGTGACCTTTATCGAGATGTGCGGCGACCTGGACGTGGTGGCCCACGAACTGAGCCACGGCGTGACCGATGCCACCAGCGACCTGATCTACTCGTACGAGTCAGGCGCGCTGAACGAAGCCTTTTCGGACATCATGGGCACGTCCATCGAGTTCTACTATGGCACCGGCAACTGGACCATCGGCGAAGACATCATGCCGACCGATGATGGGATCCGCGACATGGCTGACCCCACGACGGACGGCGACCCCTCGCATTATGCCGACCGCTACACCGGCACCAGCGATGGCGGCGGCGTGCACACCAATAGCGGCATCGCCAACCACTGGTTCTACCTGCTGGTCAATGGCGGTCAGAACGCCAACCCGCTGCGTGCATCCGGCACCGACGTGGTGGGCATTGGCCTGTCGGCGGCCGAGCAGATCGTCTTCCTGGCCTTTACCGGCCTGCCCGAAGACGCCAGCTATTGCGACGCTCGCGCGGCGACCATCGCCGTGGCCGGCTCCTATGCAGCCAACGTGGCCGACGCCTGGGACGAAGTGGGTGTCGATGTGGCCCTGTGCGGTCAGTAGACCGGCGCCGGGCATTCTAACAATTTCCTAGAAACACCAAGGGGGCGAGTCCATCTCGCCCCCTTATTGCATCCTGCCGTGTCAGTCGTCGTCACCCGCCAGGGGCAGCCACACGCTAAAGGTGCTGCCCTGCCCCGGCGCACTGTCCACCTCGATGCGACCGTCATGGGCCTGCGCGATCCACTGGGCGATAGCCAGGCCCAGCCCGGTGCCCCCGGCCGCGCGGCACCGGGCCTTGTCCGCCCGATAGAACCGCTCAAAGATGTGCGGCTGGTCCGCCGGGTCAATGCCCACGCCGGTGTCGCGCACGTCCACGCGCACCCACGGCTCGTCACGCCAGAGCGAGAGGGTGACGGTGCCGCCGGGCGGCGTATAATTGGCCGCGTTGTCGGTCAGGTTGACGAAAAGCTGGCGCAGCCGGTCCGGGTCACCCCGCACCACCGCCTGGTCTTCGTGGCCCAGGCGCACAGTGAGATGCGGTGCCCGGTCGCGCGCCTGGCGATAGATGTCCAGCAGCAGCGCGTCCAGTTCCACGCTCTCGCAAATCATGGACACGCCGGCATCGGCCTGGGCCAGGGTGAGCAGGTCAGCCACCAGCCGCGACATGCGCGTGGTCTCGTCGCTGATGGCCGCCACGGCCTCGTCGCGCGCCGGTGGGTCGTCGGCCGCGCCGCGCCACAAGAGGTCTACGTTGCCGCGAATGGCCGTGAGCGGCGAGCGCAGTTCGTGCGAGGCATCGGCCACCAGGCGCTGCTGGGCACGAAAAAGGGTTTCCAGCCGGTCCAGCATGGCATTGAACGTGGTGACCAACCGGCCCACCTCGTCCGGCGGTCCCGGCTGCGCGATGCGCCGGCCCAGGTCTTTGGCCTGGGTGATCTGCTGCGCCGTGCGGATCACCCGGTCGATGGGAGCCAGAGCCCGGTCGGCGATGAGTGCCCCCCCGGCGATGGCTGCCACCAATCCCAGCAGGATGCCGGCCGTCAGGAACAGGCGCAGCCGAGCCAGGGCTGCGTCCACCTCGCTCAGGGACCGGCCCGCCTGGACCAGCCCCACGATGCGCTCTTGGACGACCAGGGGCCGGGTCAGCACGCGCAGATTCACGTCGTCCAACAACACGGTTTCGATAGTGGTCTGGCCGCGTAAGGCCGCCTGGTAGGCCTCTGGAGTCAGCGGCAACTGCTGCTGTGCCAGGTTCTCCGAGCGACTCACCAGCGTGCCGTCGGTGGCGAGCAGTTGCATATACATGCCCGGCGCGGCAAACACGTCAATGGGCGGTAGCACCACCCGCCCCTGGGTGACATAGACCGCCGGGTCGCTGCGCGCAGCTACCACGGCCATGATAGATTCTTCGACCTGCGTGGCCCGGTCCGCGATGGACTGGTCCACTTCGGTCATCAGGCTATAGGCCAGGACCGTGTGCAACACGATGCTCAGCAACCCCAGCGTGAGGGTCAGGAGCAGGCTATACCAGATGGTGAGACGCAAACGGATGGACATAGGTGGGTAAATTAGTAGGTTGGTAGATTGGTAGGTTGGGAAATCGGGATAGCGTGCTAACAGTATGCCATATCAAGATTAAGGAGAGATGAAGGCCAGATGAGAAAATGGGGTGAATGCGGGCCTGGGCTTGCAGAGCGCGCCGCTCGACGCTTCACGTTTCACGCAGCACGTACCCCACGCCCCGCACGGTCTGAATGAGGCGCGGCTCGCCGTCGGCCTCCAGCTTGTGACGCAGGTAGCGCACATACACCTCGACCAGATTGCTCTCGCCGTCGAAATCAAAGCCCCAGATGTCCTGATAGATCACGTCGCGGGTGAGTACCTGGCCGGGATGATGCATGAACAAGGCCAGCAGATCAAACTCGCGGGCCGTAAGTTCGACCGGCCGGTCGCCGCGCCACACCTGACGGGTGCCCGGGTCCAGGGCGAGATCGGCAAAGCGCAGCGCGGTTTCGTCGGCTTCGCCGGGGGTGGTGCGTCGCAGCAAAGCTCGGATGCGCGCCAGCAGTTCCTCAAAGGCAAAAGGCTTGGTCAAATAGTCGTCGGCGCCGCTGTCCAGCCCGGTGACGCGGTCGGGCACGGCGTCGCGGGCGGTGAGCATGAGGACGGGCACGTCGCCGGCCGCACGCAGGCGCCGGCACACGGTGAACCCGTCCACGCCGGGGAGCATCACGTCGAGGAGCACCAGGTCCGGCGGCTGGCGTTGGGCAGCAGCCAGGCCCGACTCGCCGTCAAAGGCGACCTCGACCGCATAGCCCTCATAAGTCAGGCCGCGCCGGATGAAATCGGCGATGGGCCGGTCGTCTTCGATGACCAGGATGCGTGAGGATGATGATTGAGGCATGATGTTCAGTCCAGCAGCAGTGGTATCTGGTCGAATAGCGCCAGCAGTTCGCTCAGAATCATGGCGGTGGCCCCCCAGACCCGGTGCTCGCCCACCTGGAAATAGGGCGCCTGCACCGTGATCCCGGGCACGGTCCATGTGCCCTGGCCGATGGTGGCCGGGTCGCGCAGCAGGGCCAGCGGCACGTCCAGCACCTCAGCGACTTCGCGGTGGTCGGGTTGCCACGTGAGCCGGCGCTCCACGACCGCCACGAACGGCGTGATGCAAAAGTCGCTGGGCGGGACGAACAGCGGCGTCAGTGCGCCCAATACTTCTGCCGGGGCCACCAGAACGCCCAGTTCTTCGGCGGTTTCGCGCAGGGCGGTGTGCAGCAAGTCTTCACCGGGCTCTTGCGCGCCGCCGGGCAGCGAGATTTGCCCCTGGTGGTTTAACACGGTATCGGTGCGCCGGGTGAGGGGCAGGTGCCAGCCGTCGGGGCCCGGGTAGAGCAGGACGAGCACGCCGCCGGGCCGGGGCCGGTGGCCCGGCGGCATGTCGACCAGTTCCGGACGAGGCCGGGGGGTCATACGTATCTGAGCCGCCCGGCCGGGCAAAGGACCGGCCAGGAGCAGGCGCAGCCTTTCCCGTTCCTGTTCGAGATGAATCGGTCCGGTCATGCGGCTTACCCCGTCAGACGTCATGCGTTTGACGTTTCACATCGTGCCCCGCACCGTGATCGGGGTCGCCAGGTCTACCTGCCCCCAGTTGACCCCGTCAGCATCGCGGACCGTCACGCGCAGCCGGTAGCGCCCCGGCGACACGCCCGGCGGAATGGACAGCAGCCGGATGTCGCGCACCACGGTGTCCGGCAGCCAGTCGGGCGTGGGGTAGGTGTCGTTGGCCGGCCGGCCCTGCTGCGTGGCTGCCACACTTCCGGTCTCATCCAGCAGGTCCAGCACGACCACAGCATCGCCGGCGATTTGCCCCTGCGCCTGCCAGAACAGGGTGACGAGCAGGGGCGCGCCGGCTGGCGCATCGGGCTGGCATTCGTAGCCCAAGAAACGCAGGCCGCGCCCCAGGTCGGCGGTTTGGGGCGTGGGGATGCGCAAATCGGCCGGCCGGCCCGCGTCCATGCGCATGACGTACATATGGTCCACACGATAGCGGTAGCCGGGCAACACACGGTTTTCCTTGCCGAACACCGAGAGCCGCTGGCCGGTCGCGGCCCGATACAGCCCCACCACCAGGTAATAGTCGCCGGGCGGCGTGCCATAAGGCACAAAAAGGTGGTACTCGTCCTTCATCACCTGGCCGGGCTGCCATTTGCTGGTAGGCATATAGTCGTTGATGGGCCGCTTGTCCTGCTGCGCATAGGTGACATCGGCCGCGTTGACCAGGTGGACAAAGGCGGTGAGGTCCTCGCCCAGCGGCTCGCGGGCCTGCCAGAACAGCGCCAGGTTGATGGTTTCGCCGCATTTGGTGGACGTGCGGTCCAGGTCCAGGCCCAGCAGGTCGATGCGTCCATCGAACAGGGCCGGTCGGCGCGTCTGGATGCCCGGTTCGGCGGTAAACGTGGGCCGGTTCGTCAGGTCAAAAAGCATGAGGCGTAAGCCCGGGAACTCGACCGGCGGGGCCAGTTGCGCGCAACGAGTGCCTAGTTGGTCCAGCACATAGCCTTCCGGGTCGGCCACCTGGTCCTGCCACAGCGCCAGCCACAGGCGGTCGCGGCCGGCGGTGAGCGCGTTGAGGGCCGCGGCCGTGGCCTCGCGGTCGGCCGGGGTCTGCTTGGGCAGACCATCCCAGGGCAGGCCGCCGTGATAATAGGTCGTGAACGCCGGGTACATGTACGGGGCGCACAACAAGATGGCGTCGGTGGGCGCCTGCTGGGACTCGATGGCGGCGGCCAGGGCGCGATAGTCGTCGCGGGCATAGGCCGGGTCTGTGTATAGATTGTACAGCGGCCCGACGGCCGCCAGCACCAGCACGGCCACGGCCACTGCGTACGTGGCCTGATGCGTCAGGCGGGCCAGGCGATAACGCGCGCCAATGCGGACCCGGGCAAAGGTCACGTCGAGGCCCCGGGCGGCCAGCAGGTACAGGGCCGGCGCCGCCACGATGACAAAGCGCTCGTGGAACTTTGGTTTGACAAGGCAGGCGACGTACACGGCCAGGATGGGCAGCGCCACATACAAGGCCAGCAGCAGCACGCCATCGGCGGCGCGGCGGTCGCGCCGGGCGGTCCAGAGGCCCTGAACCAACGCCACAGCCGCCAGCAGCACCAGTAACGCGCCGCTGAGGGCCGCCCACGAGGGAGGCGCCGTCAGCCCAGCGCCCAGGGCCATCACCGAGCGCGTCAAAATTACATCCAGCCCGATTTCGCCTTCCCAGTAGACGCCATAGCTGCCCAGTTGACGCAGCATGGTGGGCAGCAGCGGCACGTACAGGGCCGCCACCACCAGCATGGTGACGATCCATCGCTTGAGCTGAGGCCACCGCGCCCGGCCACGCAGCAGCAGATAAAGACCCTGGGCGGCCGTCGCCATCGCCGCATAGTAGTGCAGGTTCACGGCCGCCAGCGTGGCGAGGCCATACAATGCCCACGTGCGCCAGCGGCTGCCGGGCGCGAGGGCACGCAGAAACACATAGAACGCCAGCAGCGCGAAACAGGTGGGATGGATATATGGCCGAGCCTCCTGGGAATAGTAGACCAGGAACGGCGATATGGCGGTTAGGAGGGCGGCCAGCAGGCCGGTCCGCGCGTTGAACAGCCGCCGGCCCACTACAAAGGCCAGCGGCACCAGGAGCACGCCACAAAACAGCGAACTGTACCGCACGGCGAACTCGCCGGCCCCGGCCAGGGCCATCCAGGCGTTCAACAGACCAAAGTACAGTGGCGGGTGCAATTCGACCACGGTGATGCCCTGCACCGTGGTCTGCCCGGCCAGCCAGGCGCTCAGCCCGTGCCGGGCATAGTCCACGCTAAACGCCTCGTCGAACCAGAGGCTTGGCGCCGCCAGCCGATAGGCACGCAGGGCCAGGGCCACCAGGCTCAAGGCCAGGGCCAGGGCAGTCTGCCAGGTTGTCGAACGGCTTGTATGCTCGGACATGTAGGTTGAGAAGATACGAGGCGGGAATAGTCCCGCCTCGATGGGATCGGTCAGCGAATTGATGGGCGCATTATGGCGCGGCCTTTTTGGCCCGGGCCTGACGCCGGCGCATCAGGTACCAGATGAGCAAGACCACGCCCAGCACCACGGCCAGCGGGATCAGACAGGTACCATAGACCGAGAGCCAGATACCCAGGTCGATGAAAGCCTGCACCACGGTCACCCAACTGGACACGGCGTCGTTCAGGGTCTCGTCCGGGTACCAGACCGCCGGCGTCGGGGTCGGCGTGGGTGTGGCAGTGGGCGTGGGCGTCGGCGTGGGTGCTGGCTCTATGACCGGTTCCAGATCCACCGTGATGGTGGAAAAGGTAGCCTGGTTAGACAGGTACTCCATGCGCCCTTTGGCCGTCTCGATCTCGGCCTGCACCGTCAGGATGCGGTCATAGATCTTGAGCACCTCTTCGGCGCTGTCGGACTTTTGACGCACCTCGGTCATGATCGCCAAAAGCTCTTGTTCCACGGCCTGCAGGTGCTTGACCCGCGATTGCAGGTCCACGTATTCGCCGGTGACGTCGGTGCCTGCGACGCGGTAGGTGCGGATCTCGCGGGCCAGGGCGCGCACGCGTTCCAGGGTGGCCTCAAAGCCGCTCACCGGCACGCGCAGCACCACCGAGGCATACACCTGGTCGTCGCGCATCTGGGTCTGGCTGGTGACGATATAGCCGCCGGCTGTGGCCGCGATGCGCGTCAGGTCATCGAGGCTGTTTTCCACGTCCGGCACCACCAGGGTCATGGTGGCAGTCTTGATGATCATGGGCGGCGTGGATTGGCTGGCCGCGCCGGGGGCGGTGGGGCCGCCGGCATCGTCCCCACCTTCGCCCGAGGCCGGTGCTGCGCCCGGCGCCGGGGTGGGTTCCGGGGCCCTGGTGGGTGCCGCCGGTGCCCCGGTCGGCTGGGCGGCTACCCGTGGTTGCGCTGCCGGCGCGCACTGGGCCGCGCCCAACATCCCCAGGATCACGGCCAGCGCCAGCAACGCCATCAATGGTTTCAAGCGTTTCATGTCCTCCCTCCTCAGAGATGATACACATTATACAGGCTGACGCGGGTTTGGGTTCAATGATTATCGCCGGGCACGGCGCGCCGGGTGCGGCGCCGGCGAAGCCAGACGACGAGCAGTACCAGGCCGGCCACGATGACGAACGGCAGCAGGCAAACCGAGAACACAACCAGCCAGATGCTCATGTTGATGAGGGCCTGCAACACGGAAACCAGCGCCGAAACGGCGTCTTTGAGCGTCTTGTCCGGGTACCAACCGCCCGGTACCACCTGGACCTCGGCCACCTGCGGCGCCAGGTACACGGTGATGGTGGACATGGCAGATTGGTCCGCCAGGTATTTCATCCGGCCCTTGATGGCCTCAATCTCGCCGCGAATGTTCGTGATCTCGCGATAAACGGCCAGCACGTCCTCGGCCTTGCCACCCTTTTCGCGGATCTCGGTCATGATTGCCAACAGTTCGGTTTCGGCGGCCTCCAGGTTCTTGAGGCGCGCGGCTAGGTCGGTATACTCGCCGGTGACGTCCTGCCCCGAAACGGAATCGGCCTGCACGTCGCCCAGGGCGCGGAGCTTTTCCAGCACCGTCTCAAAGGCAGTGGCCGGGACCCGGATGACGACAGTAGCCACGAGCTGCTGGCCGTCCTTGCGCGTGCCCGAGCTGGAGACGTGGCCCCCGGCCTCGGTCGCCAGACGCGTGACATCGTTGAGGCCGGTCTTGGTGTCGGGCACCCGCAGCGACAACTCGGCGGTCTTGATGATCATGGGCTGGACGTTGCCATCCGCGCCGGTCAGGGTGGTGTCGGCCTCACCGCCGCCGATACCGGGCTGATTGACCTTGCCGACGGCGGCGCGTTCCCCGGCCGAGGGGGCCGGGGCATAGCCGGCAACCATCGTGGGCTGTGCCACCGGTGCTGCCCCGGCACACTGCACCCCCATTGCCCCCAGCAACAAGGCAATGGTCAATAGAACCAGCAATCCTCTCAGGTGTTTCATGGCGCTCCTCCTTGGATATGGCATTCGCTCATTCACGAGCGCCTACTAGACGGCGCGCCGGCTGAAAAGGTTCCGCCGCTTACCAACCCTGGCTCAGACGGTTGATCAGTCGCTCCGACAGGCCAGCAGCTTGCATGCGGGCCTGGGTCTCCTCGACGGGATAGGGCACACGGTGATATTCGATGGTCTGCCGGTTCGAGTCATAGATGGCATAGCTGGCCGATGGGCTGCCGTCCCGGGGCTGGCCCACACTGCCCGGGTTGATGATAAGCCGCCGCTGGCCCAATTGCAGGGGCGCTTCGGGCCGGATCAGGGCTTCGGGCAGTTCCGATTCAGCCTGGCCCAGCCCCAGCATCTGGTGAAAAGGACGCGTGACAGACCCATCCACCCGGCCGATCAGCGCCGGCCCCTGGAACACCGTGGGCACGTGGGTATGACCCACCAGGCAATAAGGGGTCTGAAAGTGCCCAAAGTTCTGCTGGGCCGCGCGCGGGTAGAGCAGATATTCCCACACCGGCTCGCGGGGGCTGCCGTGGACCAGGGTAAAGTCACTTTGCACGATGGTGGTGGGAAGCTGGCTCAAATAGTCGACGTTGGCCGGCGTGAGTTGCTCGCGCGTCCACTCGCAGGCCTGGCGCGCGTCGTTGTTGAATTCAGACAGTGGGATCTCGCCGATGACGCCCCAGTCGTGATTGCCGGCCACGGCAATGTGCGGCAGGCTGCGCAGCAGGCCGATACATTCGTTGGGGTCCGGCCCATAACCCACCACGTCGCCCAGGCACCACAACCGCTCGATGGTGCCCAGGTCGTCCAACACGGCCCGCAGGGCAGCCAGGTTGGCGTGAATATCAGATACGATAGCATAGCGCATATGTCACCCGTTGAAAAAGGCTAGGCGCTGGGCGATGCTGTACGCAGTATCCAGCAGAGGGTTGGGATACACGCCCAGGGCCAGCAGGGTCAGGGCCAGTGCCAGGACCCAGACGGCACCCGGCTCGCCGCGAGCGGCAGTGACAGCACGGCGCGGCCCGGTCAGAAGCGCGCCGATGACGCGCACACCGGCCACGACGACGCCGGCCATGCCGACGAGCAACCCGGCCACCAGCGCCGGGTCGTGCTGCAACGCGGCCTCTAGCACCAACAGCCGGCTCACAAAGGTCAACGTGGGCGGCAGGCCGGCCAGAGCTAACACCCCCACCACCAGGGCACCGGTGGTCCAGGGCATGACACGCGCCAGCCCGTGCAGGTCGTCGAGCCGGTCATCCGGCACATGGCGGCGAACGATGGCCACCACACCGCCCAGCAAGGCCAGCACGAGGATGCGGCTGCCGACGTGCAAGACCGCGCCGGTCAGTCCCAGGCTGGTGGCAGTACCCACACCCACCAGCAGCCAGCCCAGGTCGGCCACCACCGCATAGGCCACGATGCGGCCCAGGCGGTTCTGTCCCACGGCCAGCACACCGCCGATAAGGACCATGAGCACGCCGGCCGTCGTCAGCCAGGGCATGGTCAGTTCGGGCAGCCAGGGCCGGCTGCCCAGCAGGCGCAACATCTGGATCAGGGCAATGCCGTCTACCAGGAACAGCGCATACACCAGCCCGGTGATACGGCCCTGGCCCAGGCTGGGCACCACAAGGTGAAACGGGATCACGGCCATGATGGCGGCAAAGGCCAACGCCCAAACGATGGCCATGCGTTCCTGAAGATAGGTGAAATCGGGGTTGAGCTGATACGTTTGCTCCCAGCCGGCGGCCAGGACGAAACACACAAAGGCCGGGGCGATGATGACCAGGGGCTTGAGGGCCGGCGCGCTACCATCGGGAGCGCCGCGCGGCACCAGCACCAGGGCACCCAGGGCATAGAGGATGAGCAGCGTGCCGGCCACCATCGTATCCTGAGCCATCAGGGCCAGGCCGGCCAGGGCGATGAGCGCCGGGACCACGGCCGGCAGTAGCTCATCGGTGGCCGTGCGCCAGGCCACCAGCAGCAGAAACGCGCTGACGGCCAGCGTCAGCAGCAACAAAGCCCGGGTGGGCACATCAAGCACGATCGCGATGTTCAGAAACTCGGCCTGCCGGTCCAGCGGGATGTTCTGCAGCGCACCGGCCTGGGCCGCCAGGACGCCCAACGACAGCCCCACGGCCAGCAGGCGAATGCGCCGCAAGAGATAGATGGGAATGACGGCCAGGAACGGCAGGATGACGAAAATCGCCAGATCCACAGGGTATCCTTTGGCAGACTAGACGCGCTCGTTATAGGTGCCATAGCGCGTGTCCAGACGGATCACGTCGCCGATCTCGATGAACAGGGGCACCTGGACCACCAGCCCGGTCTCGACGGTGGCGGCCTTGGTGCCGCCGGTGGCGGTGTCGCCCTTGAAGCCTGGCTCGGTCTCGATCACTTGCAGGTCTACGGTGATGGGCAGTTCAACCTCGATGGGCTCGCCATCATAGCTCAACACGTCCAGCTCCAAGTTGTCCTTGAGATAGTCCACGGTGCCTTCCAGGTCGACCGGGTTCATGGGGAACTGTTCGAACGTATCTGTGTCCATGAAATAGTACAGGTCGCGGTCGGCGTCGTGGTACAGATATTGCACGTGAGCGCGGTCCAGCCGGGCGCGGCCAAACCGCGAGCCGGCCTGGCAGGTGTGGTTGATGGTAGATCCGGAGCGCAAGTTGCGCAGCTTCATGCGCACCTGGGCGCTGCCCCGGGCCATCTTGATATGCTGCCAGTCCAGAATGCGGTACAACTCGCCATCCATCTCGATGGTGAGTCCTTTTTTCAGTTCGCCAGTCGTGATCATAGATCCTCCTGTGGAAATGGGCCAAGTGCGGGTTATTTGGTCAGTTGATTGGTCAAGGTCTTGGGTGTGGTGGTGAGCACCTCCGCGCCATTGGCCCGCACCACCACCATGTCTTCGATGCGAACGCCGCCCCAGCCGGTGAGATAGATGCCCGGCTCGACGGTGACGACGCTGCCAGCCGGCAGGGGCTTGGGATAGCGCTGGCTCAGGCCGGGGGCCTCGTGCACGGCTAGGCCCACGCCATGGCCCAGCCCGTGACCAAAGTTTTCGCCATAGCCGGCCTGGGCGATGACGTCCCGGGCGAGGGTGTCTATCGCCTGGCCGGTGACGCCGGCGCGAATGCCGGCCGTGGCTTTTTCCTGTGCTTCCAGGACAATGTGCCAGATCTCGCGGAACTTGCTATCGGGTTCGCCTAGGCAAAAGGTGCGCGTCATGTCCGAGCAATAGCCATCTACCACCACACCCATATCGACGGTGACCGGCTCGCCTTCCTGGATGGGCCGGTCCGTCTGCACGGCGTGAGGCTTGGCGGCGTTGGGACCGCCCGCCACGATAAACTCGAACGAGGCCCGCTCGGCGCCATGTTCGCGCGCCCAGGCCTCCAATTGCCAGGCCACGGCCTTTTCCGTCATTCCGGGGTTGAGCCGGGGGGCCACGGCCATAAACGCCGCGTCGCCCAGCAGGACCGCGCGCCGGATGGCGTCGATTTCGGCGTCATCTTTGACCATGCGCAGGTCCTCCACCAACCCCTCGGTGCCGCGAAAACGCACCCGGCGCGGCAATACCTGGCGAAAGCGCTTGTGGCGGTCTACCGTGAGGTGGGTCTTTTCATAGGCCAGGCGATACAGCCCTTGCTCGTGCAGCTCGGCCCAGCAAGCGCCCAGGGTTTCATGGGGCTTGTCCTTGAGCGCCAACAGTTCAAAGTGCGGGCTTTGGTCAGCCACCTGCTCGAAATAGCGAAAGTCGGTGGCGAGGAGGGCCTTGTCCGCGGCCAGGCCCCGGCCTGACTGGGTAATGATGAGCAAGGCATCCGGGCTGGTAAAGCCGCTCAGGTAGCGGATGTTTTGCGGCTGGGTGACGACAATGCCGTCCAGATTCTTGCGAGCGAGCGTCTTGCGCAGTCTGGCGAGTCGGTCAGTCATGTGGGTGTGCTCCTCTCAAAAAGATGATGCGTGATACGTGATGTCAGCTATTCGTGCGCGTCGGGGTCGGGTTCATCTTGCTTCAAAACCGGCTCCTCCGCATCGCCTTCCCGCGCTTCCGCGCCCCGCTTCCCGGCCCGGGGATGCGCCCCCTCGTACACCTCGCGCGCCCGGGTCTGGGTAACGTGGGTATAGATCTGCGTGGTGGAAAGGTGCTCGTGCCCGAGTAGCTCTTGCACGGTTCGCAGGTCCGCGCCGCCATCCAGCAGGTGCGTGGCAAAGGTATGGCGCAATACATGCGGCGTAACCACTTTGTTCAGGCCAGACTGCCGAGTGTACTTGTCCAGGATCTTTTGGACGCTGCGGGTCGAGAGTCGGCCGCCGGACCGGTTCAGGAACAAGGCTGCCACGGCCCGGTCGCCCTTGAGCAGTTTGAGCCGGCCATCATTGATATAGGTGGTGAGAGCGCGCACGGCAGGCTCGCCCAGCACCACGATGCGCTCCTTGCGGCCTTTGCCCAGCACCCGCACCTCGCGCTGGGTCCGGTCCACGTCGCCCATGTTCAACTCGGCCAGCTCGCTGACCCGCAGGCCCGCCGCATAGAGCAGTTCCATGATAGCCCGGTCCCGCTGGCCCTGGGGCTTGGACGTGTCGGGCGTGCTCAACAGCAACTTGGTCTCCTCTATCGACAAAAAGACCGGCAGGCGTTTGTCCGCCTTGGGCGTCGAGACACCCTGGATGGGGTTGTCCAGTACCAGGCCCTCGTTCTGCATCCACTTGTAAAAGGACCGGATCTCGGTGAGTTTGCGGGCGATGCTGGCCCGGGCATATTCAGCCTCGGCCAGGTAAGTCAGGAAACGCCGGACCATGTGCCGGTCCACTGCGCCCCAATCCTCCACCTGTTCCTGCGTGCGCAAATAGGTCATAAACTGGGTGATCTCGTGGCGATAGTTGCGCACCGTATACGGCGAGGAGTTGCGCTGAACCTGCATATAGACGATAAAACGATTCAGGATGGCTTCCACAGTCAGTTCCTTCCTTTCTCGTACAGGTCGCTGGCGACATCCCCCAACCCCAGGGTCGCCAGCCGTTCTGGCGTGGGCCAGCCGGTGTCCTCATCCCAGCCCATCTCGCGATAAAAGGCCCGCGCCTGCGCCGCCAGGTCAATGGTGACACCGGCGGTAGGACCAGCATCCAGTGGCGGGTTGCCGATGGCGCGTGGGTGGATGTACACCTCGGCGGGTGCGATGCCGGCGCGCACGTTGAACGCCTGTTGCAGCGACACGATGCGTGCGCCAATGTCCAGCAGATCATCGTCAGTGAGCGACCACCCGGTGACAGCGTTGAGCCACTCGGCCAGGGGAATGGGACTGGCGGTGACGCCCAGCATGCACAGCCCGGCCGCGCTCAAGGCACGATAATACTGGCTGACCAGGGCCACACGGCGGGCGGCTGGCGCGCTCTGGCCCAGCCGATGCGGGTATTTGAGCGGGAGCAGGTACACGCTGGCGTACATGTCGGCCGAGATGGTGTGCCGACCCGGCGTGGGCTCGGCCTGATACGCCGTGGCAAACCCCGGGTCCAGGCGTGAGTCGTGCATGGGCAGTTCCTGGCCCCCGGCGTGCACGGCAAACGCCTCGGCCCCACCGCCGATGCGCTCGGCCGCCAGCCACACACCATCAGCCAGCGTGTCGCCCAGGCCCTCGCGCTGGACGATGCGCTGCGCCAGGTCGATCATGGCCTGGGCATGGCCCCAGCGCAGATCCAGGCCACCGGTATCGGCGGGCGTCAAAATACCGGCCTCGTAACACTCGATGGCAAAGGCCAGCACCCCGCCCAGTGAGATGGTATCCAGCCCGGCCCGGTTGCACAGCTCGTTCAGCGTGACGATGGCGCCCAGGTCATTGTTCAGGCACAGCGACCCAAAGGCGGCCAGGGTTTCGTATTCGGGCTTGGTGCCCTCGCCCGCATACGGCCCATCGGGCACGTCAATGATCCCGCCGCAGCCCAGGGGGCAACTGGCGCAGTGATAACGCCGGCGTTGCAAGGCAATGACCCGGTCGCCGCTCAGTTGGCTCGAATGCGTACCGTAGGGAAAATCGCGATAGCCCACGCCAGTCCAGTTGCGCACCGGTGAATCGCCCACCTCGGCGGCGTAATCGGTCGCGCCGCACGTACCATACATCCGGTTGAGTTCGCGCACCAGCGACTGCGGTGTGGGCATGGAAATGGGCAAGCGGCCGGCCACGCGGCGCATCACCCGGCCGATCAGCCCGGTATGGCTCACGGTGAACCGGTCCATCCAGCCGGCCGGCTCCTTGAAAATGCTTGTCAGGTCCTGGCGCAGTTGCTTGACGCGCTCGGGGTCGTGCAGCGTCACCTTGCCGGTGCCCCGCACGGCCACAGCCTTGAGCCGCTTGCTGCCCATGACCGCGCCCAGACCAGATCGGGCAGCCGCGCGGCCTTCGTCGTTGATGATGGCCGCGATGCGGCTCACGCGCTCGCCGGCTGGGCCAATGCACGCAACACGAGCCTTGTTGTCCCCCACTTCCTGGCGGATGCGCTCTTGGGTATCCACGGTGTCCTGGCCCCACAGGTGACCGGCCGGGCGCAGCTCGGCCGCGCCGTCGTGAACCCACAAATAGACCGGCTCGGGCGCGATGCCGGTCACAAACACGCCGGCAAACCCGGCGCGGCGCAATTCTGGCCCAAAATAACCGCCACTGTTCGCGTCGCCCCAGCCACCGGTGAGCGGGCTCTGGCCCACAGCCATCCAGCGGCCGCTAAAGGGCAAGCCGCTGCCGGTGAGCAAACCCGGCACCAGGCCCAACACATTGTCTGGCCCCAGCGGGTCCGCGTGGGCCGGGATGTGCTCGTACAGCATCTGTGCCCCCAGCCCCATACCGCCAAGAAACTGCTGGCGGACCGATTCGGCCAGCTCGCGCACCTCTATGTGGCCGGTGGACAGGTTGACCCAGAGAATAGCTTCTTGAGATGATGAGGTCATTCAAGCCTCCAGTAGCTTGGCGACAAACCTGCAAAATGCCGGAACCCGTAT
Source organism: Chloroflexota bacterium (assembly GCA_018823415.1). Classification (GTDB taxonomy): domain Bacteria; phylum Chloroflexota; class JAHJIN01; order JAHJIN01; family JAHJIN01; genus JAHJIN01. The sequence continues at coordinate 16,830 of JAHJIN010000001.1, read as the reverse complement.
AGTCAGGTCCGGCAAATTTGCGACAATTGTACCTTAGAAGGGAGTTTTGCGCAAGTCGGGCGGCCGGGCCTGATACACCGCCAGGATTTGCTGCGCGATGGTCTGCCAGTCGTATATGCCGGCCACGCCGGCCGCGCGTTGGCCCATCTGGTCCCGCAGGTCTGGCCGGCTCAGCAAGAGACACAACCGGTCGGCCAGCACCACCGGGTCGCCACGCGGGACCAAAAAGCCGGTTTCCCCATCGCGAATGGTGTACTGCAAGCCGCCCACGCGCGAGGCCACCACCGGCGTGCCACAGCTCAGGGCCTCGATGGCGACCATGCCAAAGCTTTCGTGAAAGCTGGGCATGGCGCACACATCGGCGGCGGTATAATACGTGGGCAAGACTTCCTGGTCCTGAGCCCCCACAAAGTTCACATACGCGCCCAGGTCCAAAGATTGCACCAGCGCCCGCAAGCGTTGCAGCTCGTCGCCGTCTTTGCTCACGTCACCACCCACGATGATGGCGCGCAGCCGGGGGTGATCGTGACAGCGCACCAGGTACATGACCGCCCGCAACAAGATGTCGATCCCTTTGAGCGGCTCGATGCGTCCGACAAAGAGCACCACCTGTTCGTCTGACTGCCAGCCCAGGCGCGCCCGGCACGCAGCGCGGTCCAGTGGGCGAAACAGGTCGGCGTCCAGGCCGCAAGGCACCTCGTGGATACGATCCTGGTCGGCGCGATAGAACCACACCATGTGCGCCCGTTCGTCGGCATTGGCTGCGATCAACTGATCGGCGTGGGCCATGATGTGGCGCTCGCAGTCAATGCGCAACTCGCCTTCCATCTCGTTCGGACGCCGGGCCACCAAATTCTTGACCTCGCCCAGAGTGTGAAACATTTGCACCAGGGGCACGTTCCAGGCACTCTTGAGGTCCAACCCCACCAGGCCCGAGAGCCAGTAATGACCGTGTACCAGGTCATAGTGCAGGTCGTGGGTCTTGGCAAAGGATTTGAGGTTGCCGATGAACTCGGGCAGCAGGTCATAGATGCCCGATTTGGGGACATAGCGTACACCGCCGGCCTCGATGTGGATCACGCGCGCGTCTGACCCCAGGGGCACGATGGGGTCGGTCGATTGGTCCACGCAGCGGGTATACACGTCCACGCCGACGCCCAACTGGCCCAGGGCCCGGCTCAACTCGCGGACATAGACGTTCATGCCGCCGGCGTCCTTTTCACCCAGTCGGGCCAGGGGACAGCCGTGCACACTCAGCATGGCTACGCGCAGGGGATGGGTCATTTTCTCAAGCCTTATCGACATCGACCGCCGACGGCCAACCGCCCACAAGTGGCTGTCGATGGTCAGCGTCAGCGGTCAGATTGCGTGGTGATTATGTCATCTGGAAGTATGTGACGGCCCGATCAGGCACGCGTCACTTGGATATGCATCACATAGGTATCCAGGCCGCCCAGGTCATATTTGTAGCGCTCGTCGCCGCGCATGAAATCGAATGTTTCCATTCCGCCGGCAATGGCATCGCGGATGAGATAGGCCACCAGGAGCACGCCGGGACTCAGGCGCTGGAGTTCGGCACTATAGGCCGAGTTATAGAGCGCCAGGGTTTTGCCGTATTTGAACGACAGGGACGCGGCCGACAATCCGCCATCGATATCCAAGAAGGCCAGGTGGAGCCATTTTTCCATAAAGCACACGCGGGCCAGGGCATGAAAGAACTCGGTCATGCGCGCGTCCATAAAGCGGCCCTTGCGCCCCTCGCTGGTCCGGTGCATCATGATAAAGGCATCCACATCATCGGCCAGAGCTGCAATGTCGTGGGTGACGCGCATCTTGGCATCGGCCTCGCGCTCCAGCCGGCGTATTTTGCGGCGCAGTTCGTGGCGGTTTTTCTTGCTCAAGCCATCCAGGTAGGCGTCCCAGGAGGTGGGAAGTTGGAACAAGGGACACACGTCTTCTTCTTCTTCCACCAATTGATAGCCGCGTTCCTGGGCCAATTGGGCCAGAGCCGGGCGCATCGGTGAGGTCTTGGGAATGACATGCAGATCGAGAACGTCCCAGTCCAGGGCATCCAACGAGGCGGTCAGCACATCGGCCACCCGTTCGGGGGGAGCGACGATGTCCAAATAGTCGGCCACATCCGCGCCGCCTATGAACTGCAACGTGCGGGCCGCGCCGTCGCCTTCTAGCCCCACCAGGGGCACAATGCCGATGGGTTGCTTGTTTTCGGATACCACGCAGATGCGCAAAGCGCGATCTTCACCAAAGCAGCGCCACCAGGTCTCTTGCCATTGCCAGGTGCCGAAAATCGTATTGGTAGCGCTGCTAGCCAGCAGTTCATTCCAGGGTCGCTTGAGTTGATCGAATGCATTGGTTGAACTATGTACTTTTACGTTCATCTCGCCTCCGGGCCGGGATTGGCAGGTGGGTTATTTTGTCGTATATAGTGTACCATCCTAGTCAAGACCCGGCGAGGATGCAGGACGTCAGCGCACCAACCCGGCCCCGGCGGCCAACTCTTGCATCTCGCGGGTGATGGCCTGGCGGCGGGCAGCCTGAACGGTGATGGTCAACTCTTCGATAAGGCGCTGGGTGTTCTGGGTGGCGGCTTCCATGAGCTGGAACCGGGCGGCCTGCTCCGAGGCCGCGGATTCCAGCAGCAGCTCGTAGAGCCAGACCGCCACCCACTGCTCTGCGATGCGGGCATACAGGCCCAGCGGGTCGGTCTCGATGATGGGCGGCGGCCAGTCTGTGGCCCGGGCCGGCGGCGCCAGCGAAACTGGCGGCACCGGCAGGACCGGCGGGATAAGGTGCACGATGGCCGGTTCGTAGCGGCCGGTGCCTCGGTAAGCGTTATAGATCAGATCAACCGCGTCCAAAGGGTCAGACGCGGCCGTCTGGTCCGCATCGTAACGCGCCAACCACCGGCGCGTCAGGTCAAAGGCCAGTTGAAAAGAAGGCAGCGCCGTGGCCGACAGCGGCTCCCAGCGACCTGGCTGGAGAGAGCGGTACTGGCGCTGCCAGATGCGCATGACACGCGTGCCCAACACCTCGAGTTCAACCTGGGCGTCGGCGAGCGCCGGCTCGGCCAGGTATTGCTCGGCGCGCTCTACGACGGTCGCGTTGAACCGGCCGCACAACCCGCGTTCGCTGCCCACCATGACGGCCACGACACGGGCCGGCGGGCGCCCGGCCCGGTCAGTCCGCACCGCCGGCAGGCGCGCCAGGATCGGCGGCAGCATGGTTAGCAAGTGTTCGCCATAACGCCGCGCGCCGGCGCGCTGCTTGAGCGCGGCCTGCCAACTGCCCAATGAGATGGTGCGCAATGCGCTCAACAAGGGCTCTACGGTGCGAATGTTGTCCAGCCGATCCTGGGCGAGTGTCAGGTCCTGGCTCATGGTGATCAGCAGGTCTCAAAGCTATCCAGGGGCCACACGAACACGGCGGCCCCGCCCAATAGTGCGGTGACCGGCATGCCCTCTGGCGTCAGGCCCCCTTCTGACTCTTCGGTGCAGGCGCGAACCTGGGCGCTGCAATGCTCGCGGATGATGGACAGCACCTCTTCCAGCTTGGCTGTATCCACGGCCGTCCAGATCATCAATTGCGATTGGCGCAACATGCCGCCCCGGCTTTCGCTAAAAGTGGCCCGGTGCCCGGCGTTGATCAGTGCATCCAGCACGTCGGCGCCCTGGTCATGGGCTACCACCGCCATTACCATCTTCACGGCACGTTATTCCTTTCTGCATGCCACAATTCGGACAGGCCAGTCATCTTTTCTGCCCAGACATGGCGGATCTCGTCAGTCAGATCGCCGCCGCGATTGATCTGGGCGAGGCTACCGGCCTGCTCGGCCTCGAAATAGGCCCAGAGCTGGCGTTCAAAGGCCGGCACATCCGGCGGCGGCACGTCGTCCAGATAGCCTTCGGCAGTGGCCCAGAGCGTGAGCACCTGGACCGCCAGCGCAAGGGGCCGGTGCACCGGCTGGGTCAGCACGCGCTGCAAACGCTGGCCGCGCTGGATCTGGCGCTGGGTGGCCTCGTCCACCTCGGTACCAAACCGGGCAAAGCGGGCCACTTCTTCAAACTGGGCCAGTTCCAGGCGCAGCTTGCCGGCCACGGCGCGCATGGCCGGCGTTTGCGCAGCCCCGCCCACGCGCGACACCGAACGCCCCACGTCGATAGCCGGCTTGACGCCCCGATTGAACAGGGCTGCGTCCAGCACGATCTGCCCGTCAGTGATCGAGATGAGGTTGGTGGGGATATAGGCCGCAATGCTGCCGCGCTGCGTCTCGACGATGGGCAGAGCCGTGAGTGATCCGCCGCCCGCGGTCTCGTTCAGCTTGCAGGCCCGCTCCAGCAGGCGCGCGTGCAGGTAAAAAATATCGCCCGGGTAGGCCTCGCGACCGGGGGGCCGGCGCAGCAGCAGGCTCAACTCGCGATAGGCATCGGCGTGTTTGCTCAGATCGTCATACACCACCAGCACGTCGCGGCCCATGTGCATCAGGTATTCGGCTATGGTGCAGCCGGCATAGGGTGCCAGGTAGCGCAAGGCCGGCGGGTCATCGGAGCTAGACACCACCACCGTGGTATAGGGCATGGCTCGGGCCTGGCGCAGCGTGTCGATAACGGCCAGGGTGGATGATTTCTTTTGGCCAATGGCAATATAGACGCAATGCACATCGGTATCGTGCTGGTTGAGGATGGCGTCCACGGCCAGGGCCGTCTTGCCGGTCTGGCGGTCGCCAATGATCAACTCGCGCTGGCCGCGCCCGATGGGCAGCAGCGCGTCCACAATCTTGAGGCCGGTATGCAGCGGCTGGTGGACCGGCGTCCGCTCCACGATGGTCGGCGCCTCACGCTCCAGATAATGCCAAGCTGCCGCTTCGATGGGCCGGCCTTCGTCCAGCGGTTCGCCCAGGGGGTTCAACACCCGGCCCAGGAGCCGGGGGCCCACCGGCACGCGCAGCCGGTGCCCGGTAGCCGTCACCAAATCACCACCCCGGATGCCTTGATCCGGCCCCAACATGATCACGTCCACCCGGTCGCGGTCCAGGTTCAACACCAGACCTTGCACGCCGGTGGCGAACGTGACCAGTTCGTCGGTGCGCACCCGGTGCAGGCCCGACAGGTTGGCAACCCCATTGCCGATGTGCTGCACGGTGCCCACCTCGCGAAAGCGGACCTGGCTGGTGAACCGGCTGGCCTGGTCGTCAAGCAACTGGAGCAGTCGCGCCATCTGCGGGTGCGGCCGGACGACCGGCGGCAGGGCAGCCGCCAGGCCGCGCAATCGCTGAGCCGCCGGGTCGGAGGCTGGGCCCGGCCCCCCTGTCAGGCCCAGCCGCTGTCGCAGCGCCTGGAGCAAGGGATGGGGATCGGGAATCGACGGCTGGTCACTCATGGCTGGTCGGCTCTCGCAGCGCGGCGCTCACCTCGTCGCGCAGATCGTCCAGTTGGGCGCGGATCGAGTTGTCTACCACCAGATCGCCCATGCGGATGCGCAGGCCCAGGGCCAGGGCCGGGTCCGTCTTCAAGTCCAGTTGGACGTTGTGGTCTGCCAGGGCGCTGAACGTGCGCACCAGTTGTCCCTGCTGCTCCGGCGAGAGTGCCCGGGCCGTGTCCACGTGGATCGTGGGCGTGCGCCCGCTCACCGAGCGGCGAATGGCCTCCACCTGACGCATCTCGCTGCGCCCCAGCTCCCAGATGCGGTCGTTGAGCTGCTTGACCAGCACATCATGCAGTTCGGCCGGCGCCACCTGGTCAACGACGTGGGCGCTGACGCGCAGGATCGTATCGAGCGCCTGCTCGTGAAACTCGTCCAACGATTGCTGCTGCATCTGCGCAGCCTCTGACTGGGCCTCAGTCAACAGGCGTTCCACCTCGACCTCGGTAGCCTGCAACAACGCCTTGTGCTCCGCCTCGATCTGCTCCTGAGCCTGGGTTACGATCTCGGCTATCTCCTGGTCGATATCCGCCAAGCGCGCTTGCAGTTCGGCATGCAACCGTTCGGCGGCTTGCCGCTCCTGGGCCAGATCGTGGAGCAGCCGGTCCTTTTCGGCGGCCCGGGTCTTGACGCTGTTCATCACCCGCCGAAAGAGGACATAATACAGCACCACGGCCAGAACCAAAAAGTTGATGACCTCGAACAGGATCGTCGGCAGGTCCAACTCGAGCGGAGACGTGGATTGGGTTGCGGTCGTGGAGGCCGGCGAGCACTGGGCCGCCATCAGGCCAAACGCCGCCAGCATGACCAAGACCAGCGAAACGACTTTCATAAGGCAATCCTCTCGCTACTGCACGAGCTGTAACAGCGGGTTGGCAAAGATCAGGATCAGCACCACCAGCAGCACATAGATGGCCGAGGTTTCTAGCAGCGCCATGCCGATGATGAGCGTGGTGCGCAGGTCGCCGGCCGCATCGGGTTGGCGCGTCATTCCCTCCAGGGCCTTGACCACGGCCACCCCCTCGACGATAGCCAGGACCGCCGTGGCGATGACGATACCGATGCAGCCGGCAGCAATGGTGAATAGCGTGACCGCGAGTCCGGGACTGATTTCCGACATGGTTTCATTCCTTCCTTTCCCACGAATACGTAGGGCAAGGTCCTTGCCAGAGGCAAGGCGCCAATTTGCCCTACCCTTGTTCCATTGATGATCCAGATTCGCTGGCTCCCAGCCCGGCCCCGATATAGACGGCTGCCAGGACCGTGAACACATATGCTTGCAAGACGCCGATGAACATGCCCAGGACGATCAGGGGCAACGGCACGATGAGCGGGGCCAGGGAAAAAACGATGGCCACCAGCAACTCGCCGCTAAAGATATTGCCAAAAAGACGCATGGTGAGCGACAGAGTGCGGATCAACTGCCCGATAATCTCCAGGGGCAGCAAAAAGATGGGTGAGGCCAGGGACTTGAGATAGCCCATCGGCCCCCTGGCCCGCACGCCAAAATAGTGGACCGAGAAAAAGACCACCACGGCCAGCGCGAGCGGCACGTTAATGTCGCGCGTGGGAGCGAACAGGAATGGGATCACGCCGAGGACATTGGCCACGGCGATGAATATGGCCAGCGAGCCCAGCAGTGGCAAATAGGTCTCGGCCGGAATGCCCATCACGTCCGAGACGACGTCGTTCAGGAAATCCACCAACATTTCCAGGGCCGTGAGCCGGCGCTGGCCCACGATGGCGGCCACGCCGATGATGAGCGCCATCATGATCCAGGTAACCACGACCGTGTTGCGCACCGGGATATTGAGCACCGGGATGACAAACACCACGTGCGGCAGGAATTCGCCTATTTCCATATCATTCCTCGGCCTCGGATTGCTCCCGCGCCTTGCGTTCCCGGTCCCGCTCGTTTAGCTGCCGGATGAACCGGACCACGTTATAGTAACCCACCCCAATGCCCAGCACCAGCAAGCCCATCGTAAAGATGTGCCCGGTGCCCAACCATTGGTCCAAAAAGTAACCCACCAGGGTCCCGATAAAGATGGGCAGCACCAGATCCCAGCCCAGGGTGGTGGCCCGGAGCGCCTCGCGCCACAGGGCGCCCCAGGAAGCCCGCTCACGCTTGTTTTTGGTCATCGTCTGGCACCTCCTGGGGCCGGGCACGCAGCGTGGTGAGCAGCGCCCGGGCCAGCCGGTCAAAACGCACGTCGCCGGACACCTTAGCGGTCTGGGCCAGGCCGCTGGTAAAGATGGTCACGTGGCCCCGCTCGATCTGCAAGATGCCAGCGGCCAGGGCCAGCTCATGTTCGCCGGCGTCATCGGCGTAGCGCAGCGGCGCGGCCACCGTCTCGGCCAGCAGCGGCGCGTGGCCGGGCCGGATGCCAATGCCGCCGCCGTCGGCCAGTTGCGCCTGCACCCAGCGCACGCCCGCCACATCCAGCAGCGTCTTGCCGGGCGTCAAGACCTGCAACCGCCACAACTCAGCCATCGTCGGTCCCGGCCAGATCGCGCGCGCGGGTCACAACCTCGTCTATCGTGCCCACCATATAGAACGCCTGCTCGGGAAGGTCGTCGTGGCGGCCATGCAGGATCTCGTCAAAACCGCGCAGCGTCTCGGACAACGGGACATAACGCCCCTGCTGGCCGGTAAACTGCTCGGACACGTGGAACGGCTGGGTGAGAAAGCGCTGGATGCGACGCGCCCGGGCCACTGCCACCCGGTCCGCCTCGCTCAATTCCTCAATACCCAGGATGGCGATCACGTCCTGCAACTCTTCGTAGCGAGCCAACAACGCCCGCGCTCGCATGGCAATATCATAATGCGCCTCGCCCACGTTCTGGGGCGTCAGCAGCGTGCTGTTGGACCGCAGCGGGTCGATAGCCGGGTACAGCCCCAGGCTGGCCTGGCGGCGTGAAAGGATGGTGGCCGCGTCCAAGTGAGCAAACGTCGCCACCACAGCCGGGTCCGTCAGGTCATCGGCCGGGACGTACACGGCCTGGATGGAGGTGACGCTGCCCCGGCTGGTGGTGGTGATGCGCTCCTGAAGCGCGCCCATCTCGCTATCCAGCGTGGGCTGATAACCCACGGCGCTGGGGAGGTGCCCCAGCAGCGCCGACACCTCGGCGCCGGCCTGGATATAGCGAAAGATATTGTCCAAGAAGAGCAACACGGGCCGGCGTTCGTAATCGCGAAAGTGCTCGGCCATGGTCAGGGCGCTCAGGGCCACGCGGAGCCGGGCGCCGGGCGGCTCGTTCATCTGCCCGAACACCAGCACGGTGCTGTCGATCACGCCGCTGCGCTGCATCTCTAGCCACAGGTCGTTGCCTTCGCGGCTGCGCTCGCCCACGCCGGCAAACAGCACGATGCCCTGGTGCTCGCGGATGGTTTGACGCATGAGCTCGATCATGAGCATGGTTTTGCCCACGCCGGCCCCGCCAAACAGGCCGATCTTGCCGCCCCGGGGATAGGGGGTCAGCAAATCGATAGCCTTGAGGCCGGTGACAAACGGCTCGGTCACCAGACGCTGGTCACGCAGCAGCGGAGAAATGGCGTGGATGGGCCGGCGCGGCGCATCGTCCGGGGCCGGCTGCCCGTCGATGGGCTGGCCCAGGACGTTGAACATGCGGCCCAGCGTGGACCGGCCCACCGGCACCTGGATGGGCGCGCCCGTGTCGAGCACCGGCAGGCCCCGGCGCAGGCCGGCCGTGTCGCCCATGGCTACCGCGCGCGCCGTGTGCGGGTCCACGTGCTCCTGCACCTCAATCACCAGCTCTGGCCCACTGTCACGCTGGATCAGGAGGGCGTTGTGGATGCTGGGCAGGTCGCCCGACGCAAACTCGGCGTCAACGACCACGCCTATCACCCGGGCTATGGTTCCGGTGCTGGTCAACATGATTCCCTCGGGCCCCAAGGATGGCAACGGGGCAATGCGCGCTCGGCTACCCTTGATTATACGTCATACGCAGAGATTGGTCAAATTTGGCGATGGAGCGCTTGCCACCCGTTCAAGTGTATGTTATAATTGCCCACGCTGTCAAGCCCAACTAAATAGGCGCTCTTATCCAGAGGGGTGGAGGGACCGGCCCTGCGAAACCCCGGCAACCGGCCAGGTGCCAATTCCGGCAGAGCGCTGCCCCATCGGGGCGGCTCTGGAAGATGAGAGACGAGTTCACTGAACTCCCTCGCTTCCGGGGGAGTTTTTTTGCAATTTTCAACAGGAGGATGCCCAATGCGCACGATCTGGTGGCAGGACCAGACCGTTCATCTCATCGACCAGACCAAGTTGCCCCATCAGGAGATCATTGTCGAGTGCCGTGATTACCCGGACGTGGCCAATGCCATCGCCACGATGCAGATCCGGGGCGCGCCGGCCATTGGCGTGACCGCGGCCTATGGCGTGGCCCTGGGCGCGTGGCGCGCGCCGGCCGACTCGGTGCCCGACCTGCTGGCCCAACTCCAGCCGGTGTATGAGACGCTGCGCGCCACCCGGCCCACGGCCGTCAACCTGTTCTGGGGTATCGACAAGATGCGGCGCTATGCCGATGCCGTGGCCGCCGGCACTGACGATGCCGACGAGGTGCGTCGCCTACTGCTGGCCGAGGCCGAGCGCCTGGCCGACGAGGACGTGGCGACGAACCGGCGCATGGGCGAGTACGGCGCGGCCCTCATCGAGGATGGCATGAACGTGCTGACCCACTGCAATACCGGAGCGCTGGCCGTGGTGGACTATGGCACAGCCCTGGGCGTCATCCGCGCTGCCTGGGAGCAGGGCAAACACATCCACGTGTGGGTGGACGAGACCCGGCCCTTTTTGCAGGGCGCACGCCTCACCGCCTGGGAATTGATGAAACTGGGCATCCCCATGACCCTCATCAGCGACAACATGGCCGGCCATTTCATGCGCCGGGGCCAGGTGGACGCCGTGTTCGTGGGGGCCGACCGTATCGCCGCCAACGGTGACGTGGCCAACAAGATCGGCACGTACAGTGTAGCCGTGCTGGCCCACGAGAACGGCATCCCGTTCTATTCCGTGATCCCGGTCTCCACGCTGGACCTGTCGCTGGCCTCCGGCGAGCAGATCCCCATCGAGGAGCGCGACCCCCGCGAAGTCACACACATCCAGGGCGTGCCCATCGCGCCGGAGGGCGTGCACGTGGCGAACCCGGCCTTTGACGTAACACCCAACCGCTACGTCACCGCCATCGTCACCAACCGGGGCGTGGTGTATCCGCCATTTGAGGAAGGGCTGCGGCGCGTGGTCGCTGAGAGTGAAGGCAATGTTTGACCTGAACCTGCTGCCCACCGCCATCGGCAGCTTGCCGCACCAGGACCCGGCGGCCGGCTGCCGAGCCGTGGCAGATGTGTTTCCTCAAATACCCATCTGGCCGCAGTTGCCCCAGCGCAGTTTTCTGGAGAACATGTACGTCCAGTACAGCGAGGGGTTCCCCGGCGTGGTGCTGGACCACGAGGCCGAGCGCATCTATGTGGACCGGTCGCAGGACCTGGACCCGGGCCTGGAACGGCTTTACATGGCTTATCTGGAAAACGACCTGGAATTCGCGGCCATCGACCCGGCCTATGCCGCCGGGCTGGCGGCGCTCCCAACTGTCCTCGACAGCCGGCCAGCGCCCCGGGCCATCAAGGGCCAGGTCACCGGCCCCATCAGTTGGGGGCTCACCGTGGTAGACCAGGATCGCCGGCCCACGCTCTACGACGACATCCTCGCCGACGCCATCGCCAAGCACCTGCGCCTCAAGGCCTCCTGGCAAGAGCGCGAGCTGACCAGGCTCTGTCCCAACGTCATCACGTTTGTGGACGAACCGTACATGAGCGCCTTTGGGTCTGCGTTCGTGGCCGTGAGCCGCGAGCAGGTCATCACCTTGCTGGAAGAGGTGTTCGCCGGCATCCAGGGCCTCAAGGGCGTTCACTGCTGCGGCAACACCGACTGGGGCATCCTGCTGGAGACCTCGGCCGACATCCTGAACCTGGACGCCTATGACTATGCCGAGTCGCTGGCGCTGTATCCGGAGGCAGTCCGGGCCTTCTTGCGGCGCGGCGGCGTCATTGCCTGGGGCATCTCGCCCAACCGCGACGACCTCATCGCCCGGGAAACTGTGGCGAGCCTGACCGAACGGCTGGAGACAGCCCTGGGCCTGCTGGTCAACAAGGGCATCCCCAAAGACGATTTGCTGGCAGCCATGATGATCACGCCGTCGTGTGGGCTGGGCAGCATGAGTGTGGTCGCGGCCGAGCGCGTGCTATTGCTAACGGCCGGCGTGGCGGCCGAGATGCAGCGTCGATACGGACATACGGAGGGATAAATGACCATCGTCGTCACTGGCTCCCTGGCCTTTGACTATATCGTCCAGTTCCCCGGCTACTTCAAGGACCATATCTTCCCCGACAAACTGCACATGCTCAGCGTAAGCTTTCTCGCCGACTCGATGAAAAAGCTGCGCGGCGGGTGCGCTGCCAACATTGCCTACAACCTGGCCCTGGTGAACGAGCGTCCCCGCATCATGGGGACCGTGGGCGAAGATTTCGGCGAGTACCGGGTCTGGCTGGAAGCGCAGGGCGTGGACACCTCGGGCATTGCGGTGGTGCCAGACGAGCTCACCGCCACCTGTTTCATCACCACCGACCAGAACAACGGCCAGTTCACCGGCTTTTACGCCGGGGCCATGGCGCACGCTCAAGACATCGCGCTGCGCGACCAGCCCGACTGGCAAGACATTGACGTGGTCATCATCTCGCCCAACGACCCCACGGCCATGATCCAATATGCCCGCGAATGCCGCGAGCTGGGCATTCCCTACATCTATGACCCGGGCCAGCAGATCATTCGCCTGTCCGGCGACGAGTTGGCCGACGGCGTCACCGGCTCGCGCCTGCTCATCCTGAACGAATACGAGTTGGAAATGGTCAAGAACAAGACCGGCCTGACCGACGAGCAAGTGTTGGCTCGCACCGGCATGCTCATCGTCACGCGCGGCGAGGCCGGCTCCACGGTGTATGCCGATGGCGCAGTATACGACATCCCCATCGCGGCACCGCGCCGGGTGGCAGACCCCACCGGGGCCGGCGACGCGTATCGCGCCGGCATCATCAAGGGCCTGGTCCATGGCCTGTCGCCGGCGGTGACTGGCCGGCTGGGCAGCCTCACCGCCGCCTATGCCGTGGAGCAATACGGCAACCAGGAACATCATTATACTCTGGACGAGTTCATGACCCGCTTCCAGGAGAACTTTGGCCTTGAGGCCGGGCTGCGCGATACCCTGGCCCGACAGCGGCCCAACGCCCACGCGAGGTGAACCGTGCGTGTGCAGCAGGTTTCTGATCCGGCGCGTCTGCTGGGTATCCTGGACCGCGAGCGGTTGTACGCCGCGTATGCCATCGGTGACCTGGACCCGGTCATGTTCCCGACCACCAAGTGGTACGTGGTCGAGGCGCATGATGTGCTGGCCCTGGGTCTGCTATTCAACGGCCTGAGCCTGCCCATCATCTTTACCCTGGGCGACGTTGAAGGCGTGACGACCATACTGGAGCAATCACTGCGGCCGCCCACCGCGTATTTCAACTGCCGCGCCGGGCATCTGCCGGCTGTCACCCGCTGCTACGAGTTGCGGGAACGCCAGGAAATGTGGCGCATGACGCTGACCGCTGCGACCTTTCAGCCGGTCGCCACCCCGGAACGCCCCCAACGCCTGTCGGTGGCCGACCTTCGTCACCTGAACAAGCTATACGAGATGGCCGAAGCGCAGGCATTCGCCGCGTACCAGGTCGAGCAGGGTGTATTCTATGGCCTGCGCGTGGATGGGCAACTGGTGGCCACGGCTGGCACTCACGTGATCTCGCCCCGCTATGGCGTAGGTGCCGTGGGCAATGTATTCACTCACCCGGCCTATCGGGGGCACGGCTATGCGGCAGCCTGTACCAGCGCCGTGGTGCAGGACTTGATCCAACTGGGCTGCCAGGATATCGTGCTCAACGTCAACGTCCACAACCACATCGCCCAGCACGTCTACGAGCGTCTGGGTTTCCAGCGCCATTGTCGCTATTGGGAGGGCATTGGCCAGCGGCGTAGCCCAGGGTTGTGGGCCAGAGTGAAACAGCACTATGCGGGCGATCAGACAGAAAAAGGAGAAACCCATGGTCGAACATGATCGGCAACCACGAGCCTTGCCCGCCGCCCGGTGTACCGCGTGCGGCGGTCCCGTGTTGCAGGGCTGGACCGGGGACTTTGCCCAGGCGCAACCACTATTCCTGTATCGTGGCGCAGGCCCCTCAGCCAGCGACGCGCTGGTGGGCAAGGTCATCCACCTGCGCGCCATCAGCACCGTGTGCATACAGTGCGGGCACCTGGATCAGTACGTAGACCCCGGTGACCTGCAACAGCAACTAGAATTGGTCGATACCCGGGTATGGAAATTGCCCAACCTGGAATAAAGCGTATTCCGTCACAATACGCAACATGCAAATCTGAACAAGGAGAAACTAGATGACAAAACACGACGTACAAGACCTGGCCCTGGCCGATCAGGGGCGCTTACGCATCGAATGGGCCGCGCAAGAGATGCCCGTACTCCGGGACATCCGCGAGCGCTTTGCCCAGGAAAAACCGCTGGCCGGCATCAAGATCGCCGGCTGCCTGCACATCACCACCGAGACGGCCAACCTGGGCCGGGCACTGGTGGCCGGCGGCGCCGAACTGGCGCTGTGTGCCTCCAACCCCCTGTCTACCCAGGACGATGTGGCCGCAGCCCTGGTGGCCCACTATGGCATCCCCACCTTTGCCATCAAGGGTGAAGACCATGACACGTACTACCAGCACATCTATGCGGCCCTGGACCACGGCCCCACCATCACCATGGACGACGGCGCCGACCTGTTGAGCACACTGCACAAGGACCGCACCGACCTGCTGGCCGGCGTAATGGCCGGCACCGAAGAAACCACCACCGGCGTCATTCGCCTGCGCGCCATGGCCGCCGAGGGCGCGCTGCGCTACCCGGTAATCGCCGTGAACGACGCCCTCACCAAGCACCTTTTCGACAACCGCTATGGCACCGGCCAGAGCACCATCGACGGCATCATCCGGGCCACCAACTATCTCATCGCCGGCAAGGTGGTGGTGGTAGGCGGCTATGGTTGGTGCAGCCGGGGCATCGCCATGCGCGCCCGGGGCATGGGCGCCAACATCGTCGTCACCGAGGTAGACCCCCTGCGCGCGTTGGAAGCCGTGATGGACGGCTACCGCGTCATGACCATGATCGAAGCTGCCGCCATCGGCGACATTTTCATCACCTCCACCGGCGACAAGAGCGTCATCGACCGCCAGCATCTGGCCGTCATGAAAGACGGGGCCATCATCGCCAACAGCGGCCATTTCAACGTCGAGATCAACATCCCGGCCCTGGAAGCGATGGCCCAGCAAAAGCTACGCCCGCGTTCGTTCGTGGAACAGTATGTGCTAGCCGATGGCCGGCGCATCAACCTGCTGGGCGAGGGCCGGCTCATCAACCTGGCCGCCGCCGAGGGGCACCCGGCCAGCGTCATGGACATGAGCTTTGCCAACCAGGCCCTCTGCGCCGAATACCTGGTGGGCCACGCCAGCGAGCTGGAACGCCAGGTCTACTCGGTGCCGCACGACATCGACGCCGAGATCGCCCGGCTCAAGCTGGAAGCAATGGGCATACGCATCGACACGCTGACGGCAGAGCAGGAAACATATCTGACGTCGTGGGAATCCGGCACGTAAAACACAAGGGTGCTGCCTGATGTTTGACGCATCCTAATACATCCGCAAACGCAATCGAAAGGAGTTTAACCAAACCATGACAACAAGCTTTATGTCTTCACCCAAGTATCTGTTCACTTCTGAATCAGTGGCCGAGGGACACCCGGACAAGCTGTGCGACCAGATCAGTGACGCCATTCTGGACGCCATCTATGCCGAAGACCCCTATGCCCGCGTGGCCTGCGAGACGGCCGCCACCACCGGCCTGGTGCTCGTGATGGGCGAGATTACCACCCAGACCTATGTGGACATGCCTACCATCATCCGCGACACCATCCGCGACGTCGGCTATACCCGGGCCAAGTATGGGTTCGACAACGAGACCTGTGGCGTCATCACCTCCATCAAGGAACAGTCGCCCGACATCGCCCTGGGCGTGAACAAGTCCCTGGAAGCCAAAGCCGGCGAGATGACCGAGGATGAGACCATCGAGATGGTGGGCGCCGGCGACCAGGGCATGATGATCGGCTTTGCCTGCACCGAGACGCCGGAACTCATGCCCATGCCCATCATGATGGCCCACAAACTGTGCAAGCGGCTGGCCCAGGTCCGCAAGGACAAGACCCTGACCTATCTGCGCCCGGATGGCAAGTCCCAGGTGACGATCGAATATCACTATGGCCAGCCGGCTCGCATTGACACCGTGGTGGTTTCGGCGCATCACGACCCCCGGGCCACTCACCAGCAGATCGAGGCCGACCTCATCGAACACGTGATCAAGGCCGTGCTGCCGGCCGAGATGCTGGACAAGAACACGCGCTATTTTGTCAACCCCACGGGCCGGTTTGTCGTCGGCGGCCCTATGGGCGATGCTGGTCTCACCGGCCGCAAGATCATTGTCGATAGCTATGGTGCCACGGTTTCGCAGGGTGGCGGCTGCTTCTCGGGCAAGGACCCGACCAAGGTAGACCGGTCCGCCGCCTATGCCGCGCGCTATGTGGCCAAGAACCTCGTGGCCGCCGGTGTGGCCGAGCGCTTGCAAGTCGAGCTGGCCTATGCCATCGGCGTGGCCCGGCCCGTGAGCATGGCCGTGGAGACCTTTGGCACGGCCAAGATTCCCGAGGCCAAGATCGTCGAGCTGGTCAAGGAGCACTTTGACCTGCGGCCCGGCGCCATCATTCGTGACCTGCGGCTGCGCCGGCCCATCTACAAGCCCACCGCCTGCTACGGCCACTTTGGCCGCACCGACATCGACGCGCCGTGGGAAAACACGGACAAGGCCGACTTGCTGCGCAAGGAAGCCGGCCTGGGCTAACGCGGATGGACGCGACCCGCATGGACCAATAGACAGCAAGCGAGGGAGTGCCATATTGGTGCTCCCTCGCCTGTTTTACGATCGGGCTGGGGCATCGGTAGCGCCGCCCCGGGGGGAGAATATGTCTCACCAATGTATCACGCGTGCCGTACGCGCCTTGGGCCTGAGGGCGAGCCGAGGGGACTTGGGCGAAGGCTCTCCAGGAATTTCCGTGGTGACCACAAGATGTAGTGGTATCCAGAGACGGAGCGGAATGTGGTACAATAGGCCCACAAATCACAAGTGAGGCAAACTGAGCCATGAGTTCCATGATCTCCATATCCCTGGATATCC
>JAHJIN010000013.1 GCA_018823415.1 Chloroflexota bacterium | reverse complement strand
GACCAGTCCAAGAGACGCCGGCCCGGGTAGGGCAGGGGACCAGTCCAAGAGACGCCGGCCCGGGTAGGGCAGGGGACCAGTCCAAGAGACGCCGGCCCGGGTAGGGCAGGGGACCAATCAGCTCGCCACCAGCCAGCAGCGCGTGCGGAGCACCATAGTACCTTGAACCAGCGGCGCCCTCGCCGGCCTAGTGGGGCGCCCGAGGAGTGACAGTGACCCGGATCATCGCCATCGCCAACCAGAAAGGCGGGGTCGGCAAGACCACCACCACCTACGTGCTGGGGCATGCCCTGGCCGAGCGTGGCCGAACGGTCCTGCTCGTGGACCTGGACCCGCAAAGCTCGCTGACCATTGCCTGCGGCCGGGAAAAAGAGGGCATGGCCGCCAACCTATACCACGTCCTGGGGGGCCAGGAACCGGGCACCCACGCCCTGCGCGACATCGTGGTCAAGGTCAATCCAGGTATCTATTTGGCCCCGGCTGATATTGCCCTATCCCTCAGCGAGAGCGGCCTAATGCTGCGCATGCGGCGTGAATACGTGCTGCAGGAGGCCCTGGCCGGCGCCACGCCGGACTATGTCCTGATCGACTGCCTGCCCTCCCTGGGCATCCTGACTGTCAACGCTCTGGTAGCGGCCAGCGAGGTCCTCATCCCCACCCAGTGCGAGTATCTGGCCCTGCGCGGCCTGGCCATGATCTATCAGACCATCAACCGCATGCGGCCGGCCAATCCCAACCTCCAGGTCCTGGGCATCCTGCCCACGTTCTTTGACCCCCGGCTGATCCACAGCCGAGAGATCCTGGAGGCCATGCGCGCCCGCGGCCTGCCGGTGTTGCCCGTGGTCATCGGCCGCTCCGTACGCTTTGCCGAAAGCGCGTTGGCCCACGAGTCGATCCTGACCTATGACCCCAGCAACCCCGGTACCCAGGCCTACCAGGCCCTGGCGGAGGTGATCGATGGCTAAAAAAGCTGGGCAGCACATAGACACCGACGAAATGGCGGCCCTGTTCCCCACCGCTGCCCCGGAGGAACAGCCCAAGACAGCGCCGCCTTATGACCAGGTCTACGAGCGCCGCACTTATCGGCTGCGCCCGGCCACCCACGAAAGCCTGAAGGAAATCGCCCAGACCCTGGGGGTCGGCCTCAACGAGCTCGTCCGCTTTGTGCTGGACGATTTCTGCCAGCGTTACGCGGCCGGCGACGTGCAGGTGGTAGTCGGCACGCGGACGCTGCACACGCCCCAGATCCAACGCCTGGACATTGGAGCAGGGGATTAGTACACCATATAGTAAACTAGCTAGTATACTAATGGTACACTAATTAGTATACTAGAAATCCTGTCAGAAGCCCCCAGAATGCCTGAAGGCCCAGTAGCCATACCTGGTACGGCGATTCGCAGGCGGGGGATAACAGCCGGTTTGAACGCATGTAGTCAGGAGAGTCAAGCGGAGACACAAAAAAAGCAGCCATAGCTGCTAGCCAATACCAACGGCCGGGGGCTGATCACCCAGCCCCAAGGTTGGAGCACCCGTAGGGGTCCAGCCAGGCCCAAAAAAATCACCCGCGCTGCCGGCTAAGCAATCGCGGGGTGTGGGGTAATGCACTTTGCATTTGTTGTCATGCACAGTATACCCCATCCAGCTGAACTTGTCAAGGGGTTCGGACAGGGTTTTTGTGTCCTGCGCCCGGATCCCGACACTCAGCCACCCCAGCCAGCAGCGCCAGCGGAGAGCCATCCCGGCGCTGCTGGCCTTTTGCCCCGCTCGCCGGCAGCCGCTCCGCCCGATCGCACCACCCGCGCCACCCGGTGGGAGTATGCCATGAGTCTGATATCCTGGTCCGATTTCACCACCCAGGTCAAACAAGCCACTGACTTTCCCAGCCTCCTGGAGGAGCTGACGCACACGGCTTTGCCGCGCCAGCCCCAGGGCGGCCGGGCAGTTATGGTGCGCTGCCCCTGGCACGACGACCGCGACCCCAGCCTGGCGATCTACGAAGACGGCGCCCACTGCTATGGGGCCTGCGCCCGCTCGTGGGACGCCTTTGCCCTGGTCGAACAAGCCCTGGGGCTGGACTTCAAGGGTGCCCGGGACTATTTGGCCGAGCGCGCCCGTATCCCCCGGCCCGCCCCCGACCCGGAGTCCGAGCGGCGCGCCGCCCAACAGCGGGCCGTGGGCGACCTACTGGACCGGGCCGCGACCTATTACCGCCAGCAGTTCTGGTCCACGGTCGGGATCCCAGGGCAGGTCTACGCCCATGGCCGCGGCTGGAGCCCGCCGGACCTCCGCGCCGAGGGGCTGGGCTACAGCGACGGTCGGTTGTGGAAACACCTCCAGGAGCAGGGCCTGGATCTGGCCCCGGCCCACCAGGCCGGCCTGCTGCGCCGCGATGGCGGCGGCAGCTACAGCGACGCCATCCCCACCGGCTACCTGGTCTATGTCCACGAGCGGCGTGGCCGCGTGGACTACCTGGCCGGCCGCGCCGTGGACTCGGACGACCCGGCGCGCAAGTGCCGCAATCTCCTCAACGTGGACGGCCACACCCCCAAACGCCCCTACTATAACGCCCTGGCCCGGGGGCGCCTGGCGAACCTGGACCTGGCCATCGTGGAAGGGCAGGCCGACGCCGTGACCCTGGCCACCTGGGGGCAGCCGGCTGTGGCCCTGGCCGGCTGCAGCCTGGCGGATGCCGACGCCCGAGACCTCGGCCCGGCCCGGCGGCTGCTCATCGCCCTGGACCACGACGCCACCGGCCAGGCCCAAACCCGGGACCTGATCCTGCGCCTGGGACCGCAAGCCCGGGTAGTCACCTGGCCGGCCAAGGATGCCAATGCCTGGGCCCAGGCCGGCGCCGGCGCCAGCGAGGCCGCCAACCTGCTGACCAGCGCGCCGGACGCCGTACAGTGGCTGCTGGACGCCATCCCTCCGGATGTGCCCTCCACCGACCTGAGCCAGCACCTGGAACCGCTGCTGGACCTGCTGACCCAGTTGGACCCCATGACCGCCCAGGCCCACCTGCGCGCCATCAAGGGCCGCTTCCAGCTGACCATGGATGTGTTCCGCGGCCTGGAGAAGAACCTGGCCGCCGCGCGCCGCAGCCAGACCGCCCCTCCGACCGCCCTGGCCGGCGAGGTGCTCACCAGCCCCTACTATGAGGATCGCGCCGGCGAGCTGTGGTACATAGACCCCAGCCGACCCTGGCCGCAGAACGAGCACCGTGTGGCCGCCTTTAGCGCCCGCATCGTCGCCGAGCGCCTGGTCGACGACGGCGCCGAGTGCGTGACCTGGTTCGACCTGGCCGGCGAGCTGCGCCACGGGCGCGGATTCGAGATCTCGATCCCGGCGGCCACTTTTGCTGACCCACAGCGACTGGAAACGGCCTTGCTGGATGCGGTCGGCAGCGCCGCTGTGATCGAGCCGCGGCGCGGCGCCTACTTTAAGCGCGCCGTCCAGTACCTGTCGCCGGCGCCGGCGCGGCGCGAGGTATTCTCGCACACCGGCTGGCGGACCTTTGGCGAGCGGCGGGTCTTTCTCACCGCCGGCGGCGCGCTGGGGTATCCTGACAGCGACATCTGCGTGGACCTGGACGGCAGCCTGAACCGTTACACCCTGCCGCTGGAACCCCAGGACCCCGGCGCCGCCCTGCGCGCCAGCCTGCGGACCCTGGACTTGGCGGCCGACCAGGTGACCTTCCCCCTGTGGGCCGGGATGTTCCTGGCCCCCCTGGGCGAATGGCTGCGGCTGGACTTTACCCTGTGGCCCTACGGTCCCACCGGCTGCCTCAAGTCCACCCTGTCGGCCCTGTTTCTGGCCCACTATGGCGCCTTCTCGCGCACCATGCTGCCCGGCAACTGGGCCAGCACGGCCAACGCCCTGGAACGGCTGGCCTTCCTGGCCAAGGACGTGCCGCTGATCATCGACGACTTTGCCCCCCAGAACCAGGGCCGCGACGCCACTGAGATCGAACGCAAGGCCGAGCGCCTGATCCGCGGCGCCGGCAACCGCCAGGGCCGCCAGCGCCTGCGCTCGGACCTGCGGGCGCGGCCCGAATACTATCCCCGGGGCCTGCTCATCAGCAACGGCGAGCAGTTGCCCTCGGGCCAAAGCATCATGGCCCGGGTGCTGGGCCTGGAGATGGACGCCAACGGGATCGATCTGGCCCAGTTGGGCGCAGCCCAGGCTGAGGCCGACTGCTACCCCCACGCCCTGGCCGGTTACATCCTCTGGCTGGCCGACCAGTGGTCCGACCTGACGATCCACCTGCCGGCCGCCTGGCGCGACGCCCGGTCCCAGGTGCACGCCTACCACCTGCGGGTGCCGGAGGTCTATGCCAGCCTGTATGTGGCCCTGGACCTGGCCCTCCAGTACGCCGAGCACGCCGGCGCGGTGACGCCGGCGCTGGGGCGCGAACTCTTGGCCCGCGGCGACGCCGCCCTGCGCGAGGCCTGCTACCGCCAGAAATACCTGGCCGAGCAGGAACGACCGGTGGTGCGCTTCCTGCAGGTCATCACTGAGCTGCTGGCCACCGAAGCGGTGCGGCTGGACCCCCGTTACGGGGAAATCACGGCCGATACTCGCGCCGAGTTGCTGGGCTGGCAGGACACCGAGCACTGGTACCTGCTCTCTGGTCAGTCCTACAACACCGTGGCTCGGTACTGCCGCGCCGAAGGCGGTCACTTTCCCCTGAAGGCCGGCGCCCTGCACAAGATGCTGTTCGAAGAAAACGCCATCCAGAACCGCAACGGCCGCTTCACCGAACTCATACGCCAGGGGGATGAGGTCCACCGGGTGCTCAAGATCGGCCGCCGCGAGGTCGCGCGGATCCTGGCCCTGGGCGACGCGTAACCACTGTAACCAGAGTAACCAGTTTCCAGGAGGATAAGGGAAGGGTACGATCACTTTTCACGCGCTATCCGGCCGTCGTTGATCAGGCGTGAAATGCATTGCAGGGGTCTCTTATCTGGGAAACTGGTTACATCGGTTACAATGGTTACAAACGGTTACGGAGATAGTCTATTCGAGATATGATGCGAGAGCTACAGTAAGCCTCCTATCTGTTGCCATCATCATCTTTGTGGGCCTCGAATGCCTGAACGTGATCACCTTGTACTTTTGGCCCGGATCACGTGTAGCCAATGGGGTGGGGCAGAGGTCCGGCCGGCCCTCGTCCAGGCCTGAAACGTCGAGCCGGTGGAGAGCGTGCGGCAGTGCATGGAGAGCGCGTTGCGGGGCGAAGCGCTGGCGGAGTGAGCGGACCCGGCTGCTGCAGCGCAGCGGGGTAGGGCAAGGAGGACAAGATGGGTTATCAACCACGAGCAGCACCACTGGGGCCGGGCGACCTAGACCAGCCTCCAGCGTTACATCAACCTCCGGCCAGCGCGGCCGGTGACGCGGTTTCGGGCAGCCTGGCCGACCTGCGCGCCCGGCGCGACCGCTTACAGGCGCGGTTACGTCGCGGCGGCGCGCTGCTGGACCAGGCCCAGGCGCGGGGCGATGAGGCGGAGTTGCAACGCCTGTATCCGCACTATTGCCGGCTGCTGGATGAACTGGCGGCGGTGGACCGATCAGTGCCGGCTCTGGAAGCAGCCGCCGGCCCCGCACGGGTCTGCGTCGAGTAGTCGCCCGGAACAGCGGTGGCGGCCATCGGCGAGCAGTGGGAGCAGCTGCCGGATGGCACGCTGCGGGCCTGGTACACGCGGGCCGAGTTGGACACGGCGCTGGCCCTCGTCCGGCAGGGTAGGGAATAGTAATATAGTGCGAATTTTGTAAAGGAGTAGACGACGTGGCAAAAGATACAAGGACAGCCCGCGGCGGCGAGCAGCCGACGCAGGAGGACTATTACACACAGTGGCGGGGCCAGGTGGTCAAGTGCGTGTTCCAGGATGGCAAGGCGTTGCAGGGTACCCTGGTGTCGTGGGACCCGTACGCCCTGCTGCTGGAGCAAGGCAGCCGGCCAGTGGTGGTGTACAAGGGCGCGCTCAAGTATATGCTGCCGGCCGGGGGGGCCGGATCGGGAGAGGAAGGGTAGGCGTGAGCTGGTGGCCAGGGGCTACGCCAGCGCCGCTGGGATCGGCCCCCGAATCGGCTCGCCCATTTTAGAGGTGGGGTGGTGCTCCAACCTGCGCCGGTCACGATCGTGAATGTGGGATATCGCTCGACCAACTACTGGGTCGTCAGCGCCGGCGCCTCGCGCCTGCTGGTGGACCTGGGCTGGCCGGGCACCACGGGCACGCTGCGTGCCAACCTCCGGCGGATGGGCGTGCCGCTCAACGAGATCCGGTATGGGCTCGCCACTCACTACCACATCGATCACGCCGGCCTGGCCCAGGAACTCAAACAGGCCGGCGTGCCGCTGCTCGTGCTCGACGTCCAGGTTCGCGCGATTCCGATCATGAAAACGTGGACCAAGCCCTGGGACCACTATGTGGACATTACCCTGCACGATAATGTCACAATCTCGTTCTCCGAAAGCCGCTCGGTACTCGCCGGGATCGGCATCCCGGGCGAGATCGTGCATACGCCGGGGCATTCGGACGACAGCGTTTCGCTCTTGCTCGACGACGGTTCAGTTTTCACTGGTGATCTCCCGCCTCTGGAATTGGTTGGGGCGAGCGACGCGGTGGTATCCGCAACCTGGCGGATGCTGCAGGAGCGCGGCGCCACCCGGGTGTATCCCGCACATGGCCCGGTGCGGCCGCTGGTGGCTGAGGCGGAATAGCTACCAACATGACGTGTTGGTGCCAGCGTGCTCTTGCGGTCACACGTTCCTAGACAGATTTTCGCCGATAGTGTATCATGGTATGGAGAAACGAGACAGGAGATCACAATGCATACCCGGCAACTAGCTCTCTCACTGACCCTGACCTTGTTGGCCCTGGTGGGCGCGTTAACCCTGCTAGAGGCCGGGAACCACTCACCGCCGACGGCCCAGGCCCAGGGACCAGACGGCTACACCACCTACTATGTCGCTCCGGCTGGCAGCAACTGCGGGGGGATGACCCCTTGCTACACCACTGTCCAGGCGGCCGTGGACGCCGTGGACGACCCCGGCGATGTGGTCAAGGTTGCCGCCGGCACCTACACCGGCGTGCAGAGCCGGAACGGCCTGGACCAGGCCGTCTACATCACCAAGAGCCTCACCATCCGGGGCGGCTATGCCACCTCAGACTGGGACAACCAGGATCCGGACACCCACGTCACCACGCTGAACGCCAACGGTCAGGGCCGGGTGGTCACTATCGCCGGGGCCATTTCGGTCACTGTGGATGGCTTGCACCTGACCGGCGGCGACGCCACTGACCAAGGTGGTGGCCTCTTTGGCGACGCCGGCGGCGGGGTCTATGTGCTGAATGCCACCGTGACCCTCAGCCGCAACCGCATTGCCGATAACCAGGCCACCACCGATTCCTGGTCCGATGGGGCGGGCGGCGGCGTCTATGTCGACACGAGCCTCATCACCCTGCGCGGCAACCAGATCCTGAACAACCAGGCCGCCGTCGGGGGGCTGTTCGCCGGCGGTGCGGGCGGCGGCTTCTATGGCGTGGACAGCCAGGTCAACCTGGAGGGCAACCAGGTGCAGGGCAACCAGGCCGGCGGCGACTTTGGCACCGGCGGCGGCGTAGAGCTAGATGCCTGCGCCGATTTCCGCCTCGTCAACAACGTCATCGCCGACAACCAGGCCGACTATGGCGGCGCCGGCATCTGGATCGGCCACATGTCCGGGGTGCCCAGCAGCGGCCACCTGATCCACACGACCATCGCCCGCAACCAGGGCGCGAACGACGTGGCCGGAGTGCGCGTGGCCGGCGGGTCCGTGGTCACGCTGACCAACACCATCCTGGTGGGCCACGACACCGGCATCAACGTCTCCTTCAGTTGCACGGGTACCCTGACCGCCACCCTCTGGGGCAACACCACCGACTGGGGCGATGTGGGCACGATCTATACCGGCACCCTCAACTATTGGGGCGACTCGGCCTTTTTGAACCCGGCCGCCGGCAACTATCACATCTCTTCCGCTTCTGCGGCCAAGGACCGGGGCGTGGACGCTGGCGTGACCACGGACCTGGACGGCAACCCCCGGGACGCGCAACCCGACCTGGGGGCCTACGAGGCCGGCACCACTGGCGCGCTCCAGGCGATCAAGACGGCCTCGCCCGAGTTACTGAACCCCGGCGACACGCTCACCTACACTGTCGTCGTCACCAACGCCGGCCTGGGCAGCATGACCAACGTCGTCGTCGACGACACGTTCCCGGCCCAGCAGC
The DNA here is from genome assembly GCA_018823415.1 of Chloroflexota bacterium. Classification (GTDB taxonomy): domain Bacteria; phylum Chloroflexota; class JAHJIN01; order JAHJIN01; family JAHJIN01; genus JAHJIN01. The sequence goes on along the minus strand of JAHJIN010000013.1, from coordinate 597 downwards.
GACCCCTGAACGCGGTCTCGGACCTGGGCACCTGCACCATCGTCAACAGCGGCTATGGGGGCCAGGCCCGCTGCAACGTCAGCAACCTGGGCGGCAACCAGGCGGTCCACATCACCATCGTCGCCCAGGTCAACCCGATCGCGCCGGCCAGCCTGCCCCAGACCATGCGCAACACGGCCCAGGCCACCAGCGATCAGGCCGCCAGCCCCACCACTGTCTATGCCGACACTGTCCTTCAGAACTGCCGGGCCTGCGTCAACGGCGGTGCGACCCGGTACTCCACCGTCCAGGCAGCAGTAGACGCGGCCCCGGCCGGCAGCACGGTCTGGATCGCCGGCACCTGCGTGGGAGCCACCACCCAGGCCGGCCACACCCAACAGGTCTACCTGGACCAGAACCTGGTGCTCCGGGGCGGCTACCGGTCCGATTTCACCGCATGGGACCCGGTCACCTACCCCACCACCCTGGACGCCAATGGGCAGGGCCGGGTGGTCTATGTGGCCGGGCCGGCCAACGTGACCATCGAGGCGTTGACCCTGACCGGCGGCAATGCCACCGGTCAGGGTGGGATGGACATCCCCTTCAACGATATGGGCG
>JAHJIN010000149.1 GCA_018823415.1 Chloroflexota bacterium | reverse complement strand
GGCCAGTTGTGGCATAGTCGGGGCTGTAAATCTTGCCCCAGGTGAAATCTGATGCCCAACGATCCCGCAACCACTGCCCGCCTCGCCCAATTAGAGCAGTTTCGGCAGGAATTGTATCAACTCTTTCCCGCCCGGCGGGATGCCTTGCTGGACTTGCTCGACGCGCTGTGCAGCAGTCCCCAGGCCCGTGCCGTGGTGGAGTTGAGCCTGAATCCCTTGTTCCGCCGCGAGTATTGTAGCGTCTACGACGCCATCGCCAACCTGTTCCAGGCCAGTAGTCCCGAACAAGCGGCCGCGGAACGCCGCACCTGGGACCAACGCCTGGCCCGGCTGATTGGGCGCTATCTGCCGGGCCCCCAGCAGCGGACCTTCTGGCTGTTGGGCACCGACGTGGTGCCCGTGCCCCGGCCCTATGCACCGACGTTGGGGGACAAGACCTATGTCTACCAGCCCAACGCCGTGGCGGGCAACAAACCAGTGACCATCGGGCATGCCTACTCGCTGACCAGTTGCCTGCCCGAGAAGGCCCCGGCGGACCCGCCGTGGGTGATCCCTCTGGTCGCCCGAAGGGGGCGCGTGACCAGCACTGAAAAAGCCACCGTCGTGGGCGCGGCGCAGCTCCAGGCCTTGTTGACGGATGAGCAGCAGCCCTTTCACCAGGACCTCTGCGTGCACGTGGCCGACAGTGCCTACAGCGCCGCCGAATTCTTGGGCCGCGTGGGGCCACTGACCAACTTGATTAGCGTGACGCGCACTCCCGAGAATCGGGTCTTCTATCGGCAGTTTGGGGCGGCAACGGAGGCGGCTCCGGCTGGCCATCCCCGCTGGTATGGCGAACGGTTCGCGCTCAAGGACGCGGCCACCTGGGGGCCACCCGACGAGACGGCCACGACCCAGATCCTGACGCGCCATGGACACGCGTACACCGTCGAGTTGCAGGGCTGGCACAACCTACTGATGCGCGGCAAGCGCGGGTTGCCGATGCACCAGCACCCGTTTACCCTGATCCGGGCGGCCATCCGAGACGAACACGGTCAGCCCGTCTTCAAACGCGCCTTGTGGCTGATCGTGCTGGGCGAGCAGCGCGCCAGCCTGTCGTTAGTGGATGCCTGGGCGGCCTATCGCCAGCGCTATGACCTGGAACACTATTTCCGGTTTGGCAAGCAACGCCTCCTGCTGGCGGCCTATCAGACCCCCGTGGTCGAACACGAGGAGAACTGGCTGTACCTGGTCCAACTGGCCACGGTCCAACTATGGCTGGCCCGCGAACTGGTCGAGGCTCAGCTCTACCCTTGGGAACGCTACTTGCCGCCGCGAGCCACGGGCGCGGCGGCACCCAGCCAGGTGCAGCGAGGCTGGGCCCGCATTATTCGGCAAGTTGGGACGCCAGCCCAGGCCCCCAAACGGCGGGGTAAATCGTCCGGGCGGGCCAAAGGCACGCGCGTGGGGCGGCGCCCTCGCCAGCGAGTGGTCAAAAAGACCGCTCGGACGCGCCGCAAAGCCGCGTAACCACGGCAAATCACTTGTCAAGGTGCAAACTTAATTGTTCTCAACCGAGCGCCTGCCGCTCGGACGCTACTCGTTTGTCCAAAGTCCAAATAGCTATCCCACCATTGGCATGTCCACAGTTTACGGGCTACCATGTCCGGTTCAGTGCGACTCTCATAGTAGAAGCTAGGGATAGATGTCTCAATATACACTTTTGGTCTCATTCACGGCCTCCTTGGCCATGCTGGGCCGGCGTCAGGCTGGCGGTGAGGCGCATCTGGACCCAATCGATGGGGTCCAGGCCGCGCACCAAGGCGGCGATGGCCTCGTGGTCGAGCTCGGATTTGGTGTGCATGCTACACCACCTCTTCCCAGGTGCGCAGCAGCCGCTTGACCCGGGCCTGCGGCGCGGGGTTGAGCCCGGCCAGGCGCTGCCGCAAGACCGCGCTGAATTGGCTCCGGTTCCCGGCGTTGACGGCCACGGCGCACGTCTCGGCGTGCAAGGCCACCGACTGGGGCCGGCAGGTGCGCAGGTGCTCCAGCAGATAGGGCACGAGGCGCGCTGCGTAGGCCGGGTCGGCGGCGGCTACCCGGGCCAGGACCGTGATCCCGGCGTCTACCGTGATGACCGAGCCGCGCGCGATAGCGCCCAGCACCCGGTCCAGTTGGGCATAGATGGCCGCCGCTTGCTGGTCGGCGATGGTGGACAGGGCAATCATGGCCCCCCACACCAGGCGGTTGTTGCGGCTGGTCAGCAGGTCCAGGAATTGGCTCGCGTACGGGGCGATGAGGTCGGGACAGATATAGCCCACCTCGTAGAGCACCTTGATGCAGTCGCCCTGCACCCGCCGGTCCGGGTCGTCCAGGCCGGCCACCAGCTCAGCGACCGCCGCGGCGGCCGCGTCCGGGTCGCGGGCCTGACCCAGTTCGGCGGCCAGTTCTTTGTTGGGGCCATCGTCCTGATGTCCCAGGGATGACGACAAACGATCGAGTACCGACATGGTGAAACTCCCGGTCCCGGGCCTACGCTCGGGGGGCCATCTGGATGCAGTCTTCCGGACACACCGCCACGCACAGCCCGCAGCCGTAGCAGCGCGCTGGCTCCACCAGCAGCTCCGCCCCGTTCAGGCGGCGGGCCGCAAAATAGCAGACGTCCACGCACAGCCCGCACTGGCTGCACTGGTCCCAGTTGGTCACGGTGACCTGGTCGCCCGGGTCGCAGGGCTCTGGGGGGGCCAGAAAATACCCGCAGCAATCGTCGCAGCAAAAGCAGATGCCGTCGGTGGCCGTCCGCGCCTCGTTGCGAAAGGGCCGGGCCACCAGGTGTTTATCCTGGGCCTCCCGCAGGATGCTCTCGACATCGGCCCGGCTGGCCTCTCGCTTGCCGGAGCCGCTGCCGGGGTCGGCGGGCGTGAACATCAGGCACAGGTCCCAGCGCGAGCGGGCGCAGCGCTGGCGGCCTTCGCGGCAGCCGCAGTTGGAGACCCAGTACTGGCTGTGGGCCTCGACCAGCGCCCGCGCCTGCGGGGGCGTACAGACATAGTGCATGGCCAGGTTGGTGTTACTCATCAGGCCTACGTCTCCAGGGTACGAGTCGTATTGACATTATAGAACAAGTGTTCGTCAGATACAAGGGCCGGTCCTTAATTTTGGACTGATTCGCCCGGCCCGCCGGCCAGCAGGTCCAGCTCGCCGCGTTCCAGCAGTACCCGCCACACCCGCTCCTGGATGTAGGCGTCCTCGTCATGGATGATGATGCGGTTTACCAGGTGCATGGCCGCCGCCGGGTCCTGGCGCAGCAGGTGGGGCAGGGCATCGACCAGGCCGCGGCGGGTGTGCACGTCCTCGTCGCTGGCCAAGAGTTCCAGCACGTCGGCGGCCGGCTCCAGGGGCAGGGTCCCGGCGGCCAGGGTCCGGGCCACGGTGCGCACCACCGCGCGGCGCACGTTCTGGTGCTCCACGGGCCGGCGCCGCTCACCGCGCCGCAAAAAGTGGCGCAGCAGGGCCAGCGACTCGGCCGGGCCGGCCGGCAGGGTCAGCGCCAGGGCGCGGGCGGTGCAGATGCGCTCCAGGCGATAGCCGTCGCAGTGCTGGCGCATGGTCTCCAGAGCCGCGGCCGGGTCGGCGCGGCACTGGTCCAACAGCGCGGCGTGGTAGTGCAAAGCCGCGCCGTCGCCGTCAGCCGGCCAGGCGGCCAGGATCTGGGCGCGAACGGCGTCGCTGTCCGCGGCGCGGCCGTCTGCGGCGCGGTCGTCCACGGCCGGCAGGCCGGCCAGGGCCTCCAGGGCTGCAATGGCGGTATAGACCTCGTCGTCTGGCTGGGGGCGCAGCAGCGCCAGGGCCGCGGCCGGGTCGTGCGGGTACAGGGCCGGCAGGGCCTCCACGGCGCGACGCCGGATGTCGGTGCGCCAGAAGGGGTGCGGCGGATCCTCTCGCAGGACCTCCAGCAGGGGCCGGGCCTGGGCCGCGTCCTGGGCCAGCAGGCCGGGCAGGGCGTGGGCGATGAGACGCTTGCTTTCCCAGGCCTCGGAGCGGGCCACGCGCAGCAGCAGGTCAAACTGGGCCGAAGTTGGGGCCGGCGCCTTGGCCCGGCTCAGGACCGGCCGGTCCAGGATGCCTTCCACGGCCCGCTCCAGGGGCCCCAGGCTGACGCGCCGGGGCACCAGGTGGGCGGGGACATCCACCTGCGGCAGGGGACTGGCCTGCGCCCCCTCCAGGAACATGAGGATGGCGGTCTCGACAAAGGCGGCCTGCTCCGGCCGGGTGCGGCGGAGGTCCAGGACCGCGTCCACGATCTGGCGCAGGGTCTGATCCTCGGCGGCCAGGGGCAGGCGCAGCGGCGGCAGGGCCGGGTACAGGCCCGAGGCCTGGCGCAGCCGGTCGGCCTCGGCCAGGGACAGGTCCAACTTGGCGATGAGCAGCTCGATGGTGTCCACGCCGGGGATGGCCTCGCCGCGCATCCACTTGGACACGGCCGCCCGGGTCAGGCCCACGCTGGCGGCCATGTCGGCGTGGCGCAACTGGCGCTGGTGGGCCAGGTGTTGCAGGGCCTCGGCGAAGCGGCTCTTGTGCTCGGTATTCTTGGTCGGTTCGTCTGCCACAATGTTCCTCACGGGGTGGTGGGCGCTGGTTTCATTGTATCACATTCGGCCCCAGAACGCAACCCCCGGTGCCTTCAAGATACCGCCGGTATCCTGAATTATCCCTCTTTTGGCGGCCCGGGGCGGCGGCCGGGGCGCTGCTGATCCCGGGTGTACCGGGCCCGGGCGTAGCCTGGCCGGTTCATTATAGCCGCCCGGCCGGCGCTGCGTCAATACAACTCGCTTAACTCCATCAAGGTTGTGGCGCGGCCCCGGCGTCGCAGCGCTCAGTCGGGCGGGGCGTCATTCATTGGCGCGCCACTTGCTAGCGTGTCGTTCGCCGATGCGTCGTCGGCCGCGGCCTCGCAGGCCCAGCGCTCGGCGTGCTCCTGGCACCAGGCCACATCCGCCTCGGACAGGCGGAACCATTCCCCGTGGAGCCGCTGGGCGGCGAACCGGGCGTGCAGCCCCTTTTCCAGCCGGCCCATATGGTCGGTGGGGATCGTCAGGGCGATGACGAGCCGGACCGGCGACCCCGATTGCAGGCCTTGCAGGCGTTTTTTGGGGTTTTTGCCCCGGCCGATCTTGAAACGCCGGTCGGCGATTTCCAGCGCCTGGACCAGGTAGACGTAGCCTCGGTCGGGGCGAGTGCGGCGCTGCCGCTCGGCCACGGCCTGGTCCACCTGGCGGATAAAGACGACCGGGTCGTCCGGCGTGATAACGGTTTTCAGCCGGCGCGTCTTTTTCCTGGTTGGGTTTTGCTGCCATGCGGCCTCCCGACACAGCTCGTCGTAGCGCGATTGGGACACCGCGGTCGGCTTGTTCCAGCCCACGCACTCGGCCGCGGCCTCGTCATAGTCGTGGAACAGGCGCGGCCGGCCGGCCTCGTCCAGCAGGGGCCGCACCTCGGGGTCGTAGTCCTTGTAGACGACATAGCCGATGGCCGACGTATCGCCCGTGGGAGGCGGCCCCAACGCGGTCTAGGCCCCGGCGGGTGCCTGGCGCTGGACCCAGTCCAGCAGCTCGGCGGCCGGGGCGAACCACTCGCCGTGGAGCCGGTGAGCGGCGAACCGGGCGCACAATGCGCGTTCCTCCGTCCGGCCGCCCGGCAGCGTGGCCCGGAGCTGCAGCGGCGCCGGGCTACCGTGCTGCAACTCGGCCAGGCGTTGCTGCGGGTTGGCGGCGCGGCCGATCTTGAGGGGGCCGTCGTCGCCGGCCTGGATGATGTAAATCATGGGCGCCTCCTGTTGGTGTGCCATGTGGGGCCGGGAGCGAGGTCCGTGCCCCCGGCCCGCCCCCAGACGGCCGCCGCGCACCTGCGCGCAAAAGCAAAACGGCCACCCCCACTGCACAGGGGTGGCCGCTGATGCGCCATTGCACGCCCGCGAGGGACGTGATATAATGACGGTCAGCCTCACCGACTGTCTTGGCAGTTGGCGGGGTCAGCCGCCCGTTCGGTGCGTCAACACCGGCGGGCGGCGCTTCTTTATTCGGCTGTCTGGTTACCCTTATTGTACCTTGAAAGTGGGGTAGTTGTCAAGTACCCAAATCCTCGCGGTAGAATCCAGTTTCTCTTCGGGTAGCAATGTACTCGTCTATAGCCTGACGAGTGGTAACCCAAAAATGTCCTATTTTGTAAGCCCGTAAGCGTCCACTCTGTGCGATATCGCGCAGATAATAGTCCGAGAGCCCGGAATACTCGGCTGCCTCTTTGAGCGTCAAGAGTTCGGACAGGCTGGGTTCCTGGTCGGGCATGGACGATGCTCCTCTGGGGCGTATTGTACCACAAGCCGACAGGGAAGGGAATAGAAAGGATGTTCTATGTATAGGGCGAACTTCAATAATATCCAGGATACCTGACGACATGGGGACCGGGTGGGCCTCGGCACATCGGCGCGGGGCCACACACCTAGCTCACCGAACACCGTGGGGAGTCCATCACTGTGCGTGAATGCAGGGCCACATCGGCAGTAGGGCAGGGCAGTGGTTTCGCAAGCCCGTAAACAAAACCATGCCAGGTCCTCGCGTGGTGTATAGAGGTATTGCCTTCTAGTGGGGGACGTGCCATAGACCGGCAGCGCCAAGATACGCAGGCCCCAGAGCCAACGCCTGCCGCACATCATTTAAATGCCCAGGATAGCCCACACAGTCATCATACTTTGTTATGTAACGGTTTGGCGCACCGGGAAAGTAACGAAATTGGCCCAAACCGATACTCATATGAGGCCGGCGGATCGGGTAGAATATAGGCAACGGCGGTTCACTCAGTTCTGGGGATCAGATGCCCCGCGCTCGACTGCGCGTTCACCACCGAAGGCCACACATGGGCGCCCAAGCACTGCGCCAACGATACGCGGCAGGCTGGCGAGATTTTAACGATGCCGAACTGTGCGCCTAGAGCCTGCAGCAACCGGGATTTACCACGTTTCATGGTCTCCTCGCGGTCCTCACTCACTAGATCAGGCGCGGATACCACCGTCTATTCAGGCGGTGGAGAAGCGCCCCCTCGCGGGGCTTCAGCCGGGACGAAGCCTTTGCCCAATTAGAACGTTTGTGCTATACTATGAGCATGAAACTGATCGCGCAAGTCAAACTGCAACCAACCACTACTCAGGCTGCGGCCTTGCTTCGGACCCTGACCACGGCCAATGCCGCGGCCAACTACATCAGCACCCGCGCCTGGCAGGCCAAAACATTCCGCCGCTACGATCTGCATCACGCTTGCTACCACGATGCACGGGCGCAGTTCGGTCTGGCAGCCCAGGTGACAGTGCGCCTGCTAGCCAAAGTAGCTGATGCATACAAGGTCGACCAGCACTGCCAGCGGCGGTTCAAACCCCAGGGCAGCATCGCCTACGACAGCCGCATCCTGTCCTGGCAACTGGCTGAGCAGACCGTCTCCCTGTGGACCCTGGCTGGTCGCCAGCAGATACCCTTCGTTTGCGGCGAACCGCAGATGACACTACTCCAGTCGCTACGCGGCGAGGCCGACCTGGTCTACCGCGATGGGGCCTGGTACCTGTACCAAACCTGCGAGGTCGAGGAGCCGCCAGTCAGCGAGGTCAGCGAGTACCTGGGAGTGGACCTGGGTATCGTGAACATCGCCACGGACAGCGACGGGACCGTCCATGCTGGGGGCCAGGTCAATGGCTTGCGGCGGCGCCATCGCCGGCTGCGGCGCAAGCTCCAGCGGAAAGGCACCAAGTCAGCCAAGCGTCTGCTCCAGAAGCGCCGCCGCAAGGAGCGCCGCTTTGCCCGCCAGATCAACCACGTGATCAGCAAGCAACTCGTAGCACGTGCCGAACGCACCGGTCGGGGTATTGCCCTAGAAGACCTCACGGGCCTCCGCAACCGGGTCAGGGTTAGGAAGGCACACCGGAGCCAGCTGCATAGCTGGGCGTTCTACGACTTGCGCTGCAAGATCGAGTACAAGGCGCGGCGGGCCGGAGTCCGGGTGGTAGTAGTAGATCCGGCCAACACCTCGCGGACCTGTCCAGCTTGCGGTAGTATCGACTCGCGTAACAGACCCAATCAAGCCACGTTCTCCTGTGCGTCGTGTGGATACTCCGGGTTCGCCGACCACGTCGCGGCGGGCAATATCGCTCGTCGGGCTGCTGTCAACCAGCCGCACGTCTCAGCCTCCACAGGCTAGGGACAAGCTACCGACTTGCAGTCGGTAGTTGTTGACATGTGTCACCCAACTCAGGGGAGGTAACCTATGCCAGGGACGGATCATGAATTCTTGAGCCTTCGCGCTTCGTACATGATGCTCGAAAGCGAATTAGCTGGCGTGTACAAATGGGCGGAAAAGGCGGAGAAACGAGCAGCATACATCGAAGAGCAACTGCGCATGGTAGCCAGGATATTGGTGCCGCGAGAAATGGACGACTATGCGCGCCAACATGGTCGCTCGCCCGACTTGACCGCCCTGGTCGGAATAATGAGTACCGCTGGTGCGCTTCGCCTCTGCGCCCTACAACGATTGGAACACTATCCAGATGCCCAAACTGAAGTGGAATGGCGGCGTCAAGTCGACGATTTGCAACGGCAGATCCAAGACATGCACTACCAGCTCCGGGCAGCGCAGCAGGCACAGAGCGAATTAGAGACCCGCTGCCAATCCATGAGAACAGCCCTGGCCCAGTCCCAAGAAACATGCCAAACCCAGGCGCAGCGCGTGGCCCAGCTGGAGCAGGCGCTGGCAGAACAACCCCGCCTCTATTTCGCAGAGCAATCTGAAACTGGCATCACATTGGATTCTCTCGCTGTCGCCCCGCCGCGTCTGAAACCGTTGATCCAGATCATGGCCGAGCAGGGATGGGCTTTGTGGACGCAGGTGCGCGACGAATTAGCGCGGGTTCTCGATACCAAACCTAGCAATCGGAGCCTGTATCGCTTGCTAGACGAAGCAGTTAGTAATGGGCTGATCGAGGTGATGCAGGTGCCTAACGAGACCGGGCATGGGGGAGCCGTGCGGCTGGTGCAACTTACCCCTACTGGCTGCACGCTGGCCCTGACCTGGTTAGGATTCCCGCCGGTGGCACAACACCTGCCGGCGTTATTGGCGGCCCACAAGAGTCCCGAGCATACGACGCTCAATCTCCTGGCTGCGGCAGCATTTGAGCAAGCCGGCTACAAGGTCTATCTATTCCCGGCTAGCCTTTCAGTAGCTAATGGTACCTATATTCCGGACTTGCTGGTGGTGCATCCGACCACTGGGGTAACGTGCCACGTCGAATGCGAGCGCGACACGCGCAAAAACGCCAATGAGCGGAACCACAAGTGGCGTTTGGTAAGCCAGGGCGCCGGGGCCATCAATCTGGTAGCACCGACCGACAAAGCCATGAGCCAGTTGGTATCTGAGGTCATGTCCTGGGCTGCGTATCAGAATTGCCAAACTCAGGTCCGGGCTACTACCCTGGCCTGGCTAGCTGAACATCCAGATCAAATCTGGCAGGTGGAGCGCATCGCCAGGGGTGGGGGCTGAAAGGTGAGCTACCCAAATGGCTCATCCCTCTCACTGCCAGCTAGCAGATTGTTGCAGGACCACAGCCTGGCCTGTGGCTATAGGCCCTGACAAAGGGCCTATTGTCACGGCAAAAAGGGGACACCACCGCGTAAAGACTTTGCCATCCTACGCCGACGAGCGCCATTGCCGCCAAAGCATAGCCATGCCAGACCAAAGCCCATCCGCGGCACGAGCGAGGAACGGTTCTTTAAAGTAACTGGCGCTGGCTACACCAGGTCGGCCAGCGCCGCGGCCGCGGCCGGAAAGGATACCAAGGCAATGGGCAGTGGACCCGGGGCCACTATGACCCGGGTACCACCTGGTGGCCGGCTTGCGAGAGCCGCCCCCCGGTTGGGCTATGGGTGATTGGCCTGCCCAATCAGGCCGCCATTTGGTATTGCCTTCGGATGGAGAAGATGTTATAATGTGCAACAGGGCGTGAGCATAATTCGAGCCGAGGGGCCACCGGCAGTTATGCCCTGCCAGGTGCCTCACGGGTTTTCCTGGTTGCCGCCGGAATACGGGAGGGCTTGGTCAGGGCAGTGACCGGGGCTGGGTCATCGTACCGGCCTGGGTGCCCGGTGGCGAAAACCGCAGCGCCCCCCGTGTGGAGTCACTGCCCACCTTGCGTGTTACCGCAGGCCAGTCAGCATCAGCATGGGGAGTAGAGATCCGCGCCGAGGCGTGATATTGGCCGGTCAATCTGATGGACTGGGTGGCGACATGGTAGCAGCGTTGCTATTGGAACGAACGGGGTTCGCCCGATGGGCAGGACCGAACGATGGGTTGTGATGACCAACCCATCAGGCTACATCCGCCATGTCGCTCCTGGCGACGGCGGAGCATGACCGGCGGCCTGGGGCTACCGCCGCATTGAGACGATGGCGCTCTCCAGCCCGCGGCAGAGGCGCTGGTCGCGCGCACCTGGCGGGAGGCCGGGATGGACGACGGGGACAACCCTACACCGAGCTGACGGAGGACCAAGATGGACCCGGCTCAAGCGGGAGATTGGGTGCAGGTGCGCTGCACCGTCTTGCAGGATGGACGGCCGAGGCGAGACCCGGG
>JAHJIN010000148.1 GCA_018823415.1 Chloroflexota bacterium | reverse complement strand
CGCGATAATCGGTCCAATCCGCGCGTCGTCAAACGCAAGATGTCCAAGTTCAAACTGAAACGGCCCGAACATGCCCACTGGCCGCAACCCACCAAATCGTTCGCGGAAGCGGTGGTGATCCTTAACTGAACCGTCTTGGGGTTAGGCCTTGATGCGCTAGCCCTTCTTGGACATTCGGGCAATGGCATCTATTACCTTCTGCAATCCATATTTGTCTACCATTGACTCCAACCCTATCTCCATGTCCTCCAGCTTGCCTTCTTCTTCACCTTCATCTTCCCTTTCTTCGTAAATCAGGGCCTCATTCAAGCACCACTGAACACACAAGGGCTTTTCTTGCGGCGGATCGTCTTCACACATATCGCATTTGAGAGGAAGACCGGAATCGGGTTCTTTGAAAACGTCTCTGGATGGGCAGGAAGCTCTGCAGAAGGCACACTCGTCGTATTCCTTGCCATCAATTGTGTATTTGTCTCTGCCGGCGCATTCGGCTGGAGCATAATCTCCCGCGTATACAGGAACATATATGTCTGTCAGGGGTTCACGAATTACCCGAATACGAGCCCTCGCTGGATTATTGCTGCTATATTTCTCCGCAGCGTGAAAGGCGGAGCAGATTACCTCACATGCCCGGCAACCATTGCATTTATCAACATCGATTCTTATTGTCTTGATTATTTTCTTCTTTTTCTCACCCGTCACGGTTATAGCCTCTTTCGCTTTATCCCGGCTCTTTTTCCGCCGAGGTCTCTTTGGAAGGAGCATCTTCACTATCCGTCAAGATCCCTCTCTGAATCAAGTCTTGGCTCACGTAATCCAGACCCAATTCGTGTAAGGACTCTTGAGTAGGAATACCCTCGCTATTCCACCCCTTGAATTGGTAATACGCATCCAAGAGTTCCTTTTCAAGCTCGGGAAATCTTTTCTTCCAGTGATCCTCAGGGGGCTTTTCGTCTTTTCTTCGCATGCCTCTTCTTATATTAATAGCTCTGACCAGTGTGCGATACCTCCTGGCTGCCTGCGTCAGTTTAGCTTCATCCATATCGATCCCGGCCCCTGATGAGATAAACTTGGGGTAATTGTGTATGTGGTACGGAGGTTTCAGGGGGAATGATGACAAACCGGCGCACATTCCCAGGGCGTCATCAATATAGTGCATCCGCTCTTGCCAGTCGACAATATCACAACACATTTGAACAGTTGGGTAGTAGGGAATCGAGTTTTCTCCGCGTAGTTCCCAGTCCAGAAGATATTGCTTGAATCTGTCATCCGGAACCTGGAACCAATCCTTTACAAACGCTTCTCGCTCCTCTCTTGTAGGCCAAGGCGCCTGGGGAAACTGCCCTTCAATTTGGGTAATGTTTATCTTTTCGCCGGTGGCATACATGAGGAAATAAATAGGATTCAGCATGGATAGTTTGAGCGGCAACTGCTCAAGTTTTTTGATATTGTTATGAGCATATGCTTCTGCACCGTTACCAATCTTTTGGGCCGCCCAATAAGTACCATTGGCCAAGGCATCTCCTATCCCTTCCCGTCGGACAATTCTGTCAAGTAACCAGTAAAATCTTCCCGCGTTATCAGACGGCATTTCCGGAAAATCTTGATCAGTTAAAATGCCGGTCTCGTAAAGTTCAAGGGCAAAGGCCATAACTTGCGGGGTTGAGTAGCCGTCTACTCCATACTCCGTGGCCCGTTGAGCAATTCTCAAACCAAAGTCCAGGTCTGACATGGCTGCCATCGTATAGGTCAGTTTTGTAAAGCATTTCATCATGTAGGTTGGAAGTCCAGGTATGGAAATAGTGGCCCCGCATTTCATCGGACAGTTATAGCAACTGATCAGCCGCGTTCGCGCGGTTTCCATGGTTTTCGTCCACTCCTGGTCAACTTGCTCAGTCCAGAAGTCTCTTCTGCGGACGCGGGAATTTCCCCACATGAAGTTCTCGGTGTGCCATTTCTCATCATGGACTTGCATCTCCTGCGGTGACCCAAGTCCGGCCAAAATCGGCATGACGCCGGGGATAGGGTTTTCTTCTCGGAATTTTATATACTCCAGCACCTCGTTGCAAAGCGCTATAAATTCAGCCGGTCGGGCAATATGGATATCCTTTGTCCCGCGAACAGCTATTGCCTTTAACCCCTTGTCTCCCATAACAGCGCCTATTCCGCCTCGGCTGGCAGAGGATCTGCCCTGCTCAATAGATGCGTAATAAACTCTGTTTTCACCAGCCAGGCCGATAGCAGCTACCTGGGCTTTCGGTTCACCCAACTCTTGGCGAATAAGCTCTGCCGTCTCGATGGCGCCTTTACCCTGCAAATGAGAGGCATCACGTATTTCTACGTGGTCATTGTGTATCCACAAATAAACCAGATCGGGGGACTTGCCGCGAAGGATCACTTTGTCGTACCCGGCATACTTTAATTCTGGGGCCCAAAATCCTCCCATCATCGAGAACGCCATTAACCGGGTCTGGGGGGAAATGGTCGAAACAATGGTCCGATTACAACCCGTGGCAGGTGTACCACACAAGAGACCGGCGGCAAATATCAATAGATTATCGGGAGAAAAAGGCTCAACTTCCGGGGGAACCCTATCCCATAATATCTTGGCGTTGGTACCTAATCCACCCAAGTAAAGTTCGGTGTCTCTGGGGTCAGTTTCCACCCTTTCGATGTTCCCCCGGGTTAGATCAACCTCCAAATTGAATCCTGTTTCTGCATACCTCATTCTTAGCCTCTCTTGAGTATCTCCACCTTGCTAGCAGCGATCCGCCGCAGCCAGACCCGACCTTGCCATATCTCGACTATTTATCCTTCCACACCGGCACCCGCTTCTCCAGGAACGCTGCCAGTCCCTCGTTGGCATCCTCGGTAGACATCAGCGGGCCCAGATAGAGTTCCTCGACGGCGGCCAGACCCTCGGCAAAGGGGACGCCGCTGCCCACCCGCACCGCTCGCTTGGTCAGGCGCAGCACGGCCCCGCTGAGCTTGGCCAGCTTGCCCACGAACTCGTCGGCGGCTGCTTGCAGCTCCTCCGGCTGCACGACTTTGTTGACCAAGCCCAGTTGCGCGGCCTCGGCGGCCCGGATGCGGTCGCCGATGAGCACCATCTCCAGCGCCTTCTTGGGGCCGACGATGCCCGGCAGCGCCACGGCCGCCAGGGGCGGGAACACGCCCACCTGGATCTCGGGCTGACCAAAGCTGGCCCGCTCCGAGGCGATGATCATGTCGCAAAAGAGCGCCAACTCGCACCCACCGCCCAACGCCGCGCCGCCCACCACCGCCACCGTGGGGACCTCCAGCCCGTCCATCAGGCGAAAGATGCGGTGAAAGACCTCGATCATTTCCTTCACCTTGTCGGCGGTGTGCTCGGAGACGTCTACCCCGGCCGAGAACGCCTTGCTGCCTTCGGCGGCCTCAAAAACCAACACCTTGACCGTCGGCCCGTGGGCCGCGTCGTCGTTCAGTCCCTCCAACACAGAGTTGATCTCGCGCATCATGGCAATGTCTAGCACGTTCAGGGGTGGTTTGTTCAGTGCCAGCCGGGCCACGCCGTCTCGCTTCTCAAACGTGATGTGCTGAAATCCCATGGTGAACTCCTTTCCGATGAGCGATCCGCTATATATACTGTCCGCCATCTACCTGAATGACCTGGCCGGTGATGTGCCGTGCCTTTTCGGTGCAGAGAAAGGTGACCACGTGAGCGACTTCTTCCGGGAGCCCGAGCCGCCCCAACACGATCTCGGCCAGGGCCATGTCTCGTACACTTTCCGGTGCGTCTTTGACCATCTCGGTCTCGATGAGGCCCGGAGCCACGGCGTTGACGTTCACGCTGTACCGGCCCAGTTCACGGGCGCAGGCCTTGGTGAACCCGATGACGCCGGCCTTGGCCGCGGAATAGTTGCTCTGGCCGAATTTGCCGCGCAGGCCGTTGATGGAGGTGATGTTGACGATCTTGCCGGCGCCCCGCTCGCGAAAGACGGGAGCGGCGGCCCGCGTGTAGTTGAAGGTACCTTTCAAATCCACGTCGATGACGCGGTCCCACTGCTCCTCGGTCATCTTCCACACTACGCCGTCCCAGTTCATCCCGGCGTTGTTCACCAGGATGTCCAGCCGGCCAAACTCGTCCAGCGCCTGCTGCACCATCATCTGGGCATCGTCAAAACTGGACACGTCAGCCTGGACGACCAGCGCGCGACGACCCATCTCCCGGACAGCCCCGGCGAGTTCGTGGGCCAGGTCTGCGCTCTGGCGATAGTTGAGGGCCACATCGGCGCCATTGGCGGCCAGGTCCAACACGATGGCCCGGCCGATGCCCCGGGTGCCGCCGGTGACGATAGCGACCTTGCCTTCCAGTTCCATGCCTACCCCCCTCGCTCAAAGATGGTGCTGCACCCCTGGCCGATCCCCACGCACAGGGTGGCCAGGCCGTAGCGCATCTGTTCCCCGGCCGCCGCCCGCCGCCGCATCTCGTGGAGCAACGTAACCACCAACCGGGCGCCGGTGCAGCCTAGTGGGTGCCCCAAGGCAATGGCACCGCCGTTGACGTTCGTCCGGGCCGGGTCCAGGCCCAACTCCTGGATGCAGGCCAACGCCTGGACCGCAAACGCCTCATTCAACTCTACCAGATCCAGGTCGGCAACGGTCAGCCCGGCCCGGTCCAGCGCCTTGCGGGTGGCCGGGATGGGACCATAGCCCATGGTGCTCGGGTTCACCCCGGCCACAGCCGAGGTCACCCAGCGGGCCAGGGGCTTCAGGCCCAGCTCACGGGCTTTGGCTTCTGACATCAAGAGCAGGGCTGCGGCCCCGTCGTTGATGCCGCTGGAACTGCCGGCCGTCACCGAGCCACCGGCGCGAAAGGCCGGGCGCAGGCGGGCCAGGCCCTCGGCACTGGTCGCCAGCCGCACCCGCCCATCGGCATCGATCTCGATGCGGGGGTGCTCGTCGGTGTCCACCAGCAGCGGTGGCCCCTTGCGCTGGGGGATGGGCACCGGTACGATCTCGTCTTTGAAGCGCCCAGCCTCGATGGCCGCCGCCGCCCGGCGCTGGCTCTCCAGGGCAAAGGCATCTTGCTCCTCGCGGCCGATCCCAGTCTCGTCGTGGATGTTCTCCGCCGTCTCGCCCATGCCCTCCAACTGGATGATCTGCTCCATCCGGGGGTTGGGGAAACGCCAGCCGATGGTCGTGTCGTACATGGTGACGTTGCCCCAGGGAAACGCGCGCTCTGTCTTGGGCACCGACCACGGCGCCCGGCTCATGCTCTCCACCCCGCCGGCGATAAAGACATCGCCCTCACCACACTTGATGGCCCGGGCGGCTTGATTGACGGCCTCCAGCCCCGAGGCGCAAAGCCGGTTTACCGTGACCCCGGCCACGCTGAAGGGCAGGCCGGCCAGGATGGCTGCCATGCGAGCCACGTTGCGGTTGTCCTCGCCGGCCTGGTTGGTGCAGCCCAGGACCACGTCCTCGACGAGATCGGGCGCGATGCCGGCCCGGCCCACCACCTCTTTGATGACCAACGCGGCCAGATCGTCCGGCCGAACCGTGGACAAGGTCCCGCCGTGCCGGCCCACCGGGGTCCGCACCGCTGCGACGATAACCACCTCTTGCATCTCATCTCCTCTTGAGTAGCCAGATAATCTGACTACTGACTATTGGTCACTGATGGCGCCTTGGCGAGGATGGCGTCCACAAAAGCGTCCGCTTCTTCGACCAGCAGATCGTAGTACTGCCTAAACAGTTGCGTCGCCCGCTCGCCCGGCCAGTCGTCGGGTAGCAGCTCAAGTGGCAGATTGGGATCCACGTAGGGAGAGGATCGATATTCGTGGACCATCATAAAGCGTTGTGCAAAACATTCTTGCGGCTCCGGGCCATCGCTGGTCACCAAGCGGGCCTGGCATTCCTGGAAGGGGGGATCGTAGCGAGCAACGAAAGCAGTGTAATAGTCGCTGAGCTGCTCCAGGTCCCAGCAGCGCGTCGCAATCTCCTCGTCGCTGGCAAAGCCGTGGTGTTCAGCGGTAAAGAGCTCCACGTAGGGGTGGACGCGCATGGCGCTCACTGCTTGCTCCACCTCGGCTCGCAGGTCCCGGGGCGAGATCCAGGTCGTGTGGTTCAGCGCGCCAAAACCCAGCCAGAGCAAGCGTCGGCGCAACCGGCGTCGCAAATGGCGCTTGGATTCCGGAATGGAATAGGTCAACAGGTGCCATCGCCCGTCCCAGGGGTCATGGCGAGGTTGGAAGATGCGTTGTGCGCCTTCCTCCAGCAGTTTGAGGAATTTGGGAGTGGGGGAATAAAAGCTGTGGCGGCCGGCCCTGCGGCTTTCCAGCCAGCCTTTCTGGGACATACGCGAGAGGGTCGAGCGGACGGCCTGTTCCGACAGCCCGAAAAGGCCCAGCAACTCGATCAGGCTGCCAGTCCAGGCCTCTCCACCCCGGTGACGGATATAGTCTCCGTATAGGGTAAAGACCATGTCTTGCGAGTGAGACATCGCTACCCTCTATTGCGAAACTTGAGGGGCGTGCTAGACTGTCGCAGCGCATATCCCAAGTCTCTCGTCGAAAGAGCTGTCCGACGCACGCAGTGTCCGGTGCAGCCCCCTGCGGGTGTGGACGGTAGTGTCGGGCTATTGAATGGGGCCGCAACCGTTTCGCCAAGCCCGTCTCGGGCCGGCTCACGTGCCAAGCCAGCGCGACAAGTACGGTCTCACGATATATGTCACCAATCGGGCGATGCGACATCATTATAGCATATATGCTAACCGGTGTCAAATTTATCCATTTGACCCATTTGACCGGGTGCGGTACAGAGTTTTGCGCAACGGTGCCCCCCGTGGTAGAATAGGAGTGGCGCCTGCAGCACCCCATCTTCAAGGCGGCGGTAATGGAAGAGGATTTTCCGGTGGCGCTGGTCGGGCGGTAGGCAAGGTATCGATTGGCTCTACCTGCCTCTCGTGATGCGTCCCTGACGCAACATCGTAGACTTGCCTCAAGCCCGGACGCAAAGCTCGGGTAGCCTTTAGGCCGAGGGCCATCCAGGCCGACGCCGTGCGCGCCGCCGAGGGCTATGCGATGGACCTCCCCGCCAAGCTGGTCGCCTGCCAGGCCAATACCGTGCCCCTGCATTGTGCAGCCCCGCCGTCGCCCGGTCAAGCTGCCCTCGTTTGGCTTCCCGTTTGCAGTTGACAAACAGGCCCATTTGCGATATACTCTATTCGCATATTGACAATAGATGAGTTATACATCTACATGTCAAGTGCAGATAAGCAACGTGGAGGTAACCATCATGCCGCGTGGTCGACATTGTCATAGAGGGCAGGCCAGAGCCGAAGCCGGGCCTTGCCCACGCCGGATCCAGCGCTTTGTGGAACCGGTCTTGTTGCTGCTCCTGCACCGAGACGCCAGCCACGGATATAATCTGCTAGACGGCCTGCGCGAGTTGGGGCTGGAAGATTATCCCACAGACACCAGTGCCCTGTACAGGGCATTGCGTGACCTGGAAGAGCAAGAGATGGTCACGTCGTTGTGGGATACGGATTCCACAGCCGGCCCACCCCGGCGCGTCTATCGCCTGACCGAGGCCGGCGACCGTTATCTGACCGAGTGGGTGGCGGACCTGCGCGCCACGGACCATATCCTGCATCGTTTTCTGGATGCCTATGACGAGCATATGGCGTATGGAGATGGCGAGCATCACGAATGACACGAACATGGAAAAGGAGGTGATACGCATGCCTAGATTCGATGGAACCGGGCCAGCCGGGCAGGGACCGCTGACCGGGCGTGGTCTGGGGAATTGTACGCCGCAGCCCAACGCCCCCCAGCGCTTCTCCCGCCTCGGTGGGCTGGGACAACGCTTGGGGTTGCGCCTGGGCCGAGGGACTGGACGCGGTGCCGGAATGGGTCGCGGACGAGGCCGTGGCGCCGGGCGAGGTCGCCGCTGGTAAACACCATGTTACCAGGTGAACGTAGCATACAATAACAAACAGCACACGACGAAAGAGTGCGGTAAAAGTCAAGTCGAGATCGGAGGCGTAAAACGCACCTAAATAACCGAAATTGGGACGCCTGGGATCAAGCCTGCCCATCACGATTTTTTCGCTCATGGGGGCTACGGGTG
>JAHJIN010000147.1 GCA_018823415.1 Chloroflexota bacterium | reverse complement strand
TACACGAATGACCACTCGCAACCTGCTCATTGTCATCCTGGTCGTTGTCCTGCTGGCCGGCGTGGCCCGCGTGGCCCTGGCCCTGCACAACCATCGCGCCCTGTACGATGAAGTGCTGGTGATGGAGATGGCCGATCAACTCGTCAAGGGGCAAGGCTATACGCTGGAATTCGCCTGGTGGCCGGCCCTGGCGCCGGATGGGTGGCCGCAGCCGGATGCGCAGCATCGACCCCTGCTGCCCACGCTGGTCGCCGGGGCGTGGCTGGCCCTGGGTCCCAGCGTGCCGGTGGCTGCCGCCGTGGTGGCGGCTATCGCCGGCCTGTGCGTGCTGGTGACGTTCCTGTGGGGCTGGCGCGCTGGCGGGGTGATGGCCGGGGCCGTCGCCGTGGCGGTGATGCTGGTCAACGCCCATTACTGGAAAGAGACGATCTTCAGCCTCACGTCGCCGGTCTATGGCCTCTTCCTGGCCCTGGCGGTGTGGGCTTTTGGCAAGGCATTGGCGGCGCGACGCTGGCGGTGGGCCGGGCTGTGGGCGGCGGTGGGCCTGCTGGCCGGCCTGGGCTGGCTGACGCGCCCGGAAGGGCCGCTGATCCTGCCGGCGCTGGCGCTCTCGGCCGGCGTTGTGTGGTGGCGCCGGCGCCCGGCCGGCCCCGGCGCGCGCGGGCTGGTGGTCGGGCTGGTGCTGGCATCGGTGGTATTTCTGGCGGTGGCGAGCCCGCTCATCGCCTACAACCTATCGAATTTCGGCACGGTGTTCCATGCCACCGGCGCTGTCACCCAATGGGCGCCCAACTATGAGGCGCGTTTCTCGGTTACGCCGCCCACGGCTCAGGCGTATTGGGCCACGCATACCCCGGGCGACTATGCGACCAGCGTGGGCGAGAACCTGGTCTGGATGCTGGCGCTGCTGAGCGAATATCTGACCTGGCCGGTCCTGGCATTGCTCGTGGCGGCGGCCGGGCTGGCGGTCTGGCGCGCCTCGCCGTTGACGGCTGTGGTGGTGTATACCCTGGTCTTTATGCTGGCGAGCCTGTTCCAGAGCCCCATGAGCATCTGGCCCGGCACCCAGTACTTTATGTACTATTCCAGCATCTTGCCGCTGTGGGCCGTGCTTATCGGCTGGGCCGCGTGGGAGGTGGGGCCGGCCCTATGGGCCACGCCCTTGCGGCGCCGGGCGACGGTCGTCGCGCTGATGATCGGGCTGGCACCGGTGCTGGTGGTCGAAGGCGCGCAGGTGATCGATCTGGTGGGGCAGGTGAGCCGTAGCCAGACCGAGGTGGCGGACCCCCGGCTCTATGATTTTGCCTGGATGGCAGCGCACACGGACCCGCAGGCCATCGTCATGACCTGGGACGTGGAAAACCTGCACTGGTATTCGGACCACCGCCGCGCTGTCATGATCCCGTCCGACGACGCCCGTACCATCCAGGCGTTCATGCGCCGTTTTGCCGTGACGCACTTTTATCACAACGATTGGCTGGTGCTCAAGCGCCCGGCCCTCAAGCCGCTGCGCAAGGCATTGCGCCAGCAGGCCGATCTGGGGCCGTACTCGGTATTGCAGCCGGTCCACGTCGGCGAGGGCATTCTCTTTCAGGTCGAATGGGCCGGGCCGCCGGCCGTGCTGCTGGTTGACCCGGCGCCGGCCACAGAAGAAGCCATCGCCCAGGCCTGGCTGCGCTACGCCGTGACCCACACGCTGCCGGCCGACATCAGCGCGTACCCGGCCGTCATCGCCAGCGACAAGACGCCGGACCTGTCCAGCCATTACCAGCCGGTGAACGCCCGTTTGGGTGATGCGGTCGAGCTATTGGGCTACGCACAGCGTTCTGTGGACCAAAGCGGATCCCAAATTCTGCAAATTGCCCTCTACTGGCGCTGCCTGGCGCCGGTCGAAAAGGACTATACCGTGTTCAACCACCTGCTCGATGGCGACGGCGCCTGGGTCGCCAGCCAGGACGATCCCCCGGCCAACGGGTTCTATCCCACGTCGTGGTGGCAGCCCGGCGACGTGATTGTGGACCAGCACACGCTCGTCGTTCCGGCCGACACGCCGCCCGGTGCCTATCAACTGGCCGTGGGCCTGTATGACCCGGCCACCATGCAGCGCCTGCCCGTTACTGGCGGCGGCGATGCTGTGGTCCTGACGCCCATTGCCATCGGGGGGCGACCATGAGCGCGCGACTCCGCAGTCCGTGGGTTATCGCCGGCCTCCTCTTTGTGCTGGCCCTACTGCCCCGCGTCATCGGCCTGGGCAGTTATGTCACCCACGACGAGCCATTCTGGCTGCTCAACTCGATCCGGTGCATCTATGGCCTGACCCACGGCGACATGTCGGCGGCGTTTCAGAGCGCGCATCCCGGCGTGCCGCCGCTCATCGGGCACGGCGCGCTGCTGTGGCTCTATTATACGGCCACCGGGCAGCCCGAGGTCATCACGGGCATCGCGCAATCCGGCTGGGTCATCTGGTTCCCGCCGCACCTGAATCACCTGCTCCCCGAGATGATCGCCGTGGCCGGGTGGTTCACCGCCGTCGTGTCGGCCCTGACGGTGGCGGCGGCGTATTTGCTGGTGCGCCGGCTGACCATCGTGGGCAGCGGCCCCCGCGCCGAGATGACGGCGCTGTTTGCCGGACTGTTGCTGGCGGTGGACCCGTATTTCCTGGCCCTGTCGCGCGTGGTGGGGGTAGACGCGGCCCTGGCCGGGTTCATGCTGTTGTCGGCATTGCTGTTGCTGGTATACATGGCCGACCCGTCGCGCTGGCTGGCGTTGCTGGGCGCCGGTGCGTTGATGGCCCTGGCCTTTTTGACCAAGACCTCGGCCGGGTTTCTCGTCCCGTTCACAATGCTTATCCTGGGTAGCTATGTGACGTTTTGCCTGCTCACCGACCGGCCGGCCGGGTGGAGCGGCCGGCGCTGGTTGCTCATGGCCGTGCTGTGGGCCGTCACCGGTGTGTGCGCGTTCCTGGGCCTGTGGCCGGCTGCGTGGCAAGACCCCATCACCACGGTGCTGCGGCTGGTCCACAACCTGCAGGCTGTGGTCACTACCCCGCACGAGAGCGCCAGCTATTTCATGGGCCAATTCATCCTGGACCCGGGCTTGCTGTATTACTGGGTAGTGCTCGCGTTTCGCTTGACGCCGCTGACCATGCCGCTGGTGCTGCTGGCTGTGGGTCTGTTGGTCAGCGATGCCGGGCGGCGCCGCTGGCGGCTCGAAACCACCCTCATGTTGAGCCTGCTGGTGTACGCGGTGCTGTTCCTGGTGATGATGAGCCTGGCGGCCAAAAAGCAAGAGCGTTATATCCTGCCGGCCCTGCTGGCGCTGGATGTGCTGGCCGCCTGGGCGTTGGCCCGGTTCGTGAGCTGGTTCGCCCAGGCCCGCAACTGGTCATGGCGCTGGTTGAACTGGGCTGCCGTGGGCCTGATCCTCGTCGTCTCGCTGTGGTGGTTTCGGCTGCACCCGCACTATTTCGCTTATCAGAACCCACTGGTCGGCGGGTCGCCGGCGGCCAACTGGGCCTATCTCACTGGCTGGGGCGAGGGCAACGAATTGGGCGCTGCCTATCTGAACGCGCAACCAGACCCGGCGGCCCTGGTGACGGTCGCCAGTTACGACGCCGGGGTAGGGGCCTATACGCCCGGCGTGGTGTTGTGGCTCTCGCCCGAGACGCTGCCCCTGGCCGATTATGCCGTGGTCAACGAGGGTTCGATCCGGCATGACCCCACGACGGTGGGCCTGCAGGGCTTTTTCGCCGACCAGAAGCCGGTGCATATCGTCTATCTGGATGGCATTCCGTATGTCCGGGTCTATCAGCTCACCGACACGCCGCGCGGGTGGCTGTCGTGGCAGATGCCGGCCATCCAACACGAGCAGCCCACCATGCTGGGCAAAAACATGGCGTTCCAGGGTTATGACGGCAGCCTGGGGCCAGCGTCGCCCGGCGACGAACTGGCATTGAGCCTGTACTGGCGTTGCGTCAATTACGTGCGGCAGGACTATACGGTGTTTGCTCACCTGATTGACCCCAACACCGGCCAGCGCTGGGGGCAATGGGATGGCGTGCCGGTCCACGGACTGTTTCCCACTTCGTGGTGGATGCCGGGCCTGGTGGTCCGCGACGACATCCAGCTTGCCATCGATCCGGCCACGCCGCCCGGCGAGTACGAGTTGCACGTGGGCCTGTACAACCAAAAGACTGGCAAGCGCCTCTGGATATCGAGTCCCGAGTCAGGGCAGGACAGCCTGGTGCTGGGCACAGTGACGGTGGGAGCGTCGCAGTGAGCGCGCGCCGGGCCGGGTGGTGGCGCTGGGCGCCGTTGCTGGTGCTGCTGGTGGCCCTGTTGCCGCGCGTCGTCTCGCTGGGGTCATTCGTCACGGCCGACGAGCCCACATGGCTGGAGCGATCCGTCTGGTTCGTGAGCGGCGTGGCTCAGGGCGACGCGGGCCTGCTGTGGCGCAGCGTCTATGGCGATACCATCGGCGCGCCGGCCAGCGCATTGCCCGGCCTGCTGCCCATGCCGCTGCCCCTGGTGGGATTTGGGACCACGGCCTTTGTGACCAGTGCCCTGGCCGGTGGTCCCGCGCCCGGCCAACATGCGTACTCGGATACCATCGTGCTCCTGGGACAGACCGCGTGGTTCACGGCTCTGCTCACCAGCCTGGCCGTGACTATTGCGTACTGGCTACTGATCCCGCTCTGGGGCCGCCGGGCGGCGCTACTGGCGGCGCTGGCCCTGGCCCTGGACCCGTATTTCGTCGGACTGTCCCGCGTGGCGGGCGTAGACGCGCTACTGGGGGCATTCATGCTCCTGGCGGCCCTGGCCCTCGTCCGCGCCACCGTTGCCCAAGGGCGACAACGCTCCTGGAGCCTGCTGCTGGCCGGGGCGTGCGCGGCATTGGCCCTGCTCACCAAGACACCGGCCTTGTTTCTGTGGCCGTTTGCCGCCGTTGTGGCGGCCTATGGTGCCCTGGTCGCGCCGGCCCGAGGCCGGTGGCTGCTGATGGTGTTGGCGGTCATGCTGATCGCGTTGGTGGTGGGGCTGGGGGTGCTGCTGCTGGCATGGCCCAACCCGGCCCAGGCGTTTGAGACGCTGGTGGGCGCGGTGGGCGCCGGCGTTACCCAGGCCCACGAAGGCGGGTCGTATGCCTTTGGCACGCCGGGCCGGGACCTGGACGCCTCGTTCTATGCCTGGGTGCTGGGCCTGCGCGCCACGCCCTGGACGCTGGTGGGCCTGGCGCTGACAGCTATCGCCGGGCTGGTTTCCATGCGACGGTGGCGCGAGCCTCGAGTGGGCGCGGTCCTGCTGCTGACCGTGTACCTGGCCGGATTTTGGATCATGATGACCCTGGGTGCCAAAAAGCAGGACCGCTACATCCTGCCGGCCTTGCTGGCTCTGGACGTGCTGGCGGCCTGGGGCTGGTGGGCGGTGCTGCGCTGGATCGCGCGACGCGTCCCCCGCCTGCGTCTGGCAGCTAGGCGTTGGGTGCTGGGCCTCAGCCTCGCGCTGCTGTTCCTGACCACGCTGGTGTGGCTGCCCTGGCACCCGTACTATTTGGCCGTGTACAACCCGCTCCTGGGTGGTTCCCGGACAGCCGCCTGGGCCTATGCCGTGGGCTGGGGCGAGGGATTGGATCAGGCCGCCGACTATTTAGCGGCGACTCACGCTGACCCGGCTGACGTGGTGGTGGCTTCGCACATGGCCCAGGCGTTGGGGGCCGAGTTTCCCGGTTTCGTGGTGCCGCTGACCACCGATACCCAGTACGTGACGGATTACATTGTCCTGTATTATGCCGATGCACTGCGCAACGTGCCCGAGCCCTGGGTCATCGACCGGTTCCGGTCCCATCAGCCGGCTCACATCGCCTGGATCGACGGCATGCCCTATGCCGGCGTCTATGCCAACCCGGATTTGCCGGCGCGGCTCATCTCGCGACGCGCACCGGACCTGTCGCACCCATTGGACGTGTCCTTTGGGCCGGCCATCGCCTGCGTGGGCTACGATCTGGCGGACTCGACCGTCGCGGTCGGGCAGCCCCTCACGCTGACCCTGTACTGGGCCTGTCGCGGCGCCATTGGCGAAGACTATCGCGTCTTTGCCCATCTGGTCGACGAGCAGGGGCGCACCTGGGGCCAGTGGGACAATGCGCCGCTGGCCGGGCGATTCGCCACCACGCTCTGGCAGTCGGGCATGGTCCTGCGCGACGAGGCGGTGGTCCCGACCGATGCGGCTCCGGCTGGCGCCTATTCGCTGCATGTGGGCCTGATCAAATCGCGCAACGGCAAGCGCCTGTCTACGCAAGGCACCGGCGGCGGAGCCGACCATTTCACCATCGGGCCAATCACCGTCCGATGACATAACTCGCAATTCGTAACTCAAAGGAGGCTATATGAAAATCGGAGTATTGACCGGCGGCGGCGACGCCCCGGGCCTGAACTCGGCCATTCGCGGCGTGGTTCGCCGGGCCTTGCAGGGCGGCGACGAGGTATTGGGCATCCAGGAAGGCTGGTTGGGCATGCTGGAGGGCATTGCCGAGCCGCTGACGCACGACAGCGTGTCCGATATTGTCAACCTGGGCGGCACCATCCTGGGTACCTCGCGCACCAACCCCTACAAGCATGAGGGCGGCGTGATTCGCTGCCGCGCCAAGTTTGAGGCGTGGGAGTTGGATGCCCTCATCGCCATCGGCGGCGACGACACCCTGGGTGTGGCGGCCCGGCTGGCCGACGAGGAAGGGCTGCCCTGCGTGGGCATTCCCAAGACCATGGACAACGACATCACGGGCACGGATTATACCATCGGCTTTGATACGGCCGTGACCATCGTCATGGATTCCCTGGACAAACTCACCACCACGGTAATGGCGCATCGCCGCGTCATGGTGGTGGAGGTGATGGGCCGGGACGCCGGCTGGGTGGCCCTCGTTGGCGGCATGGCCGGCGGCGCGGATTTCATCCTCATCCCCGAGGTGCCGGTGGACATGAAGCGCCTCTGCGACCACCTGCTGCGCCGCTGGGCGCTGGGCAAACGGTATAGCCTGGTGGTGGTGTCGGAAGGCGTCAGGATGCAGACCGATGTGGACGAGGCAGCGTTGGAAAAAGACGAGTTCGGGCACATCCTGCTCAAGGACCGGGGCGTGGGGCCGCAGGTGGCTGAACAGATCGAACATCGCACGGGCCTGGAGACCCGGGTGATGGTATTGGGCCACCTGGTGCGTGGCGGCAGCCCCTCGCTCAACGACCGCATCAACGCCGGGCGGTTGGGTGTGACGGCCGTGGACTATGTGCGGGAGGGGCGCTGGGGCTACATGCCGGCTATCCAGGGCGGGCAGGTGGTCGCGGTGCGTCTGGCCGACGCCGTGGGCCAAACCAAGACCGTGGACCTGGACCTGTATCACCTGGCCGAGGTGTTTTTCTAGTTGCTGCTGACATAGCCTTGACGGATTCGCGATTTCAGGGGCCCCTTTCCACCAGGAAGCGGGCCCCTTGTTGTCATGCCGGCCCGGAATGTGGTATACTATTTGTGCAAGCTGAATGTGAAACTTTAAGACGATGCCTACCGGACAACACCCATCTGATCGGAATGACACATGACCGCTTTGCGTGACCTGTTACGCATCCAACTCTTGGGCGGTCTGGACCTGGCCTGGGACGACCAGCCCTTGCCGCCTCCTGCCGGCGCTGTCGCCCGGTCCCTGCTGGCCTACCTGGTCATGTTCCGGGACCGGCCTCATCCGCGCGAGTTGCTGGCTGGCACCTTTTGGCCGGATCTGCCGGACCCGGTCGCCCGCCGCCGGCTGCGCCAGGCCCTCTGGCAACTCCGCCGCTCCCTGGACGATCTGCCCTCCCCGATCCCCTTTCTCCTGGCCGATACTCAAACCGTGCAGTTCAACCCGGCCGCCCCGGTCTGGCTGGATGTGGACGATTTTATCAAATCCCCAACTCTAAACTCTAAACCCCAACGTGGTGGACTGGCAATTGGGCGCGAAGCGTGGGATTTGGAATTTGGGATTTTACGCGACGCAGTCGCGTTGTATCGTGGTGATTTTCTGCCCGGTGTCTATGACGATTGGGGCCTCGTCCAGCGGGAGCAGTTGCGGACGCGATACCTGGACGTGCTGGGACGACTGGTGGCCGGGCTCGCGGCCCAGGGGGCCTACGAGGAAGCGCTGGGCTACGCTCGCCAGCTAGTCGCCGAGGATCCCCTGCGAGAAGAGTCCCACCGCGAGATAATGCAGCTGTGCCAGCAATTGGGCCGGCTCCCCGAAGCGTTGAAACAATACGAGCGCTGCCAGATCTTCCTGATGAACGAGTTGAGTGTGGCGCCGGCACCGGAAACCACGGCCCTGGCCCGGCAGATTGCAGCCCTGGCCGAGGATCTGACACATTCGGTTCAGTCGACAGTCCACAAAGAGGGTGCCGTGTTGCCTCTGGTGGGCCGGCAGGCCGAGCGGGCGACGTTGCTACGGCACGTGGAGCAAGCCCTGGCCGGACACGGCGGCCTGGTGTTGGTGGAGGGCGAGGCCGGCGTAGGCAAGACTCGGCTCCTGCAGGACATCGCCCAGGGTGCTGCCTGGCGTGGGATGCCGGTGGCCCGGGGCCGAGGGCTAGAGTTGGCCCCGGCGTCCCCTTATGGCATCCTGACTGAGGCCTTGGGCGCGGCGCTCTCGCCGTTGCGGGCCGGCCAGTTGGCCGAGATGGTTCCCGGCATCGAGTTGCGTGCCGCCGGCGGGCTCATTCCGGCCCTGACCGCCGGGCTGCCGCGTGATGCGCTGCCTCCCCACGTATCCCTGGGGCCAGCACAAGACCGCGCGCGCCTGCTGGACGCCCTGGCCCAGGTCATCCTGGCCCTGGGGCAAATCACTCCCCACCTGCTCATCCTAGAAGACCTCCACTGGGCCGACGAGTCTACCCTGGCCGCGCTGACCCACCTGATGCCCCATCTGGGCCATAGTCCCATACTGGTCATTGGCAGCTACCGGGGTGGCGAGGCCCGGGAGCGACCAGCCATCTGGCAGGCATTGCAAATGCTGGACAAGGCTGGCCTCTGGGACCGGCTCGTCCTGGAGCGGTTGGACGCTGCTGCCGCTGGCGAGTTGGTGCGTCTCAGCCTGGGCCTGGCGGCCGAGGCCCCCCGCTTCGAGGCCCGGCTCTATGCCGAGACGCAGGGCAACCCTCTGTTCCTGCTGGAGACTCTGCGCGCCCTGCGCGATGAGGGCCTCCTGACCCGTGATGCGGCCGGCGCTTGGCGCACTCGCTGGGATGAAACCACCGTCGATTACGCCGAACTGCCCCTGCCGGCCAGCGTCACCCAGGTCATCGCCCGGCGATTGGCGCGGCTGGACGCGCCCACGCGCGCTGTGTTGAACGCGGGCGCAGTCCTGGGCGGCGATTTTGACCTGGCGATCCTGGCCCAGGTTGGTCGTCTGGATCGCCAGGCAGTCCTGGCTGCTGTGAGCGACCTGGTGCGGCGGCGTTTTTTGGCTGAGGGGCCGGCCGCATATACCTTTACCCACGACCAGGTACGCCGGGCCGTCTACCGTGCGTTATCCTTTGATGAGCGACGGCAACTCCATGTCCGGGCCGGAGAGGACCTGGAGGACCTGCACCCGGATCGGGTAGAAGCCCTGGCCCAGCACTTTGATCGAGGCGGCGTGCCGGAGAAGGCCCTGGCCTATATGCTGCAGGCCGGGGAGCGCGCTGAAGGTATCTATGACTACCCGGCGGCACTGGCTTGCTATGAGCGAGCACTGGTGCTGGTGGGCCAAGCCCCGGCCGTCCGCTGGGATGTGCTGGCCCGGCAGGAGCAGGTGCTGGAAATATTGGGGCGCCGGGAGATCCAGACCGAGGTTCTGGCCGAGATGCTGCACCTGGCGAAGGAACTGGATGACCCAGTACGCCAGACCCGCACGTATTATCGCCAGGGCTGGTGGCAAGTGTTGGCTGGAAAACCCGATCAGGCACTGACATTGCTTGACCAAGCGACCCTTCTGGCCCGTACTGCTGGCGAGTTGGGACTGCTTGGTATTTGCTTGAGAACAGTCGCCTGGGCCTGGTTCCGTATGGGGGATGTGGCCCGCTGCCGGGCAGCGGCCGAGGAAGCGCAGACCCTACTCCACGAGGCCGGTGACCGGGACGGCGAAGCCCTAACGCTCAACATGCTGGGCAGCTTGCACTTGGCGCTGACCGGCAACTATGCCCAGGCCCTGGCCTGCTTTGAGGAATGCCGACGTATCGCCTCCGAGATTGGCAATCTGTACCGGGCCAGTCTTTCCCTGGGCAATGTGGCCTTTGCCTGCACTTCTCTGGGCGATTACCACGCCTCACAATCGGCGTTGGCAGAAATGCTGGCTTTTCTCGTCGATGTGGGTGCCCGTGGGCAAGAGTCTACTTGCTTATTCTGGCAAGGGCGGAACTACCGAGGCCTGGGCAACTTGGAACAAGCATATCAATCTGCTTGGCGGGCGCTGGAGCTCGGTCGCCAAGCGAGCAATCCCAACTTTGAGATCGAGATCCTGGGACTGCTGGGTCAAATCGCCCTGGACCAGAGTGATCCTCAACAGGCCCACGACTGGTTCCAGCAGGCCGTCACCATGGCAGAAACCCACATGCAAATGCTGGATCGGGCTGAGCAACTGTCGCACCTGGCACTGGCCCATTCCCGCCTGGGAGACCACGAGACAGCGTTGCGCCTCTCCACCGAAGCGCTCGCGGCTTTGGAACAGGAACCCGGCATGCTGGACCGGCTGAAAACAGCCTGCTTTGAGCGCGCCCAGATCGTCCACGTGATGCAAGGTCCCCAGGCGCCCCTCTCTGATCTGGAGCGCGCCCATCAACTCTTGACAACCGTGGCTAACCGCATCAGCGATCCCGACCTGCGCCATTCTTTCCTGGAGAACGTGCCGGAGAACCGGGCCATCGTGACGGCGTACCGCACTGGTCGCTTGCCTACGCCGCCCCAATGGCAAACCATTCGCCTGGCCCGGGCCGACGCTCCTACCGGCCGGCCTCTCCGCGACGACGAGGTTGTGGACGTGATCTGGACAATCGCCGCGCCGGAAGACGATCAAGCCCTCGACAAGGTGACCCGCCGGCAGGGGCAGATCCGTCGTTTACTGGCCCAAGCCGCGAAGCAGGGCGCGGCCCCCACCGTGGATGATCTGGCGACGGCATTGAGGGTCGGTCGCGCCACTATCAAGCGTGATCTGGCGGCCCTGCGGCAGGCCGGGCACGAGGTTCACACGCGCGGCAGCCGCTCGCCAGACCCAAAATGAGCCCAAGGTTGGCCCCCGGCTCATCCATCAGAGACGTTTCAGAGACGCTCGTGTGCTATACTGTTATCCAGCAACGGATAGCAGTTTTTTTGTGGGGTGGGTCATGGAAAAAACAATACGCAACCACTCGTTCGTCGTCCGTATCTGGCGGGAAGAAGAGGATACACCAGCTTGGCGGGGCTGGGTGCAGCACGCCGGCACCGGGGAGGAGACCTACGTGCGCGAATTGGATGAGCTCCTGGCGTTCATTGAGCATCGGGCCGGGCGGCTGGCCGGGTCGTCATCAGCTTCCGACGTGCCGGCACCGGGCCTCAAATGAAGGAGGTGAGGCGAGAATCGTCATGCTTACTCGCAGGGTGATTCATACACGAGTTCCCGTAGCGGAGCGGGATTCGGCAATCGGTAAACTGGGAACTGGTACATAGAGAAGCAGCGCGTCGAAACCTCGCCAATGTACCAGGCAACCAATCTCAGTAGATGGAAATTTGACCTTTGGCCTCCCCCGGTTGACAAAGTGAGCGGGAAGGTGCAAACTTGGGCCTTCGAGATTGTGAGACATTACTCCCCGGAGGCCCCCACAAGATGTGC